>NZ_JBBKBA010000001.1:2200000-2500000 GCF_038404985.1 Ferrovibrio sp. MS7
CGACGAGAACGTTCGCCGGGTCTATCTCGGCGAGCGTTTTAGCTGGTGACCCATTAGCATGGCAATCGGCCCGCGTCTGGAGCTGCGGCAGGGCCAAGCCCTGGTGATGACGCCGCAGTTGCAGCAGGCGATCAAGCTGTTGCAGCTTTCCAATATCGAACTCACCGCCTATGTCGAGCAGGAGTTGGAGCGCAACCCGCTGCTGGAGCGCCAGGATGGCGAGGGCAGTGCTGAGGATGCTCGCGATTCCTTCGAGGTTGCGGAAGGTGGCGGCGATCCTGCCCGCCTCGATCTCGATGGCGACGCCAGCGTCGTCTCGGCGCGCGAGGCGATGGATGTGGAGGCCGATGGCCCCGATAGCGGCGCCGATGCCTATGGCTATGGCGGCGAGGGCGGTGGCCTGGGGCCATCCGATTCCTATATCTCGGGCCGTGGCGGCGACATGCGCTTCGAGGATGGCGAGAGTTCGCTCGAGCAGACGCTGTCGGAAGACCTCTCCCTGCGCGCCCATGTCGAGGAGCAATGGCGCCTGGTGCCGGCCAGTCCGGCGGAACGGCTGATCGGCCAGGCGCTGATCGACAGCCTGGATGAAGCCGGCTACATCACCGAACCGTTGGCGGATCTGGCGGATCGCCTGGGGGCGCCGCTGAGTGTTGCCGAGGCGGTGCTGGCCAAGCTGCAGCAGATCGACCCGGCGGGTCTGTTCGCCCGCAGCCTGAAGGAATGTCTGGCGCTGCAGTTGCGCGAGCGCAACCGCCTCGACCCGGCGATCCAGGCGTTGCTCGACAATCTCGAATTGCTTGCCAAGCGCGACATACCGGGCCTGCTCAAAGTCTGCGGCGTCGATCAGGAAGACCTGACCGACATGATCAAGGAAATCCGCGCGCTGAACCCGAAGCCGGGACTGGTATTCGGCGGCGAGCCGGTGCAGACGCTGATCCCGGATGTGTTCGTGCGCCGCGGCCCGGATGGCGGCTGGCTGGTGGAACTGAACAACGACACGCTGCCGCGCGTGCTGGTCAACACGCGCTATTATGCCCGCGTCGCGCGCAGCAAGCCGGAGGCCAAAGGCGAGGGCCGTGGCGGTGAGGGCAAGGGCGAGCGCGAGAAGGCGACCAAGAGCTATCTTTCGGAATGCCTCAACTCGGCCAACTGGCTGGTGAAGTCGCTCGACCAGCGGGCGCAGACCATCCTCAAGGTGGCGAGCGAGATCGTGCGCCAGCAGGAGGCTTTCCTGCGCCTCGGCATCGATCATTTGAAGCCGCTGAACCTCAAGGCGGTGGCGGAAGCCATCGAGATGCATGAAAGCACGGTCAGCCGCGTCACCTCGAACAAGACCATGGCGACGCCGCGCGGCATTTTCGAGATGAAGTATTTCTTCACCGCCTCGATCGGCGCTACCGATGGCGGCGACAGTTTCTCGGCCGAGGCAATCCGTCACCGCATCAAGGATCTGATCGACGCCGAAAGCGCCGACGATGTGCTGTCCGACGACAAGATCGTGGAAATTCTCGCCGGCAAAGGGGTGGACATCGCCCGCCGCACCGTGGCGAAATACCGCGAGGCAATGAACATTCCGTCCTCGGTGGAGCGGCGCCGCTTGAAGAAAGCTGGCCTGCTTCCCGTTGGCTAAGTTGAGCACGAGGACCCATGTCCGATATCGAAAAGCTTTTTGACAACAACCGCGCCTGGGCCATCGGCAAGCTCTCGGTCGATCCCGGCTTCTTCGACCGCCTGTCGCATCAGCAGAATCCGGCCTATCTGTGGATCGGCTGCGCCGATAGCCGCGTGCCGGCGAATGAAATCGTCGGCCTCGATCCGGGCGAATTGTTCGTGCACCGCAATGTCGCCAACCTGGTGCAGCCGTCGGATATGAACTGCCTGGCGGTATTGCAGTACGCCATCGAGTTCCTGAAGGTGAAGCATGTCATCGTCACCGGCCATTACGGCTGCGGCGGTGTGCGCACGGCGTTGTTCCAGGAACAGCTCGGCCTGATCGATCATTGGCTGCGCCCGATCCGCGATACCCGCGAACGCAATGCCGCCGAACTCGATGCCATCGTGGATGAGTACAAGCGCGTCAACGCGCTCTGCGAAATGAATGTACGCGAACAAGTGCTCAATCTGGCCAAGACGACGATTGTTCAGAATGCCTGGGCCAGCGGCCAGCCCTTGAGCCTGCATGGCTGGGTCTACGGCATTTCCAATGGCCTGGTGCGCGACCTTGGTGTCACGGTCAGCAGCCCTGACCATCTCTCGCCGATTCATCGCACGGCGCCGCCGAAAACGTCTTAAGGCCCCTTGAATCTCAAGGATTCATAACCAGATCAAATACATAGGTGCGGTTGACAGTCCTGGGGCGCTTCTCTATGGTCCGCCCCCGCTGGTCGCCCGTATCGACCGCCGTTGCAACCCTGCCGGCAAAGCCGGCAAGAATAGTTTGTATCTCGGCGGCGAATTGTGGATCATGCCGTAACCGACCGTCATTCGGATCGTGAGACACCATGAAAATCCTCATCTCGGGTAAGCAAGTCGATCTCGGCGAGGCCCTGCGTGGTCATGTCGAGATGAAACTCATCGCCGCTGTCTCGAAGTACATGGAAAATGCCATCGAGGCGAATGTGGTGTTCAGCCGTGAAGGCAGCATGTTCCGTTGTGCCTGCGCCGTGCATGTCGGCACCAGTATCGACATGCAGGCCGATGCCAGCGACCCGGAGATCTATGCCAGTTTCGACCAGGCGCTGGACAAGCTGGCCAAGCAGGTGCGGCGCGACAAGCGCAAGCGCCGCAATCATCACGCCCGCAAGCCGGATCTCGATGCCACCGTCTGATGACGGCATGGCAGATCGAGCGAAGCCGCGCGGCAACAGGATTCATGGATAAAGACGCGTCATGGAAATACACGAGCTTTTGAGCCCCGATGGCGTTGTCGCCAATCTGAAGGCCAACAGCAAGAAGCAGGCCTTGCAGGAACTGGCATCGCGCGCTGCGCGGCTGACCGGCCTGCATGAGCGGCAGATTTTCGAAACCCTGCTCGAGCGCGAGCGGCTCGGCACCACGGGCGTCGGCAATGGCATCGCCATTCCCCATGGCCGCATCGCCGGCCTGCCGAAGCTCTACGGCCTGTTCGCCCGCGTCGAGCGGCCGATCGACTTCGACTCGATCGACGAGATGCCGGTGGATCTGGTGTTCCTGCTGCTGGCGCCGGAATCGGCGGGCGCGGACCATCTCAAGGCACTGGCTCGCGTGTCGCGCCTGCTGCGCGACAAGGGCATCTGTGAGAAGCTGCGCGGCGCCGACAGCGCCGATGCCATCTACGCGCTGCTCACCGATACCCCGGCCAGCCACGCGGCTTGAGCGAAAAGCTGCCACGCGGCTTGAGCGAAAAAACCGCCACGCCGCGTAAGGGTTATAAAACCCGCATAAATCGCAGCTAAGACTTAATCTCGCACCGAGGCATCGTGCCGCAGGCGGCGGCCACACCAACATGACATAACCTCGGCCTTGCCGGCGCATTCGCCGCAGGGAGATTTGTCATGGTGTTGCATCGCTCATTCTCTATCCTCATCCTGGCCGCACTGGCTGGTTGTGCTGCCGCCACGCCGCCCGGCGCCACGCCGTCTGTCGTCCAGGCGCTGCCGGCCGATGGCATGGCGCGGCTCTATCTCTATCGCACCACGTTCACTCTTGGCGCGGCTGGCGGCCTGATCGGCGGCGCGGCGGAAAAGCCGCTGGCGGTGGATGGCCGGCGTGTGACGGCGCTCGGCAATGGCGGCAGCGCCTATTGCGATCTGCCGCCGGGCCGGCACCGGGTCACGGATATGGAGAATGGCGGCGAATTGCTGGTCGATCTCACCGCCGGCCAGGCGGCGTATTTCCGCCTCGATACCGGCATCAACGGCCTCACCCGCCAGGGCCGCGTCGCAGTGGTGGACGCGGCTTCGGGGGCGGCTGAATTGCAGGGCCGCCAGCCGCAGGCGATCACCTGCGGCGGCTGACCTGGCACTACATTGCTGCAGTCTGAATTACTGCAGGCTGACCGGCTCCAACTCGTGCTGGCGCGCGGCGGCGAAAGCTAGGTCGCGTTCCGGCGCGTAGCCGAGCTGCTGCCCGCTGGCCGAGAAGATGCCGAAGATTTCGGCGCCATCGGGGCCCTGCACCGGACGGATATAGGCAAGCTGCGGTGCGCCGAGATTGGCGAAGGCTTCCGGCGTCATTGCCAGACTCGCCGGCTTAGGGCTGGCGGTGTTGTTATCGTTGTTGCTGGGGATAGCCATGACGAACTCCTTTCATGGTACGCGCTACTGGAAAGACTGAAGCCGGCTCTACTCGCCGAGGCCGATACGGCCCTCGCCGCTGCCGTCGCCGGCATTGATCTGGATGGTGCGCACCTGTGGCTGCGGCTTCGGCCGCACCAGGTCGATATGCAGCAGGCCGTTGCTGAGCTGGGCGCCAGTCACCTGGATGCCTTCCGCCAGCACGAAGGCGCGCTGGAATTGCCGCGCCGCGATGCCGCGATGCAGGAAGATGCGGTCCTTGTCCTCGCTCTGGCGGCCCCGGATCACCAACTGGTTGTCCTCCAGGGTGATCGCCAGGTCAGCCATGCTGAAGCCGGCGACCGCGAGCGTGATGCGCAGGCCGTCTTCGCCGATCTGTTCGATATTGTAGGGGGGGTAGCCTTCCGCACCCGACTTGGCGGCGCGCTCGATCATCCGTTCCATGTGATCGAAGCCGAGCAGCAGCGGGCTGGAAAAAAGCGATACGCGTGTCATGGCCGGACTCCTAAACAATAGCGAGTGCCTTGCACGGGGCCCGGTATCGGCACCCCGCTTGACTCAATAGATGGGGCGGGCAGGCTTGCGGTTCAAGGGCCGCAACGGCAGGATGGCGGCCCGCCGTAAGCGGGCGAAAAGATGAAGCAATAAAGGAGGATAGGCCATGGCACTGAGCATCGGGAGCGTTGCCGTGATCGGCGCTGGCGCCATGGGCCGGGGCATCGCGCAGGTCGGCATCCAGGGCGGCATGCAGGTATGGCTGTTCGATGCCGCGCCGGGCGCCGCCGCCAAGGCCGCCGAGGCGATTGCCGCCCAGCTCGATTCGCTCGTCGCCAAGGGCCGCCTGCCGGCGGACGAGGCCGCTGCCGCCAAGGCACAGCTCCGCGTTGCCGATGCCTTGGAGCAGATCAAGGAGGTCGATCTGGTGGTCGAGGCGATCATCGAGAATCTGGAAGTGAAGCAGCAGCTTTTCACCCAGCTCGAGGCCATCGTGCGCCCGGATTGCCTGCTGGCCTCCAACACCTCGTCGTTGCGAATCGCCGCCATCGCACGGAGCTGCCAGTATCGCGAGCGCGTCGGCGGCCTGCATTTCTTCAATCCGGTGCCGCTGATGAAGCTGGTGGAAGTGATCCGCGCGCCGGCCACCAGCGACGAAACCGTCGCCGCCCTGGTCAAGGTCGGCGAGCGCATGGGCCGCAGCCCGGTGGTGGTGCAGGACAGCCCCGGCTTCCTGGTCAATCTCGGCGGCCGCTGCTTCACCCAGGAAGGCCTGCGCATCGTCTCGGAAGGCGTTGCCACGCCGTCCCAGGTCGATGCGGTGATGCGCGATTGCTGGGGCTTCCGCATGGGCCCGTTCGAGCTGATGGACCTCACCGGCATTGACGTGAATTTCCCGGTCAGCCAGATCATCTCGGCGGGCTATTTCCATGACCGCCGGCTCGCCACCGCGCCGCTGCATCAGGCGATGGCGGAAAGCGGCCAATTGGGCCGCAAGACCAAGCGCGGCTTCTATGCCTATGACGATGCCGGCCGGATGCTGGCGCCGTCGCCCGATGCGGCATCCGAGTCGGCGCCGATCGAGAAGGTGGCACTCGCCGAGGATGACGATGCCTTGGCCGAATTGCTGCGCGAGCTTGGCTTCTCGGTATCGAATTTCGATGATGGCCAGAGCCCGATCCTCTGCGCGCTGCTGGGCGAGGATGTGTCGGGCTACGCGGCGCGGCGCGGCTTCGATCACCGCCGCCTGTTCGCCATCGACCTCACCGGCCGGCTGGACAAGCGCCTGACCCTGATGCAGGCGCCCGGTGCGGTGCATGCCTTGCGCGATGGCCTGGTGGCGCAATTCAACAAGGCTGGGCGCAAGGTGACGGCGATCCGCGACAGCGCCGGCTTCATCGGCCAGCGTGTTGCCGCGATGGTGGCCAATCTCGGCTGCGAGATGGCGCAGATCCGCGTTGCCGGGCCGGCCGATATCGACAAGGCAATGACACTCGGCCTGAATTATCCGCTCGGACCGCTGGCGCTCGCCGATCATCTCGGGCCGCAGACGGTGCTGAATATCCTCACCCAGTTGCAGGCGATCACCGGCGACGACCGCTATCGCCCCAGCCTGTGGCTGCGCCGCCGCGCACTGCTCGGCCTTTCGGCGCTGACCGAGGATTAAGGTAAAATCAGCCGTCATTCCCGCGCACGCGGGAATCCCATTTTTTCTCACTGACAAAAATGAGACTCTCGCTTTCGCGAGAGTGACAACTCAGTCTCTGTCGTCATGCGCGCCGGGCCCTTCGGGCCTGTGCGCCCATGAACGCCGTAAGGCGATCGCGCGCTTACAGTGATCCGCGCATCTCTTTGGGAACGGGGTGAGATGCCCGGGTCAAGCCCGGGCATGACGATGATTATTATTCCCTAAACCCGCAGCCGCAGGAACGGCACCGGCTGGGTGAAGCCTTTCAGTTCGGCCATCTCGCGGCTGGCGGGCAGGCCGTCGAGCAGCGGCGCCACGGCGGGATCGGCGGCGAGCGCCTGCGACAGCACGATCTCGCCGCCACGGCTGCGGCCCTGCAGGCGGGCGGCGAGGTTGACGCTGGAGCCGAAATAGTCGAGCCGGTCATTCAGGTTCACGGCGATGCAGCGGCCGCCATGCAGGCCCATCTTCAAGGTCACGGCCTCGGCGATCTGCCGGCCTTCGCCTGCCGTCTTGGCGTGAAACTTGGCATTGAAGCGCTCGATGCCGCGCTGTGCCGCCAATGCCGCGCGCAAGGCCTGCGCCGGATCGGCGAAAGCCGCCATCACGGCGTCGCCGATGGTTTTCACCAGGGTGCCGTCGAAGGCGCGCACTTCTTCGGCGAGATAGGCGAAATGCCGCCGCACCATGCGGTAGGCGGCCCCATCGCCGATGCGTTCATACAGCGCGGTCGAGCCTTCCAGGTCGGTGAACAGCAGGGTCACATGCTCGATGGCGACGGTTTCCCCCGGCCGCAGCACCTGGGTCGGCAGCAGGTCGCGGAACGCCTGCAGGGTCGTCACTTCATGCGCCGTCACCGCTTCCTGGCGCCAGTGCCGCGATTCCATCACCAGGGTCAATGTCCGCTGCGTGCGATTCTCGAAGCGGGCGATGCCACGTGCCGGGTCGAGGCCAGGTCGGATGCTGAAGCTGCCGCCCTCGACCGGTTCGGCGATCATTGCGGCGCCGCCGCCGGCCAGCGTCACGATACATTCGCCGCCCGGCTCCAGCGCGCGCAGGCGGTATTCGCCGGGCGGCAGTTCGGCGACCACATCGCGGCTTTCGCCGGGTGCCAGGATCTGCTGCACCAGGATATGGCGCGAGACATGCGGCCCGCCCATGCAGAACTCGCCCAGCGATAGCGGGCGCAGATTGGCGGCGGGCTGAAACGCGATCTCGACATTGCGGGCGAAATCGCCGTCATAGACGATGTTGCAGGAGGGGCAATGCGCCTGGCCGGGCAGGTCGGCGAGCGACGAGACCTGGCTCTTGGCACCACCGCAGCGCGGGCAGAGCAGATTCCAGCTCATGGTCAGCATGCCGCGCTTGGTGGCATCGAGGCAAAGCTCAAGCACATGGCGCAGCGGCGCGTTCCAGGCGGCGGCCAGCCGGCGCGGGCGCATCCGCACCAGGTCGACTTCCTGTGCGGTGGTGATTTCTGCTGCCAGCCTTTCCGCCAGGCCATGGGCATAGCCGCCGCCATTCAGCGCCAGGATCAGGCCCTGCAGTCTTTCGGCAGCACCCGCAGGCGGTGGCGGCGAGGTATAGTCGAAAGGCAGCGGGCGGTGGCCCAGGGCATGCTCGGCGGCCTGGCGCAGCATCGCTTCAATGGAGACACCGGATTTCCGGATGAAGCCGGTGAGCAGCAGCAGGCGGCCAAGAAAACCGCGCGGCACCGCATGCAGGCGGTAGGTGATACGGCTGCCGTCTTGCTCCGGTTCGAGCGAGACATCGATGCCGAGCTGGTGCAGCGGTCCGTTGTCGAAATCCCGGCGATGCCGGAAATGCCGTCCCGCCACCCATTCATAGGGGCGTTCCTCCCAGCGAACCTTGATGCCTTTGTAGTCGGCTTCTGCCTGACGCTGCACCGAGCCATCGGGGCGCGGGGTTTCATTCACGCTGTAGCGCGGCGTGCCGGCGGCTTCATTGAAGCGGGCGGTATCCGAAATCAGCGGCCACAGGGCATCGGGCGATGCCGGCAGATGCCAGACCCAGGTTTTAGTCTGGCCGCCAGCGAGGGCGTCGGCAGTCATGGCTCATATGTAGCATGAAGGCGGCGGGATTGCCTGCCGCCTCAAGCGGTTTTGAACGGAGGCCGACGGTTTTGAACGGAAGCTGGCGGTTTTGAACGGGAACCCGTTGTTGGTCACTGCGCCGGCTGCTGCTGTTGCAGCGGTTGTTCCTGGGGCAAACCGGCGGCGGAGGGCGCCATCGGCACCTTGGCACTGTTCTGGCGCTCGAATTCGGCCTTGGCAGCGGCCTCGCGGGCCATGGCTTCCCTGCGCTGATTCTGCATGTCCTGGTCCAGGTTCTCCACCACCTTCTGCAGGTCGTTGGGCCGTGGTTCCATTGGCATGCGCGGATCGGCAAGCTGGCGTGGCGCGGTCGGCAGCGAACGCCCGGCGAGCATGTAGGGGTCGCGCTCAGCGTAGCAGTCGACGCCGCCGAGTGTCTTGAAGCAGAAAACTTCCTGGCGGTCGGTCGGCTTGTATTTGTGGACGCAGTATTCGCCCTGCTCAAGGATATTGAAGACGCTGCATTCCACGTCGTAGCGCTTCTCCACCTTCTTGACCGTGTAGTCGACACCGAGGCCGAGCGCGCCGGTGGTGCCGGCGGAAGGCAGTGGCGAAGAACAGGCGGCAAGGCCCAGCAGCAGGGGCAGGGCAAGCAATGAGAGCAGGCGGCGTAGGGGGAGCAGGGTGGGCAGCATGGTCGTTTCTCCATCGGTGGCGCGCTGATGCGGGCCACAGCCTTTTTGGCATGATGCAGCCTAGAGCAAATGGATTGAACTTTGCGTTAAACGACGTGGTTAACCCTGGTTAACCACGTTTTTCAATCCTCGCCGCCTTCGCTATGGGGCAGCAGGATGCGGAAGGTGGTGCCGACCGGGCCGGTGCGGGCGAGTTCCAGTTCGCCGCCATGGCCGCGCACCAGTTCGCGGGCGATGGCCAGGCCCAGCCCGGTGCCGCCGCGCCGCGCGCCGCCCCGGAACGCCTCGAACAGATGCGTTCGTGCCGCATCGCTCAAGCCGCTGCCGGTATCGGCGATCTCGATCGCCACCTGGTTTTCCAGCACGGCGGCGTTGACGCGGATTTCGCCGCCCTGCGGCATCGCCTGCACGGCATTGCGCATCAGGTTGCTCATCAGCCGGTAGAACTGCGCCGGATCGGCGCGGATCACCAGGCCCTCAGGGACGCGGTTCTTCCACAGCATGCCGGGCGCGTGGTTGATGCCCAAGGCCGCCGCCACGTCGTCGCAGAACTCGTGCAACGGCACGGTCTCGGGCTTCGGCGCCGGTTCCTCGGCCTTGCCGTAGCGCAGGATCTGGGTGCAGAGCGCGATGGCGCGGTCGAGGCTGTCGACCAGGCGCGGTGCCGCCTGGCGCACCGTCGGGTCGTCGGATTCTTCCAGGCGGTCCGACACAAGCTGCGCCGAGGCCAGCATGTTGCGCAGATCGTGGTTGATCTTCGACACCGCGATGCCGAGCTGTGCCAGACGCTGGCGCTGGGTCAGGGCCTGGCGCAGTTCCTGCTGCATCATTTGCAATTCGCGCTCGGCGAGGCCGAGCTCGTCGCTGCGCGCCGAAGGCTTGATGATCTGGCGCGCATCTTCCGGCGCGGCGCGGAAGCCGACGATGGAATGGGTCAGCCGCCGCATCGGCCGCACCAGCAGCCATTGCAGGCTGAGATAGACCAGCGAGGCGGTGAACACGGAGATGGCCAGCGACACCCAGAAGATGCGGCTGGAAAAATCGCGCATCGCCTGTATCAGCGGCTCGGATGGCAGCACCACTTCGATAAGCGCATCCGGGCTGCGCGGCGAGGGGCCGACGACGCGCAGGAACGGATCGACCTCGCCGATCAGCGTCATCGCGGCATCGCTCATCGCTTCCCACCACATCCAGTTGCGCAGGTCGATGGGCGGCCCCAGCATCGGCAATTCGCGGCGGTCGGAAAGCATCAGCGCGCGGGTGTTGTCGCGCCGCATCGCCACCAGCCGGGCGCCGACGCCGCGCAGCAATTCATCTTCCAGCTCCTCGCTCAGCATGGCATCGGGCGCCGCCAGCAGCGCCAGGGCGGCCTGGTTGGCCAGTTCGATGCGGGCGGTGAAATAGTCGATGCGGAAACGGGCCGCCGAAGGCAGGTAGATCAGTACTTCGGCCAGCATGGCGAACATCAGGGTGAGCAGCAGCAGGCGTCCGGAAAGGCTGGTGCGACCGCGCAGGGGCGCAATGGCGGGCGGCGCGGCCTGGCGCGATGCGGCCTCGGCTTTGTCCCTGGCCTCGCCGGCTGCCGCGCCCAGGCTGGTGCCTGAACCGGTAGCCGGGGCGGAAGCAGTGGCGGTATGCAGCGCCTCGTCCATGCCGGTTGATTTTACCTTTTGCGCGTCAGGCTTTCCAGCAATCGAGGCTGGTAATTGATACGGGACAGTTCCCGGTCAGGTGAGTGCCGGGGTCTTGATTTTGCCCAATTCCCCTTGCAATCAGGATACGCTTGTTCCCCGGCGCCGGATCACTGGCCGCCGGCGGGGTGGATTTGTTTCCGGGAGTGCCGTATGCGTCGCCTGTTCATCCTTATGTTCCTGCTGTTGGCCGCGATTGGCCCCCTGCCGGTTGCCGCTCAGACTGGCCCGGGAGCGTCTGCCGCTGCCTATGACCAGGCGCGGCTCGGCATGCTGCGCGACCTCGACCGGCTCGACCGCCAGCTCAACGACCCGCGGCTTTCCGATAGTGATATCGACCGCCTGCGCAGCGAGCTGGAGCAGCAGCGCGATGTTGTGACCAAGCAGCGCACGGCGCAGCGCGAGGAGGCCACCGCCGCCCAGACATTGCTGGAGGCGCTTGGCCCGGCGCCAGACGCCAACCAGCCGCGCGAGAGTGCCGCCGTAGCGGAAACCCGGCGGCAACTGACCTTGCGGGCGCAGCGGGCGCAGGATGCGGTGAAGGAAACCGACCTCGCCTTGGTGCGTCTGGCAGCGATGCAGGAAAAGCTCACCACGGAATCGCGCGAACAATTCACCCGCCGCCTGGCCTATCGCGGTACGGCGCCGATTGTGCCGGATTTCTGGGGGCAGGCGTTAACCGACCTGCCGACGGCGTGGAACGAAGCCATGAATGGCCTGGCGCCTGAGGCACTGCCTGGGCGCACCACCCTGATCCAGACCGCGCTGGTGGCGGTTGCCATGCTGCTGCTTGGCCTGCCGCTGGCGGCGCTGTTGCGCCGCCGCCAAGGCGTCAATGGCCACGTTACCTCGCCGACCGCCGAACGCCGCTCTGTCGCCGCCCTGGTGGAATGGCTGCGCCGTGCTGCTGTGCCGGTCGCGGCGCTGTGGGCCTGCTATGCCGTGTTGAATGCCAATGGCTGGCTCGATGCCGGGCCGTTCGGCTTGCTGGTTGGCGGGCTGGGCTATGGCTTGAGCCTCGGCCTGCTGGCAACCGGCCTGGCCGGCGCCGCGCTGGCGCGGCGGCATCCGGAATGGGCGCTGATTGACCTGCCGAGCGGCGAACGCGACAGCCTACTCGTCCGCGTGAAGGTTTTCAGCCTGCTGGCCTTGCTGGGGGCGCCTTTCGTGACGCTGTTCGGCGCGCATCAGACTGGTAGTGCCGGGCGTGATGTCGTCGCTCTGGTGGTGACGCTGTATTTCCTCAGCTTCAGCCTAGCGATCGCCGACCGCCGCCTGTGGCGTGCCACCACCGCCGAACAGCGCCGCCTGCTGGGCAGTTGGTATTCCGTGCTGGGCATAGCGGTGCTGGCGCTGTTCGCGCTCCTGCTCGGCTATTACAGCATCGGCCGCTTCCTGGCCGCCGGTCTGCTGCTGACGCAACTGAGCTTCGGCACCTTCCTGCTGCTGCGCTTAGGGTTTCGTGATGCCCTGAAGCCCGCCGCGGAAAACCCGAGCGTTGAACTCGGCGACGGCCAGAAGCCGGGCAGCGAGGCCGCGCGCCGGCTCAGTTCCACCGGCCGCTTCATGGCCGGCCTTGCCATCGATCTGCTGCTGCTGTGCGGCTTCATCGCCATGCTGCTTCTGGCCTGGGGCATGAGCGTGTCGACGCTCGGCGGCTACGCGCTGCAACTGGTCTATGGCGTCACCATCGGCTCGGTCACGCTGTCACTGGTCGATGTACTGGTGGCGATGCTGCTGCTGGCCGGCGGCGTCGGGCTGACCCGCTTCATCAGCGGCGGCCTGAACATGCGGCTGGAAGGCCAGACCCAGATCGATGTCGGGGTGCGCAATTCCATTGTCACCGGCGTGGCCTATATCGGCTATGTGCTGTCCGGCATCCTGGCGGTGGGTGCGCTCGGCCTCAACCTGTCGAACCTCGCCATCATCGCCGGTGCGCTTTCGGTCGGTATCGGCTTCGGCCTGCAGAATATCGTCAACAACTTCGTCTCCGGCCTGATCCTGTTGATCGAGCGGCCGGTGAAGGTCGGCGACTGGGTGGTGGTCGGCGGCAAGGAAGGCTATGTTCGGCGCATCAACGTGCGCTCCACCGAGATCGAGACGTTTCCGCGCGCCTCGGTGATCGTGCCGAATTCCGAGCTGATTGCCAACTCGGTGATGAACTGGACGCATCGCGACAAGTTCGGCCGCGTCGACATCGAGATCGGCCTCGCCTATGGCTCGGATGTCGACAAGGCCGAGACGGTGCTGCTCGGTTGCCTCAAGCAGCACAAGGAAATTCTCGCCTATCCGCCACCCTATGTGGTGCTGCGCAGCTTCGGCGACAGTGCCCTGAACTTCGTCATGCGCGGCCATATCGCCAATGTCGAGCGCCGCATGACGGTGGAAAGCGAAATCCGCAAGGAGATCTACAAGGCCTGCCTGCGCAACGATATCGCCATTCCCTATAACCAGACCGATGTCCACTTCGCCGACCTCGACCGCATCGAGGGTTTCCTGCGCGACCTCAAGGGCAAGGGGCGCGATGGCGTGTGAGCCTTGGCACCTGTGTGCCGGCGAACGGTGTACGCTCTATAGTTGACGGATCGCCATCTGTGATTTATAAATCACAGAAATGGAGATTGAGGTCCAACTCACCGAGACATTCGAGCAATGGCTCTCTGACCTGCGTGATCGTCAGGCAAGGGCCAGGATTACCGCTCGGTTGGCCAGACTCCAGATCGGTAATTTTGGCGATGTGAAGTATTTCGATGGCATCGGAGAGCTTCGTATTCCCTATGGGCCTGGATAAAGGCTGTACTTTGTGCGGCAAGGACTTGTCGCGGTGATCATGCTCTGTGGCGGCGACAAGGACTCTCAGGCGCGGGATATCGAGCGAGCCAAACTTATGGCGAAGGAAATCGAGGTGTAAAATGGTCAAGACAGTGCCATTTGACGCGACCAAGTATCTTTCCGACCCGGAATCGCAGATTGTATTTCTGGAAGAAGCATTCGAGAGCGGAGACCCGCAATTCGTTGCTCATGCTCTAGGCATTATTGCACGCGCGCGCGGCATCTCGAGCATCGCCCGAGAAACCGGACTAAGCCGAGAGGCGCTGTATCGGTCGCTAAGTAGTGATGGCAATCCAACAATTACGACAGTAATGGATGTGATGCGGGCGCTAGGCTTGAAGCTGTCGCCCCATAAAACTGCGGCTTAGACCAAAGCCATTTTTCGGCGACGACGGCAATATGCCGTCATCACGCCTTACCGGCTCTCGCGGCGCCACATCAGCATCAGGCCGGAGACGGCAAGCGCCAGCATCAGCAGGGCGGGCGCCAGCGGCGTCAGGGTCAGGCCGGTGATGACGTAATCCTCCTGGCGGATCAGGCCGAGCCAGCCGCGGCCCGCGGCTTCCCGCGTACTGCTGCCGCGGCCTTTATCAAGCTGGCGGATATCCGGCAGGCCCTCGCGCAGCCAACTGATCCCGCCATTGGAGGCTGTCACGATGGGGCGCAGCTTGTCCGGTGTGGCGCGCACATCGGCGAATTCGCGCGGGTTGACGGCGCCGACCGTGGCGAGCGCCTCGCGCTGGCCATCGCGGATGCGCCAGATACCCGGCAGCGTGGCGCCGAGCGCACCAGCCGCCGAGCCGTCGCCGCGCTCATCCAGTTTCAATTGCTGTTCGGTGCCATCGGGGCGCAGAACCGTGACCGGTTCCTCGCTCGGCTTCAGGCTGCGGCGCTCGATCTCGATGCGACCGTCACGCGCCTCGGCGCGCAACGCTTCCTCCTCGAGATCAGGCTCCTTCATCAGCCAATGCGCCAGCCGGCGCAGCAATTCCGCCTGCGGCCCGCCGCCCTCGAAGCCGCGCGCCCATAGCCAGATGTGATCCGAGTAGAGCTGCGCCACGCGGCCCTTCTCGTAGCGGTCGAGCAGCAGCAGCGGCTCGTTGGTAGGGGTCCGCATCAATGTCTCGCCGCGCTTCGGCTCGACGATCACGGTGCGGAACCAGCGGCTCCAGTTCGGTGCGCCGCCGGCTTCGCCGGAACCGCTCAGGTTGGCGGTCACCGGATGGCGGCGGCCGATCTCGGAAAGCTGCGGCACGAAGGGCTCGTTGCGCACCTGGCCGGTCGGGCGGCCCGGAAACACTTCGGATAGCGGCGTGCGGTAGAGCGACAAAGGCGTGGCATAGGCCGGGCCGGAGGCTTCCAGCAGGGCGCCACCGCGCGCCACATAGCGCCCGATATTCTCGTAATACGCATTCGGCAGGATGCCGCGCCGGCGATCACGGTCGAAAATGATCAGGTCGAATTCATTCAGCTTGATCTCGAACAGCTCGCGGATCGGGAAGGCGATGAGCGAGAGTTCGCGGATCGGCGTGCCGTCCTGCTTGTCCGGCGGCCGCAGAATGGTGAAATGCACCAGATCGACATTCGGATCGGCCTTGAGCAGGTTGCGCCACACGCGCTCGCCGGCATGGGCCTCGCCGGTCACCAGCAGCACACGCAGGCGGTCGCGAATGCCGTTGATCGAAAGGGCGGCGCGGTTGTTCAGCGGCGTCAATTCGCCCGGCACCGGCGGCACGTCCAGTTCGATCAGGCTGCGGCCGGCGCGGTCGAGCTTGAACGGGATGTTGACGTCGCGGCCCACCGGCACGCTCTGGGTGAAGCTCGGGCCATCCTGCTGCTTGAAGCGCAGTTCGGCCATCTCGCCGGGCTGGATGGCGCTGTCCTCGACCCGCAGCGTCATGCTGAGCTGCTGGTTCAGCATGCCGAAGGTCGGCGCGTTCTTCACCACCAGGCGGCGGTCGCGTTCGTTGGGCTGGCCGGTAAGCAGCACATGCAGCGGCGCGCGCGTATAGTCGCCGGCAGCCGCCGGCTCGGGAATGTCATGCACCTGACCATCGGTGACCAGGAAGGTGCCGGCGAGGCGATGGCGCGGCACATCGGTCAGCGCCTGGTTCAGCGCCTGAAACAGCCGCGTGCCTTCATCGCGCCGCGCCGTCTCGGCATCCGCCGCGCCGGCCTTCACCACACGCAGTTCAAGGTTCGGCAGCGCGTTCAGCTTCTCGGTCAGGTCGCGCGCCGCCTGTTCGGTCTGGCGCTTGCGGTCGGCGATGCCCTGGCTCGGGCTTTCATCCACCACCACCACGGCGATATCGGGCAAGGCCGCGCGGTCTTCCTTGCGTGCCACCGGATTGGCCAGCGTGATCAGCAGCAGCAAAGCCACGCCGCCACGCAGCAGCGAGCCACGCGCGCGGCGGAACAGGCCGAAGCCGAGCAGCAAGGCCGAGAGCGCCGCCAGCAGCCACAGCACCGGCTCCGGCAGCAGCGGCGCGAGGGTCAGCGTGGTGGCGGACACGGCATCCATCAGTTGCCGAGCCTTTCCAGCAGGGCCGGGATATGCACCTGATCGGCCTTGTAATTGCCAGTCAGCGTGTACATCAGCAGATTGACGCCGAAGCGGAAGGCATATTCGCGCTGGCGCGGCGTGTTCGGCTGCGTCGGTGCCATCGGGCGGCCCTGGTTGTCGATGGCCCAGGCGGCGGCCCAGTCATTGCCGCCGATGACGATGGAGGTGACGCCATCCTTGTCGCCGCCGGGATTGCGTTCCACCCAGACCGGCCCGCCGACATAGCGGCCGGGAAAGTCCTGCAGCAGATAAAATGCCTTGGTCAGCACATGGTCGTCCGGCACCGGCATCAGCGGCGGAATGTCGAGCCGGCCGAGCAACTGGCGCAGCTTCTCGGTGCCGGGACTCGCCGCTGTGCCGGCAAACGGCATGCCCTGGTCGCGGGTATCGAACAGGATCAGGCCGCCGGTCTTGGTGAAGGTATCCAGGCGGCGCAGCGCGCTATCGGAAAGCGGCGCCTGGGTCGCGGTCATCGGCCAATAGAGGAAGGGCAGCAGCGAGATGTCATCCTGCTCCAGGTTGACGCCGATGGGTTCGGAAGCCTCAATCGAGGTGCGGCGGTACAGCACATCGGTCAGGCCCTGCAGGCCGGCGCGGCTTAAACCATCGGCGGTCGGATCGCCGGTGATGACATAGGCGAGCCGCAGGTCCATGGCGGCGCGGAGCACGAAATCTTCCGCCGGCGAGGGCTGCCCCGGCTGTCCTCCCGGGCGGCGCTGTTGCGCATCGGCAACGTTCGGCATGAGCATCAGCCCAAGCAGCAGGCCGGCAGTGGCAACGCGGCGAGGTACATTCGGCAGCAGGCCGCGCAGCCACAGGCCGATCAGCCAGTCGGCGAGGAATAGCAGCAGGGCGAAGGCCATCAGCCACGGCATCAGGCGGGTTTCCTGGCCGGCTTCATCCAGCGCCACCAGGCGCACGTCTGAGGGCCAGCGCGTTATAAGCTGCGGCTTGCTCTGCGCATCCGAGAGATTGACGGCCTGGCGCGCATCCCAGCGGCCATAATAGCCCGGCGGCGTGCGCGGCGTCGGCTTCGCCGTCTCACGCGCCTTCAAAGGCTGCACGGCGGGGCCGGGCTCGTTGGCGCGGCCGAAGCCATCCAGCACGCTCAAGGGCGCCAGCGCCTGATCGGCTGCCGCGTCGCCGCCGACGCCATGGGAAAGATCGACCACCTTGCGCAGCAGATCGACGAAGAAGCCCGACAGCGGCAGGTCGGTCCACAGCGAATTGGCGGTGGTATGCACCAGAATCAGCCAGCCCTTGCCGCGCTTCTCTGCGGTGATCAGCGGCGTGCCGTCTTCCAGCCGCAGCCAGGTCTTGTCACCGAGATTGGGTTCCGGATCGGCCAGTACCTGACGGCTCACGGTCACTTCGCCGCTCACTGTCAGTCCCTGCAGCGGGCTGGCATCCGGGATCGGGCCAAGTTTCAGCGGCTGCGCCCAGGACAGCGCACCGCCCAGCTGGCGTGAGCCCTGGCGCAGCTTCACCGGCAGCAGGTTGTCGGTGGTATCGGCCATGCGCGGACCGGCAAAGCGCAGCAGCACGCCGCCCTTGTCGAGCCATTCGCCAAGCTGGCGCGCTTCGCCGCCGACAATATTGCCGACATCGGCCAGCACGATCACCGCGATCTCGCGTTCCAGCAATTGCGCGATATTGCCCTGGCGCAGTTCGGCAAACGGCGACAGCGCGCGGTCCAGATAGAACAGGTCGGCAAGCAAAGGCTGGCGCTGTTCCAGGCCGGCGCCGGAAATCAGGCCCACCGGGCGACGGCGCCAGCGGTCGTCGAGCAACTGCACCGCGCCGACGCCGGGCTGTTCCTCGATTTCCAGCCGCGCCAGCATGTTGCGCAATTCGGTCGGCAGGTTCAGCAGCACGCTGGCCTCGGTGGCATTGGCATCGAAGCTCATCGGCTGGCGCGACAGCACGCGGCCCTGGTCGCTCACCGCTCGCAACGTGTAGCTGATCGCTGCGCCGGCTTCGGCGCGGCGCAAGACAACGCGGTCGCCCTGGGCTTCGGTGATCGGCGGCAGCAGCGTCAACGCGGTATCGCTGCGGCGCGGATTGAGCACGCTGACATCGCCGAGCCAGCGCAGCCGCTCGGCCAGCGCATAGCTGCCATTGCCATCGGCATCATCCATCAGGCCATCGGCCAGCCAGACGACTTCGGCATTTTCCGGCAGCTTGGCCTTGGTCAGCACTTCGGCAAGCTGCGCGCGATCGCTGGGCCAGGATTTCGGCTGCAGGCCATTCAGCAGCGGCCGCACGTCGCCGGCCGGCAGCAGCGCGCCGGGCTGCATCGGTTCGCCATTGGCAGGCGGCGCCGTGGTTATCAGCAGGGCGGCGCGGCCTTCGCGCTCGGCACGTTCCAGCAAGGCATTGCCGCGTTCGATCTTGTCGCGCCAGCGCGGCGCGGCGCTCCAGCCATCATCCATCACTAGCACCAGCGGGCCGCTGGTGATGCGGGCGCGGTCCGGGTTCAGCAGCGGCTCGGCCAGTGCCAGGATCACCAAGGCCGCGACGATCAGGCGCAGCAGCAGCAGCCACCAGGGCGTATGCGCCGGGGTTTCTTCCCGGGGCCGCAACGCCAGCAGCAGGCGCAGCGGCGGGAATTCCACCAGCTTGGGCCGTGGCGGCGTGATGCGCAGCAGCCACCACAGCACGGGCAGCGACGCCAGGGCGGCGAGTGCCCAGGGTGTAGCGAAAGCGAGAGCGCCTAAGGAAAGCACTAGCGGCGCCTCCCATCGCGGCTGCCGCCGCCTTCCAGCGCCAGGTACAGCGCCATCAGCACCGATTCAGCCGGCTTGTCGGTGCGGTGCTTGATGTGATGCCAGCCGAGCCGGCGGCAAATTTCGGCAACGCCTTCCTGATGCGCGGCGAAGGCCGGGCGCCATTCGGCGGCAAGCTGTTCGGCGCGCGGCGCCAGCATGTCGCCCTCGCCTTCCAGGCCCAGAAAACGCGTGCGACCGCGATAGGGGAAGTCTTCTTCCGCCGGATCGACAATGCGCACCACGCAGCCCTTCACGCCCTGGTCGGCCAGGCCGCGCAGCCGCGCCGCGATCTCGGGCAGCGGATAGAGGAAGTCGCCGATCAGCACGGTCTGGCCGTAGCGCGGCAGCGGCACCAGTGGCGGCAGGCTGGCCTCGGCGCGTTTGCTGGCTTCCAGGCCGCGCTGGATCGCCAGCCGTTCGGCCATGCGCGGCAGCACGCTGCGGCCATTCGCCGGGCGTTCCGGTGCGCCAAGCAGGGCAACGCGCTCGCCGCCGCGCAGCAGCAGGCTGGCGCAGGCCAGCAGCAGCAGGTCGGCGCGCTCGTCCTTGCGTTCGCGCGCCTGTTCCGAGGCCCAGGCCATCGAGGGCGAGGGGTCGCGCCACAGCCACACGCTTTCGGCGGCTTCCCATTCATTCTCGCGCACGAAGGCCTGCATGCGCTTGGCGGTCTGGCGCCAGTCGATGCGGCCGATACTGTCGCCGGGGCTGTAGCGGCGGAATTGCCAGAAGGCATCGCCGGCGCCGGTGCGGCGGCGGCCATGCACGCCCTGCTCGACGGTAGCGGCAACGCGTTCGGCTGCCAGCAGCAGGGGCGGCAGGAAGGCGGCGAAATGCTCCGCCCGCGTCACGGTATTACGTGGATTGGCTGCGTTATTCGACGCGGCTGTTTTTTGCTGAACCACGGCCGCTGCCGCCATGATCACCGCAGCGGCTGAGTCAGGCGATTGATGACATCGCCGACACCGACGCCCTCGGCGCGTGCGGCGAAGGTCAGCGCCATGCGGTGACGCAGTACCGGACCGGCCAGCGCCAGCACGTCCTCGATGGACGGCGCCAGGCGGCCCTGCAGCAAGGCGCGGGCACGCACCGCCAGCATCAGCGCCTGGCTGGCGCGCGGGCCGGGGCCCCAGGCAACCAGGTTCTTCACCTCGGCATCGGTGCTTTCTTCCGGGCGGCCGGCGCGTACCAGGCCAAGGATGGCTTCCACCACGCTCTCGCCAACCGGGATGCGGCGCACCAGGCGCTGCGCGGCGATCAGGTCGGCGGCACTCAGCACCGTCGGCACTGTTTCCTCGGCGGCGCCGGTGGTGGCGAACAGCATGCGCCGCTCGGCCTCGCGGTCGGGATATTTCACGTCGATCTGCAGCAGGAAGCGGTCAAGCTGCGCTTCGGGCAGCGGATAGGTGCCTTCCTGCTCCAGCGGATTCTGCGTTGCCAGCACATGGAACGGCGCCGGCAGGTCGTGGCGCTGGCCGCCGACGCTGACCTGGCGTTCCTGCATCGCCTGCAGCAGCGCCGACTGGGTGCGCGGGCTGGCGCGGTTGATTTCGTCGGCCATCAGCAACTGGCAGAACACCGGCCCCTTGATGAAGCGGAAGGAGCGGCGGCCTTGCTCGTTCTCTTCCAGCACTTCCGAGCCGACGATATCCGCCGGCATCAGGTCTGGCGTGAACTGCACGCGGCGGGCATCCAGGCCCAGCACCTTGGCCAAGGTCTCGACCAGCTTGGTCTTGGCCAGGCCGGGCACGCCCACCAGCAGGCCGTGGCCGCCGGCCAGCAGCGTCACCAGCGTTTCCTCGACCACATCATTCTGGCCAAAGATGACGCGTTCGACGGCTTCGCGTACCGCGCCCAGGCGTCCGCCCAGGCGATCAATTTCGGGGAGGATTTGGTCGGCGGTGTCGCTGAAATTCTGCATGCGTCATACTATATAAGGATTCCGATTTGAAAGCCCAGCACAACCAATGCCAACGCAGCAGCCTTCACCCGCGTTTCTCAAAGAGTTGATGAGCCGCTTCGGCAACCTCGACGAGGCGGCGCCGCGCCGGCTGCCGCCGGTGCATCTCTGGAACCCGCCGCATTGCGGCGTGATCGACATGCGCATCGCCCGGGATGGCCGTTGGTATTATATGGGCACCACCATCGACCGCCCGGCGATGGTAAAACTTTTTAGCGGAATTCTGCGCCGCGAGCCGGATGACTCCTATGTCCTGGTAACGCCGGTGGAGAAGGTCGGCATCCATGTCGACGACGCCCCCTTCGTGGCCGTTGAACTGGCGGTAAGCGGCAGCGGCAAGGAGGGCAGGCAACTCGCCTTCCGCACCAATCTCGACGACGTTGTGCCACTGGATGGCGAGCACCCGCTGCGGGTGGCCGAAGATCCCGAGACGGGGGAACCATCGCCCTATATCCTCGTCCGCGACCGACTCGAGGCGTTGATCAGCCGCCCGGTTTATTACGAACTGGTGGCCCTGGCGGAAGAACGCGCTGTTGCCGGTGGCACGGAATTGGGCGTCTGGAGTGCCGGGCGGTTCTTCCCGCTGGGGCAGATTGAGCAAGATGCAGATTGAAACCATGACCTCTCCGCTGGCGCTGAATGCCGGCGGCTATCTTGAGAAGCTGCGCCACAGCCTGGCGCCGCCGCCGCCGCTCGCCAGCTTGCCCCAGGGGCCGGAGGCGGCGCGCTTTGGCGACTTCCAGCTCAATCCAGGCGTGGCGCCCTTGCGCAAGGGACCGCTGATGCCGGCCGCCGTGCTGGTGCCGGTGGTGTCTTATGGTGATGGCGAGCGCGTCATCCTGACCAAAAGACAGGCAAACCTGTCCAACCATGCCGGGCAGATCAGTTTCCCCGGCGGGCGCGTCGATCCCACTGATGCCGATGTGGTCGCCGCCGCCCTGCGCGAGGCGGAAGAGGAAATCGGCTTGGCGCGGCGCCATGTTGATGTGATCGGAGCGCTGGATCCTTATGTCACCGGCACCGGCTTTGCCGTGGTGCCGGTGGTGGCGCAGGTGACGCCGGGCTTCGTGCTGAAGCCGGAGCAGGGCGAGGTGGCGGAAGTCTTCGAGGTGCCGTTCGGCTTCCTGATGGACGAACGCAACCACCAGCGCCATTCCGGCATCTTCAATGGCGTGCAACGCCATTGGTGGGCGATGCCCTATCATGATTATTATATCTGGGGCGCCACGGCCGGGATGCTGCGCAATCTGCATCAGGCGCTGGCGCGTAACGTATAACCAAGGGAGGGCAAGCATGGGCCGCGTCCTGGTGCATGGCTTTGTGCTGATTCTGCCTTTCCTGCTCTATGGCCTGTATCTCTGGCAGGTGAAGCGCGCGGGCAAGGATGGGCCGGAAACCACGCCGTGGTTCTGGCTCTCGGTTGCCGGCCTGGTGCTGATGATCTTGAGCTTCGTTGCCTATGGCGTGCTGGGCGAGCATGGCGATGGTTCCTATGTGCCGGCGCGCTGGCAGGATGGCCAGATCGTGCCCGGCGATATCAAGCGATGAGTCTGCCGGCAGCCATGGCACGGCGCCTTGAGCCCCAGCAATGGATGCAGGCGCCCTGGATGCATGCGGCAGCGGTGCGGCGCCTGCTCGATGTACTGGGTCCGCAGCCGGCTTTGTTCGTCGGCGGCTGCGTGCGCGATGCCCTGCTGGGCCAAGCGCCGGCCGATATCGATATCGCCACGCCGCTGCTGCCCGATGAGGTGCTGCGGCGGCTCCGCCAAGCCGGCATCAAGGCGATTCCCACCGGCATCGCGCATGGCACCGTCACGGCGCTGCTTTTGCCCGCGCAGTTTGAGATCACGACGCTGCGCCGCGATGTCGCCACCGATGGCCGCCATGCCGAGGTTGCCTTCGGCACCGACTGGCAGGCCGATGCCGAGCGGCGCGACTTCACCATCAATGCGCTTTACGCCGATGCCGAGGGCGTGCTTTACGATCCGGTCGGTGGTCTGGCCGATCTGGAGCAGGGCCGCGTGCGCTTTATCGGCACGGCTGCGTCGCGGGTGGCGGAAGACTATCTCCGCGTGTTGCGCTTCTTCCGCTTCCATGCCCGCTTCGCCAGCGGCGCGGCAGATGCGGAGGCAATGGCGGCCTGTGGCGCAGCGGCCCAGGCCGGCGCGCTTGAGCGGCTGTCGGCTGAACGGGTGCGCGACGAACTGGTGAAGATCCTCGGCCTGCCGCGTGTGGTGGAGGCATTGAGCCTGATGCAGCAGAGCGGCGTGCTCGATGCGTTGTTGCCGGGCCACCGATTCGCGCCAATTGTGTTCGAGCGGCTGGTGGCTTTGAGCGATGATGCCTGGCTGCGGCTGGCGGCGTTGCTGCCGCGTCAATCCCCAGGGCAATCCGTGGCGGCGATCGAGCGGCTGAAACTCTCGCGCGCGCAGCAGCACCGCATGGAGGTGCTGACCGCGCCGGCGCCGTTCGACTGGGCGGCCCTCACGGATGAAGCCGCCTGGCCGTCGCTGTTCTATGCCCATGGCGCCGAGTATTGCCGCGACCACGCCATCCTGATGGCGCTCGAAGACGGGACGCGGCTCGATCTGCTGCCGCGCCTGATCGACGCGGCCGCGCGCTATCGCCGCCCGGTCTTTCCGCTGCGCGGCGCCGATCTGCTGAAGCATGGCGTGCAGGCCGGGCCGGGCGTCAGCTATATCCTGAAAGAACTGGAAGCCTGGTGGCGCGATGGCGGCTTTGCTGCCGGGCGCGAGGCCTGCCTGGCGGAAATGCGGCTGCGTATCCGCTTTGCCGGCGATGAACCGCCGCCGGAAGAAGAGCAGCCAAAGCCGCCGGCTGAGGTATGACGCTCTAAACCCGCCGCGTCCCCCTCCGTCGTCATGCGCGGACTTGATCCGCGCATCTCAGTGTGAATTGGAGAAAGATGCCCGGGCTCTAAGCGCACGCCGCTGAAGGCGGCGTGGGCGCAGAGGCCCGAAGGGCAGGCCCGGGCATGACGACGTGAAATTGCATGATGCCCAGGTCTCTGTATGCGCGCGAACGCTTAAAGCGTTCGTCGGCGCACGAGCCCGAAGGGCTTTGGCTCGTATGATGAGGGGTAAAAACGGGGCAATCCCCACAGGCTTAGCCCACCGGCATCGATCCCTATACGAATGGACTAGAAGGGGCCCATATGGGCAATAAAAAAGGCGCCGCTGGCGCCCGTGAAAATCTGTCTGATGTTTTACTTCCTACCCAGTTTTACCCCCTTGAGCGGGGGAGGGTGGAACTCGAGCTCCACGCCGGCGCCGTAATCCCGGTCGTCGATGTGGAGCTCGAGGCCATAATCATAAGACGAAGAATTACTTCTTCTTCGCGGCCTTCTTGGCGGCCTTCTTCACGACCTTCTTAGCGGCCTTCTTGACGGCCTTCTTAGCAGCCTTCTTCTTAGCAGCCATGTTCTCCTCCATGGATTAAGCGGTTCACCTGAACCGCACGAAGTTTCGAGAAATGTTTCTCGAACATCATTTCTGTAGCATAGAGATTGCCTGTTAACCACTAAATCTTGCGTCGGCGCAGAATTTTTTTGACAGCGTGATTTTTTTGCCATAGGCGCCGAAAAGAAGCCGAACGAGAACGGAATGCATCGTCCTGTTTTCTTCTCATCGATGCTGTTTGCAGCACACAAATTCTGTCGCTGCAAAATTTCCGACATATAAAAAAGCCGCATGAAATGCGGCTTTTTCAGCTATGGCCATTTCACTTCTGGCGGCATCGACATCAGGATCGCTTCGGTGTTGCCGCCGGTCTTCAGACCGAATGTTGTGCCGCGATCATAGATCAGATTGAACTCGACATAGCGGCCGCGGCGGACGAGCTGATGTTCGCGATCAGCGTCGCTCCAGGTCTCGTGCATGCGTTTTTGGACGATTTTTGGGTAGGCGGCGAGGAACGATTCGCCGACCGCTTTGGTGAAGGCGAAATCCTGATTCCAATCACCGCTGGAGAGGTTGTCGTAGAAGATGCCGCCGGCACCGCGCGGCTCGTTGCGGTGCGGTAGGAAGAAGTACTCGTCGCACCATTTCTTGAAGCGCGGATAGTAATCCGGGTTGAACGGATCGCAGGCGCTGCGCATCGCGGCATGGAAGTCGGCGGCGTCTTCCTCGTTCGGCCGCATCGGCGTCAGATCGGCGCCGCCGCCGAACCAGGCGCGGCTGGTGGCGATAAAACGCGTATTCATATGCACCGCGGGCACCTTGGGCGAGCGCATATGCGCCACCAGCGAGATGCCGCTGGCCCAGAACTGGCCATCTTCCGCCGCACCGGGAATCTGTTTGCGGAATTCCTCGCTGAATTCGCCGTGTACGGTGGAGACGTTGACGCCGACCTTCTCGAAGACCCGGCCGCGCATCACGCTCATCACGCCGCCGCCGCCACCCGGACGGTCCCAGGCCTTGCGCTCGAAGCGGCCGGCAGGCAGCGACGCATGCGGCGTGCCCTGCAGATCATCTTCCAGTTTCTCGAAGGCGGCGCAGATAAGATCGCGGAGGTTGACGAACCATGCGGCGGCCTTGGCCTTGCGCTCCTCGAGTTCGGTCTTATTCAATACAGGGGCATCCGCCATGGTCACGCTGCTCATTATATATATGTCTCCGTTTGGGGCGGCCGGTCAGCTTCGGTGATCTGTCAGGCCTGCGGCGCCGAGGGGAAGCCGCCGGTCTGCCGCAATGCTTCACCGAGTACCATGGCTGCCGCCGTCGCCACATTGATCGAGCGCAATCCGGGGCGCAACGGAATGATCAGCCGGGCATCGGCGGCTTCATGCACATAGTCCGGTGCGCCCTTGCTCTCGCGCCCCATCAGGATGATGTCGTCAGGTTGAAAGCTGAACTGGGTGTAGGGCACCGGCGCCTTGGTGGTCAGCAGCAGCAGCCGGCCGGGCGGTTTCTCGACCAGGAAATGCTGCCACGAATCATGGCGGAGGATTTCCGCCTGGTCGAGGTAATCCATCGCGGAACGGCGCACGGCAGCGACCGAGAAGGGGAAGCCGCAGGGCTCGATGACATGCACCGGCACGCCAAGGCAGGCGCCAAGCCTGAGCATTGTGCCCAGATTGGGCGGGATATCGGGTTCGAACAGGGCCAGACGCATGGCCCCGGAATGGCAGCCTAAGCTTTCGTAATCAAGCGGTTTTCCGCACTTCCAGCCCCTGCGGCAACCTGTCGCACACGGGCGGCGGACTACTGGACATGAGCGATGGATAATGAGAAATAACGGGCTCGTTTTCCGTTACTTATCCCGAGGGAACAATGGCAGGGACTGCGCCCCATTCCCAGGCTGGCAATGCCGAGCCGACCCGTCGTGACTTTATCGTCGTGGCGGCTTCGTCCTTTGCTGCGGTTGGTGCCGCCGCCGCGGCCTGGCCGTTCATCCACCAGATGAACCCCTCGGCCGACGTGCTGGCACTGTCCAGCACCGAGCTGGACCTGAGCCAGATCGCCGCCGGCCAGAGCGTCACCGTGCTGTGGCGCGGCAAGCCGGTCTTCGTGCGCCACCGCACCGAAGCCGAGATCGAGCAGGCGAAGAAGGACGACACCGCCGCCCTGCCGGATCCGGCCAAGGACGCCGATCGCGCCAAGAAGCCGCAATGGCTGGTGATGATGGGCGTCTGCACCCACCTGGGTTGCGTGCCGCTCGGCCAGAAGGGTGAATACGGCGGCTGGTTCTGCCCCTGCCATGGTTCGCACTACGACACCTCGGGCCGCATCCGCAAAGGTCCGGCGCCGGCGAACCTGCCGATCCCGGAATACACCTTCCTCTCTGACAGCCGCATCCGCATCGGCTGAGGAGCAAAAAGATGGCCACGAACGAAACCGGCTTTTTCGCCAACCCCGTCGTCAAGTGGATTGAATACCGCCTGCCGGTCTTCTCCACCATCGACCACATGGTCGGCACCAAGTACCCGACGCCGAAGAATCTGAACTACTGGTGGAATTTCGGCTCGCTCGCCGGCCTCTGCCTGGTGGTGCAGATCATCACCGGCATCGTGCTGGTGATGCATTACACGCCGCATACCTCGATGGCGTTCGACTCGGTCGAGCACATCATGCGCGACGTGAATTACGGCTGGCTGCTGCGCTACATCCACGCCAACGGCGCGTCGATGTTCTTCATCGTGGTCTATATCCATATCTTCCGCGGCCTGTATTTCGGTTCCTACAAGAGCCCGCGTGAAATCCTGTGGTTCCTCGGCGTCATCATCCTGCTGCTGATGATGGCCACGGCGTTCATGGGCTATGTGCTGCCCTGGGGCCAGATGTCCTTCTGGGGCGCCACCGTGATCACCAACCTGTTCTCGGCGCTGCCGGGTGTGGGCGAGCCGATCGTCACCTGGCTGTGGGGCGGCTTCGCCGTCGACAACCCGACGCTGAACCGCTTCTTCTCGCTGCATTACCTGCTGCCGTTCGTCATTGTCGGCGTGGTGCTGCTGCATATCCTGGCGCTGCACCAGCATGGTTCGAACAACCCGCTGGGCATCGACGTGAAGGGCCCGCAGGACACCATCCCGTTCCACCCGTATTATACGGTGAAGGATGCGGTCGGCGTCGGCGTGTTCCTGCTCGTCTTCTCCTTCTTCGTGTTCTATCAGCCGAACATGCTGGGCCATCCGGACAACTACATTCCGGCCAACCCGCTGGTGACGCCGGCGCATATCGTGCCGGAATGGTACTTCCTGCCGTTCTACGCCATCCTGCGCTCGGTGCCCGACAAGCTCGGCGGCGTGCTGCTGATGTTCGGCGCCATCGCCATCCTGTTCCTGCTGCCCTGGCTCGATACCTCCAAGGTGCGCTCGGCCAAGTTCCGCCCGATCTACAAGCAGTTCAGCTGGATTTTCCTGCTGGTCTGCGTCGGCCTGACCTGGGCTGGCGGCAAGCCGGCGGAAGGCATGTACCTGATCATCGCGCGTATCTGCACGGCATACTATTTCATCCACTTCCTGGTGGTGATGCCGCTGGTCGGCTGGTTTGAAAAGCCGAACAAGCTGCCGGCCTCGATTGCCGAACCGGTGCTCAAGCCGGCCAGCGCCGCGGCGGGGGAGTAAAGCCAATGAAGACCAGCATCAAGACCCTGCTCGCCGCCCTGGCGCTGACGATGGCTTCGGGCCTGACTGCCCTTCCGGCCCTCGCGGCTGGTGGTGAAGAGCTGCCGCCGCCGAAGCAGAACTGGACCTTCGGCGGTCCGTTCGGCACCTACGACCGGGCCGAGCTGCAGCGTGGCTATCAGGTCTACAAGGAAGTCTGCGCCGCCTGCCACGCCATGAAGTTCGTGGCCTTCCGCAACCTCGCCGATCCTGGCAGCCCGGGCTTCACGGCGGCCGAGGTCAAGGCGCTGGCGGCCACGTTCCAGGTCACCGATGGCCCGAACGACTCGGGCGAGATGTTCCAGCGTCCGGGCCTGCCGCAGGACAAGTTCCCGTCGCCGTTCCCGAACGAGAAGGCGGCCCGCGCCGCCAATGGCGGTGCCTATCCGGTGGATCTTTCGCTGGTTGCCAAGTCGCGCGGCCATGGCGAAACCGGTGGTCCGGATTACATCCGCGCCCTGCTGACCGGCTATGCCGAACCGCCGGCCGGCTTCCAGCTTGGCGAAGGCCTGCACTTCAACAAGTATTTCCCCGGCCAGCAGATCGCCATGCCGAATCCGCTGAACCCGGACCAGGTGACCTTTGCCGATGGCACCAAGGCCACCGTGGAGCAGATGGCGCATGACGTTTCCGCCTTCCTGATGTGGGCCGCCGAGCCGAAGCTCGAGGACCGCAAGCGGCTGGGCTTCAAGGTGATGATCTTCCTGGTGATCCTCACCGGCCTGTTCATCGCCGCCAAGAAGCGCGTCTGGGCCAGCGTCAAGTAAGCTTCATCCACAGCTTGAGAAAAGGCCGCCTTCGGGGCGGCCTTTTTTATTGCGCCGGGGGGCCGCCTTTGCTTAAGTCGGCCCCGACTTTACCCCTCTGATTCCGGGAGCGATCACCCTATGGCGAAAGCTAAGAAGACGGCTAAGAAGCCAGCCAAGAAGACGGCGAAGAAATCCGCCGCCAAGCCGGCCAGCAAAGCTGCCGTGAAGAAGGCTGCGGTGAAGAAAGCCCCCGCCAAGAAAGCGGCCAAGAAGGCGCCCGTCAAGAAAGCGGCTGCGAAGCTTTCCTGGACCAAGCCGCATATCGCCAAGTCCGGCGATCCGGTGCGCATCGGCGTGCTTGGCGGCAGCGGCCTCTATGGCATGGCCGGCCTCACCAACACCCAGTGGCGCAAGGTTTCGACGCCCTGGGGCGATCCTTCCGATGAATTGCTGTTCGGCAAGCTCGAAGGCGCCGAACTGGTATTCCTGCCCCGGCATGGCCGTGGCCATCGCCACTCGCCGTCCGAAGTGAATTACCGCGCCAATATCGATGCGCTGAAGCGCGTCGGCTGCCACGATGTCATCTCGGTTTCGGCCTGCGGCTCGTTCAAGGAGCATCTGCCGCCGGGCAGCTTCGTCATCGTCGATCAGTTCATCGACCGCACCTTCATGCGCCAGAAGAGCTTCTTCTCCACCGGCATGGTGGCGCATGTCTCGGCGGCCCATCCGGTCTGCCATCGCCTCGGCGATGCGCTGGAACAGGCAGCGAAGGACGCCGGCATCAATGCCCAGCGCGGCGGCACCTATCTCTGCATGGAAGGCCCGCAATTCTCCACCCAGGCCGAGAGCTTCCTCTACAAGAGCTGGGGCTGCGACGTGATCGGCATGACCAACGCGCCGGAAGCCAAGCTCGCCCGCGAGGCCGAGCTTTGCTACGCCAGCGTCGCCATGGTCACGGATTTCGATTGCTGGCATCCGGACCACGACCATGTCGATGTCGCCTCGGTGATTCGCGTGCTGCTGGATAACGCCTCCAAGGGCCAGTCGCTGGTGGCGCATGCGGTGAAGTACCTCAAGGACCGCCCGGAGCATTGCCACCAGGGCTGCGACCGCGCGCTCGACAATGCCCTGATCACCGCGCCGGAAAAGCGCGACCCGGCGGTGCTGAAGAAGCTCGACGCTGTCGCCGGCCGTCTGCTCAACGCCTGATTTCTGGAATAAGGACCAAGTCTCCCATGCAGGGCATCAAGGAAAAGATCCGCACCATCCCCGATTATCCGAAGCCGGGGATCATGTTCCGCGACATCACCACGCTGCTGCAGGATGCGCGCGGCTTCCGCAAGACCATCGACGAAATGGTGCAGCCCTTCGCCGGCACCCGCATCGACAAGGTGGTGGGCATCGAGGCGCGCGGCTTCATCCTGGGCGGCGCCATCGCGCATCAGCTTTCCATCGGCTTCGTGCCGGTGCGCAAGCGCGGCAAGCTGCCGCACAAGACCCTGGCGCAGGAATACCAGCTCGAATACGGCACCGATTCGATGGAAATTCATGTCGATGCCATCAATGAGGGCGAGAATATCCTGCTGGTCGACGATCTGATCGCCACCGGCGGCACCGCGGAAGCGGCGATCAAGCTGATCCGGCATTACAAGGGCAACGTGATCGGCGGTTCCTTCATCGTCGATCTGCCCGAACTCGGCGGCCGCAAGCGGCTTGAGGCGCTGGGCATCAAGGTGCTGGCGCTGACGGAATTCGACGGCCACTGATGGCGCATAACCTCATCGGCATCGACCATACCGTCGTTGCCGCCAGCGATCTGGAGGCGGCGCGGGCAACCTATGCCCGCCTCGGCTTCACGCTGACGCCGCGTGGCCGCCATATCGGCTGGGCGACGGGCAATTACTGCATCATGTTCCAGGGCAATTACATCGAATTGCTCGGCATCGCCGAACCGGGCGGCTTCACCGCCGGGCTCGAAGACGTATTGGCGGCGAAAGGCGAGGGGCTGCACAAGATCGTGCTCGGCTCCGATGATGCCGAGAAAAGCCGCGCCGCGCTGAGCTTAAGCGGCCTGAACCCGACGCCGGTGCAGAGCCTGAAGCGCGAATTGCAGTTGCCGGAAGGCACCGTGCTGCCGGCCTTCGCGCTGGTGCATCTGCCGCCGGAAGCCACGCCGCCGGTTTCCATGTTCATTTGCCAGCATCTGACGCCGGAATTGCTGCGCCAGCCTTCCTGGCTGCTGCATCCCAATGGCGCCACCCATCTCGCTGGCTGCGTCGTGGTCTGCGACGATCCGCTCAGCGTTGAAGAGGCTTACGAAAAGCTGTTCGGCGCCGGCTCGGCGGTGCGCACCGACCGCATGATCGCCGCCCGCATCGGCAACGAACATGTGCTGTTCGTAACGCCCACCGATCTCGCTACGCTGTTCCCCGATCTCGATCACGACGAAAATCGCCCGACGCCCTATGTCGCCGGCATGCGGCTCCGCGTGCATAACCCGGAAGCCGCAGCGGCTTATTTCAAGGCCACCGGCGCCGACCATGTCCGCGCCATCGACGGCACCGTGCTGGTGCCTTCGGAAGCGGCGCATGGGGTGTTCCTGGAATTCAGCAGCCGGGTTTAGGCGCCTTACCGTCTCGCGTCACTCCCGGGCTTGACCCGGGAGTCTTTCGCAAACCCGACGAGGTGCCCGGGTCACTTTAAGCCCACGAATGTCCTGTGGACATTCGTGGGCGCAACGGCCCGAAGGGCTGGGGCATGACGTGATAGTTGAAGCATTGCCTCGAACCGGGCGAAGGTTAGGGCGGCATATATTCTGGCGCCTGTAATTTAATGGATTCATAGGGTGACACGACCGAAATTCGATGCGATCCCACTCGGTCCATTGCCTGTGGACTTAATAAATCTGGCTCTTGGTGTGGTGCTGGCACCTGGCAATGCACGCTTAAGCGCACAGGCGCACCGGCATATGGCAACGGACCACCCAGAGGACTACCCCCTTTGCGTGGCCTCTTTAGGAAATGCGATAAAATATCCGCACTATGTCGGGCAGGGGCCGCAGCATGAGGCCAATTTTGAGTTGATCTATCGGATTCCGAGGATTGGGCCTCGCGCGATGCTTTTAGCTATCAGCATGGAGCGGGACGCAAATGGCGATTATTCGGTGCGTACCGCCTATTTGATATCTCAGGCCAAATTAGAGCACCGCCGGCAGCAAGGCCGCATAAAGCCCATAAATCAAAAAGGCCCGGCGTGAGCCGAGCCTTTAGATTTGCCTGATCCGGATGCAAACTCGGATCTCTTGGCCGCCGAAGCGGTTAGTTACCTAGCGTTGCCACTAGGTGCGTGGGGTAGCCGTTCCCACCTATCAGGCATGTCCTGAATATTAGGACGTGGCGGGGCGATATACAAGTGAAATACACCCGACTACACCCCGCTCAGCGGCAGAAAACGATAGTTAAGCTCTATTAATTATTGGGTTTTTCGCTTTAATAGTGACCACGCCGCTGGCTATCGGCACGCCGGCTGACGTAGCTCTCTGATGCGGCTAGGGTAAAGTAAGGAATTTTCCTTGCCTCATTCTGAGGGCGCCCTATAATTCCAGCCATGGCCAATCTCGAAGAATTCTCCACTGTCACCACCAAGGGGCAGACGACTCTGCCCAAGGCGGTGCGTCAGGCGTTGCAGCTCAATGCCGGCGACAAGGTGCGTTTCCGTGTCGAGGGCGACGCCGTGGTGCTGTCGCGCGCCGAGGAGAAGCCCGATCCCGCCATGCTGGCCTTCCTGGATTTCCTGGCGCGCGATGTGGCCGCGCATCCCGAAGCCGTGCAGGCGCTGACACCGGCCTTGAAAGCCCGGCTGGATGAACTGGTGGCCGGTGTCGATGACGATCCCGATCAGGATATCGAGGGCGAGGTCGCGCTCTGATGCTCTCGGCCAACGGCTGGGCGCTGTTTGCCCATCCGCTGTTTCTCGATCAACTTGAGAAACTGTCTGCCGCCGTTGCCAAGGAACGCGCGAAAAACCCAACAAAGGCGCGCGATTCCACCAATGCCAAGCTGCTGGCGATGATCCATCGCCTGATCTTCCGCGATATTCCCGCCGATCCGCTGAGTCCGCATTTCCGCCAGGGCGTTACGCTCGGGGCGGGACGCCAGCACTGGTTCCGCGCCAAGTTCGGCAATGGCCGTTTCCGTCTGTTCTTCCGTTTCGACAGCGCGTCGAAAACCATTCTCTATGCTTGGGTCAATGACGAGACCACGTTGCGCACTTATGGCTCACGCACGGATGCCTATGCGGTGTTTGCCCGCATGCTTGATGGCGGCAATCCCCCGGAGGATTGGGCGAAGCTGTTGCCGGAATGCCGCGCGGCGGAAAAGCGTTTTGCGGCGGCGGCACCAGATTGAGCACTGGAGATCATGTGCGGCCTGAATTCCTAGGAATTCATATGTTCTTCTAATGTTCTGAAACTGTGGTAGGATGGCCGATCCTGAAAACGGAGGCCGTCATGACTGACCTCAATCCGCCTGTTTCTGATCCGCCTGTCGCAGATCAGCCGATCCCCGATCCATCCGGCGCCGAAGCCGCCCAGCCCCCTAAGCCATCGCCAGCCCAATCATCATCGCCCTGGCAGCGCGAGCCGGTGCGGATTTCCGGCCGGGCTTCGCCGCGCCGCTATGACTGGCCCCAGGCCGCCAAGCTGCTGGCGGTCGGCACGCCGGCTGCCGAAGTCGCCGAGGCCCTGGGTTGCGACGAGGCGCGGGTGTGGCGCCATCTGCAGGCCAGCGCCACCTTCCGTGCCATGGTGGAGAAGGAAGCAGAGCGCAATCGCCTGCTGCATGGCCTGCGGCTGCAGGAATTGCAGCGGGATTTTGCCGAGGCACTTTACGCCCGCCAGGATCACGCGCCTGAAACCATCGAGCGTATGGCGGCGGCCCAGCCCGAGGTTACGGGCACTCAACTGGCGGCAGCGGCGCGGCGGGCGCGGGCGCCGGGCAGCCGCAAGGTGACCCTGCTCAGCGGCGAAAAGGAATCGATCAGGGCCGGCCTGCGCGCCAACCAGATCATCCGCGAGGCGGCGGCGGCGCGGCGCGAATTGCGCGAGGCCATGGCACCCGCGCGCGTCCCGGCAGCATCAGCGGCTGCGCCTGTGACAAAAACGCCGGAATGTCCGGGAAGCACAGCGAAGCTTTCCGAAGCGAGTGGGAAGCCCGGAGATGCCGACGCGGGACAGGGCGAAGCCATGCGCAAACCGCCGCCGGTCTGGCCGCCGCCGCCCAAGACCTATCCGCTGGTGCCGGAGGGCTGCGAGTATCTCTATTACTATGGCACGCGGGTGCCGATCATGCCGGAATACTGGGGCAAGGAGATGGCCGAGGGCTGGAGCATCACGCCAAACCCGCGCAGCCCAGAGCCGCCGCCGTGCGATGTTGAACCCGATGATACGGACACATGAGAGGCCCCCCCTCCGTCGTCACTCCCGGGCTTGACCCGGGAGTCTATCGCAGGCTTGCATGAGATGCCCGGCTCACTTTAAGCACGCGAGTGTCCTGTGGACGCTCGTGGGCGCAAAGGCCCGAAGGGCCCGGGCATGACGATGGTAACGAAGAACTACAGCACCGCCTCGAACAGTGCCAGCGTGCGGCGCCGCGCCAATGCTGCCGAGAAGGCATCGTAGGTGCCGCGCTGGTCGCAGTTGAAGCCGTGGTCGGCATCGTAGATATGCGTGGTGATGCTGGGATGCCGCGCCTTCATGCTGTCGGCGATGCTGGTCGGGATCATCTTGTCCTTGGCGCCGAAATGCAGCAGGGCAGGGCAGGCAGGCGCGCGCTCGGCCAGTTCGGCCCAGTTGCCGCCGTAATAGCAGCTTGCCGCCGCCAGCCCATTGGCGGCGCAGGCGGCGAGCCAGGTGACGCTGCCGCCGAAGCAATAGCCGACCGTGCCGACGCGGCCGGCCGAGGCAACGGCGGCAATCGCGGTGTTGGTGTCCTTCAGCACCTCGGCCCAGCTCAGTTTGCCGCGCAGCTCGCGGCCACGCGCCACGTCATCCGCCGTATAGCCGAGTTCGATCTCGCGGTCGGTGCGGTCGAACAGCGCCGGGGCGACGCAGTAATAGCCATCGGCGGCATAGCCATCGGCCACGGCGCGGATATGGCTGTTGACGCCGAAAATCTCCTGCACCACCACCAGGCCGCCTTTGGGGGTGCCTTTCGGTTCGGCGAAATAGGCGGCGAAGCGGTGGCCGTCCTCGGCGGTAAGCGTGGTGAAAGCACCCATAATCAATCCTCCAGCGAGACCTATGCCAAACTAGACCTATCGGCCTGATGATCCGTAATGACGTATTTCCGTTACCGTGGCATGATCGTCATCGTCTCGCAACAATCGTTAACGCCGCCGCCGGCCCCCTGATGCAGCGCCGCCGGTCGGTCGGTTTCCCAATCAGAACAGTTCCCAAAAAAATGGCTTTGGATCCCTTCGTCGCGGCCCTGGTGCTGCTCGCCGCCCTGATGCACGCCACCTGGAACGCGGTGGTGAAATCCGATACCGACCGCCAGACCAGCATGGCCCTGGTGATGCTGGCCGGTGTCGGCATGGGGCTGGTGCTGCTGCCCTTCACCAACGATCCGTTCGGCGCCGGCATGGGGCGCGAAGCCTGGGGCTGGCTTGCCTGCTCGGCGCTGATCCATTGCGCCTATTATACCTGCCTGCTCAAGGCCTATCGCCATGGCGACCTGAGCCAAGTCTATCCCATCGCCCGCGGCATGGGGCCGCTGGCGGTGGCCTTGCTCTCCGGCTTCGTGTTCGGCGAAACGCTCTCATCGCGCGAGATGCTCGGCGCCCTGGTGATTTCGCTCGGCATCGCCAGCCTGGCCTTCGGGCCGTATCGTGGCACGCCGGAGCAGCGCCGCCATTCGCTGCTTTATGCCGTGCTCACCGGCTGCACCATCGCCGGCTATCTGGTGTTCGATGGCCGTGGCGTGCGCGCCGCCGGCGATCCGATGGCCTATATCGCCTGGCTCAATATCGTCGAAGGGCCGTGGGTGGCGCTGTTCGCCTTCGCCACGCGCGGCACCGAATTCCTCTCGGCGGCGAAACGCGGCTGGAAGCGCGGTCTGGCCGGCGGCGCCATCGCCACGCTCGGCTATGGCATCGCCATGTGGGCCTTCACCAAGGGCGGCGCGGCGCATGTGGCGAGTTTGCGCGAGACCAGCGTGATCTTCGCCGCCGTGATCGGCGCCGTGCTGCTGGGCGAGGGCTTCGGGCCGCGCCGCATCATCGCGGCGGCAGCGGTCGGCGCCGGCCTCGTGTTGATGAACTGGCGCGGCTGACGCTAATTCAGCTTGCGCAGCCAGCTATCCTGTGGCGGTTGGCCAGTTTCGGTGCGGCGGAATTTCAGCCTTCCATCGGCTTCCAGGCTGAGGTCGAGGCTCAGGTTGCCCTGGCTCCAGCGCTGGCGCCGGCCTTCGCTCACCAGCGGCACCGGCTGGCTCGAGGCCGCCTCGTTGTTGATGCTGCGGCCAAGGCCATAGAGCGCCTCGCGCTGCTGACCCGCCCCCAGCGGGCGCAGCTCCAGCAGCATGTAGCGGCCATTGGCGCTGGTGCCCTGCCACAGCCCGGCAAAGGCATCGCTTGGGCTTGAGGGCAAGGCAGCGGGGGTTGTGAGGCCGAAGGTGGCGATGGCATTGCGGTCGCCATCCTCGCAGGGCGGCGGCCTGCCCTGGTCCAGCATCACCACCAGGCAGGGCGCGAAGCGGCGCGCGAAAGGCAAGGTCATGCCGGCGGCGTGGCCATGCAGCACGGCGGGCGCAGGGCGGTCCAGCACCAGGGCGGGCAGGCCGAGTTCGCCCAGGCGCTGCTTGGCAAAGGGGCCGCGCACGCCCGGTTCGCTCTGCTCGAAATAGGGGTCCTCGGCGAAGAAGGCGGTGAACAAGGCGGTCTGGCGGCCGGCGAAATACTCCCAGATTGGCCGCAGGCGGCTGTCATTCTGGCGCCAGTTCATCGGGCTGGCCGGCGTGCCGAAAGCCGCCGGCGCCAGCGCCAGCACGGCATCGGGACGTACAGCCGCAGCGTCGCGTCGCGCGGTTTCGCCGAGTGCGATCCAGGCCCCGACCGATTGCCCGGCCAGCACGATACGGCGATAGCCCTGGGCGCGGCCGGCATCCAGCCCGGCGCCGACAATGCGCAACGCCACCGCCAGCACGTCATGGGTGCCATGGCGCTGCAGGGTCTGCACATCCCAGCCCTGGCGCGCCAGTTCCCAGATTACCGGCGGCGCCAGCGCCATGGCTTCAACCGCGACATCGCGGCCATGATTCCAGATGATCAGGCCCTTGGCTTGGGCCGGGCCGCGCGGCGGGATCGGCGGCAGGCCGGGCAGGTATTGCGCCGGCTTCAGATCGTAGAGCGCCGGGTCGAGCGGCCCGGATTGCAGGTGGCGCGGATCGCGCTGGTCCACCGGCTCGCGGCTCCAGGCCGGCGCCGGGCCGGAGAACAGCAGCGCACAAAAGCAGGCGGCGGCAAGCGCCAGCCTGCCGCCGCTGCGCATCGTAGCCTGAACCGGGTTCAGGTCTTGGCTGACTGTCGCGCTTCGTATTTCTTCTTCTCCTCTTCGACCAGCTCCTTCTTCGAGAGCTTGCCGATCAGCGTCTTGGGCAGCGCCTCGCGGATTTCCATGGCGGCCGGCATTTCATGCTTGCCGAGCTTGTCCTTGAGGAAGTCTTTCAGTTCATCGAAGCTGATCGCTGAGGCACCCGGCTTCAACTTGATGAAGGCCTTGGCCGACTGGCCGCGATACTCGTCCGGCACGCCGACCACGGTGCATTCCTCGACACTGGGATGCTCGTAGATGGCTTCCTCGATATTGCGCGGATAGACGTTGAAGCCGCCCGAGAGGATCATGTCCTTCTTGCGGTCGACGATGAAGATGAAGCCATCCTCGTCCATGTAGCCGACATCGCCGGTATGGAAGCGGCCGCCGGCAAAGGCTTCTTCGGTCGCCTCCGGCTTGTTCCAGTAGCCCTTCATCACATTCGGGCCGCGGATGCAGATCTCGCCGCGTTCGTTGACGCCTAGCACCTTCAGCGGGTCCTCGACATCGACGATCTCCATGATCAGGCCGGGCAGCGGCAGGCCGCAGGAACCCTTGCGGCGCTCGCCATCCATCAGCGTCTGGGTGCCGGCCGGCGCCGTCTCGGTCATGCCCCAGCCTTCGATCATCTTGCAGCCGGTGGTCTGCTCGAACTTGTCCTGCACTTCGACGGGCAGCGGCGCGCCGCCGGAGCCGCAGAATTTCAGCGACGACAGATCGTAGTCCTTCAGGTTCTGCAGGTTGTTGATCGCGGCATACATGGTCGGCACGCCGGGGAATACGGTGATTTTCTTCTTGTGCAGATCCTCCACCACTGCCTTCAGCTCGAAGCGCGGATGCAGCACCAGTTCCGCACCGATGGCGATGAAGCGCAGCAGCACCGCGCTCAGGCCATAGATATGGAACATCGGCAGCACGATCAGCACGCGCTCCTCGCCCTCCTTCAGCAGGTCGGGCCGCGCATTGGCCCAGGTGAGGTACATCTGCACCGTGGCGACCACGTTGCTGTGGGTCAGCATGGCGCCCTTCGGCACGCCGGTGGTGCCGCCGGTATATTGCAGGATCGCCACTTCATCCGTCGGGTCTTTCACCGGATGCGGCGTGTAGCGGCCGTCATTGGCCACCAGGTCCTTGAAGCGGACATGGCGGTCGTCCTTCGGCACGGCGGCGATTTCCTTGCCCTTGACCAGGGGAAACAGGAAATTCTTCGGGAACGGCAGCACATCGGGCAGGCCGCCGACCACGATCTTCTTCAGCCGCGTGCTGCCCAGCATCTTGGCGATGTTGGGATACAGCGCGTTGAGGTCGAGGGTGCAGATGATGTCGGTCTGGCTGTCCTCGATCTTGTAGCGCAGCTCGCGCTCGGCATCGAGCGGCGAGTAGTTCACTACCCGGCCGCCGGCCTTGAGGATGCCGAAGAAGCAGATCACATAATGCGGCGTGTTGGGCAGGAACAGGCCGACATGCACGCCCGGACCGACACCGAGCTGCTGGAAACCCTTGGCGGCGCGGTCGACGAGGTCGGACACGGCGGCGTAGGTCAGGGTCTTGCCCATGAATTCCAGGAAGGGCTTCGGTGCGAACTTGGCCACCGCCTCGTCCAGCAGCGACCAGATCGGACGCGGCTGCAGGCTCAGCGCCCACTGCACTCCCTCAGGATACGACTTCTCCCAAAATGGCGCGGTCATGCGTTCCCTCCCGTCGGCTCGGAATTGGCCAACCTCTTTCTGGCGTCAGTTTATTGGTCTGGAACAGGGGATTCAACAGCGCCAGAGCCTGCCGTAGGGGTATCCGAGTTGCCGCCACGGTGCGACTCTGGCAGAGTTGGCTTGGCGATTTCGCCCCAGGAACAGCGAAGGATCGATGGATGAGCGGCGATGCCGCCAAGGATATGCGTGCGGAGCGTGATCGCTTCGTCGCCTTCGCTTTCTCCGCCGCCGACCTGATGCTGGAAGTGGCCGAGGATGGCCGGGTCACCTATGCCTCTGGCGCCGGCAAGCATCTCATCGGCGTCGAGCCTGCCGACCTGATCGGGCGCCAGCTTGGCCCCCTGGTTGACGACAGCGACCGCCATTTCCTGCTCAATCTGCTCGCCTCGCTCGGTGTTGGCGGCCGCATCGAGCCGGTCACCATCCGGCTGGCTGGTTCTCCGGGCCGCGAGCCGGTGCTCTGCGTGCTGGGCGGCTGCTGCCTGCCGCGCAAGGAAGGCCGCTATTATCTCACGCTGTCTGGCGCCCGCCTGCCGATGGCGGAAGCGGCGCTGCAGAACAAGCGCGATTACCAGACCGGTCTGCTCACGGCGGAAGATTTCGAGGAGCGCGCCTCCGACCGGCTGAAACTGGCCCGTGAACTCGGTTCGGAAGTGAAGATCACGCTGCTGGAGATCGTCGGCCTCAAGGATCTGGCCAAGGACCTGCCGCCGGAAACCCAGGCGGTGCTGATGGGCGATGTCGGTGCCTATCTGCGTTCCAAGTCGATTGGCGGCGATACGGCGGGCCGCATCGATGGCGAGAAATACTCGATCCTGCATGCCGGCACGGTGGATCAGGCCGCGGTGGCCGACAAGGTGCGCCAGCTTGTCGCCAAGGCCAATCCGGCGGCGCAGGTGGCCCAGGCTTTGGGCGTGCAGGGCGCGACGCTGGAACTGCATGCCAAGGGCATGAGCGATGAGGATGCGGCGTCGGCCATGGCTTTCGCGGTGCAGCGTTTCGCACAGCAGGGTGCTGCCGGGCTGTCTTTCCGCAACACCGAGGAAAGCCTCAAGCTGCTGCTTTCGGAAACCGTGGCACAGGTGCGGGCGCTGCGCTCCACCATGAGCCAGAGCGATTTCCAGATGGTGTATCAGCCGATTGTCAGTCTGGCGGATCGCCGCATGCATCATTACGAGGCGCTGGTGCGTTTCGGCGACGACCAGTCGCCGTTCGAGACCATCCGCCTGGCGGAAGGCGTGCACATGATTGGCGAGTTCGATCTTGCCGTGGTGCAGCGGGTGATTGATCAGTTGCAGACGGCGCGCAAGACCGGGCAGCGGCCAGAGGTGGCGGTGAATCTTTCCGGCCATAGCCTGGAAAGCACCGTGTTCATGGCAGCGTTACGCGAATTGCTGGCGCCCGACCCGGATTTGCGCAAGCAGCTTATTTTCGAGATCACGGAATCGACCCAGATCACCGACCTGGTGCATGCCGGCAACGCCGTGCGCCAGTTACGCCAGGACGGCCATTCGGTCTGTCTCGATGATTTCGGTGCTGGCGCTGCGTCCTTCCCGTATCTGCAGGCGCTGGAAGTCGATTTCGTGAAGATCGACGGCGCCTATGTGAAGGCGCTGCAATCGCGCGAGAAGGAGCGCGACCGCGCCATCCTGCGCGGCATGGTCTGGCTATGCAAGGAATTGAAGATCGGCACCGTGGCCGAAATGATCGAAACCGAGGACCAGGCCCGCCTGCTGCTGGATTTCGGCATCGATTACGGCCAGGGTTGGCTGTTCGGTAGGCCCGAGCCTGATACGTCAAGCTGGCTGCACCGGGATGCAATCCAGGCCGCTGCACCTGGCGGCAACCACCGCGACCCCAGCCAGTTCAGCCTGAAGCGGAAGTGACGTTTTATCTGCCTTGGCAAAAGGCGGAGAATGTCACGTCCTTGCCTTCGCAATTGGCAAGCTTATCGCTGCTGTTGAGCAGATTGGCCAGCACGCGGCCGACATTCTCGCGATAGATATCGCTATGCGAGCCGCCGCCGGTACGGTGGGTGTTGTATTTGATTGAATCCGAGGCATCGAGATAGAGCACGCGTGGCCGGCCTTTTTCTGGTGCCGGGGCCAATGCCGCGCAGGTTTGTCGGTTGCCGGCTTTATCAAGACAGGCGCCGTTCTCGTCCATTATGCCTTGGGCGAACAGCTCGCAATAGGCGGCTTCCTTGCTGCTGGCAAGGTAACCGTCATGCTGGCCGGCATAGGTACCGAAGAAAGCCAGGTTCACCGCCCCGTCACCTTTGGAAGCGGTCAGCACGACACGATTGAAGCCTGCCGCCAATTGGCGCGTCGGCGTTATGCAGCTATGGCGCCGGCCATCGCCATCGAACAGGCGGTCTATCTCGAAGGCACCTTGCAGGGCGAAGAAGATGTCCAGGCCGCCAGGACCGGCGGTCCGTTGGTTCGGGGTGAGGTAACGGGCACTGCGGGCTGACTGCGCCAGCAGCCGGGCGCCGAAGGAATGGCCGACGCCGACGACTTTTAGCTCGACATCCTTTGCTTTCAGATCCCGTTTCAGATCGTCGTCAGTGACAATTTTGGCCAGCGCTTTGTTGATCAGGTAATTCGCTGGCCCGAAACCGACCTCGCGCGCATCGCTGGCCTTGATCGGAAAGCTGGCCAGTTTCGCCAGGGCATCGAAGCCGCCGACGGCGAGCAGGTTGCTCCAGTCCCACAAGGATGGCCAGGTGAGAACGATCACCAGGGGGCGTATTTTGTGGGCCGCTTTGCAATAGTTGTCGTTGGGCACCGGGCAGCCTTCCACCGCGCGGGCGAATTCATTGGCAATGGAGTTGAAGTTGCGCAGCGCCTCGAACTGGTCGGTGTTCCAGCCCATGGCGAAGACTAGCAGATGCGTGTAGGGCCGGTCGGTCTTGGCTGATTCCGCAATATCGGCCTTGGCGTAATCCGCCAGCCGGTCGAGGGCTTTCAGGCCATGCTCCCAGGCATGCACGGGGGCCGGCACATCCAGTGGATTACCCTTCTCGGTTACGTTGATCGCTTTTCCATTGACGGCAGGGCAGGGGCGCGATGGCGCCGGCCCGGTCGCCTCAGGTTTCAAATCACCCCTTTTCTCATAGATCGAATAGAGGAAGCAGGCATCGATGCGGCCAGGCAGACTGCTGGTTACCGGGGTGCCATCGGGCTGTGGCGATTTGGCGCCGATGCTGGCATAGCGCAGGATTTGCGTGACAGTCATCGCCTTCGGTTCGCGGAACAACTTGCCGCGCAGATTCTGCAGGTCGTCTTCGTCATCCGCGTTGGCGGCGTGTTCAATGAGATATTTGTTCACCACCGCCGGATCGGGACCGATGATGCTGCGGGAAATTTTTTCGATACCGACGACATAACCAGGGAAGTTCAGCGTCAGGCCGCTCGGGAAATGTACCGTGGGATGCAGGTTGCGGCTGAGGAAACTGTCGGCGTCGTAGACTTTCTCTTCTTTGACCAGCCGGTTTTCCGGGCCGTTGCAGCCGGCGAGGATCGCTGCCACCACGGTCCCGGCAATCAGGCCGCCGAGCGGCCTTGCGGCGCGATGTAATGTCCGTACTGCCCCGACCATGCCATGCCCCCATGCATAACCGATGCGGGCATGATGTTCTCACTTATGCGAGTGAGTCCAGGGAAATATGCACTAAAATAGGGTATTTAGCGCAATTCGACCTTGCCGTGGTCCAGGGCGACCAGGCCGCGTTCCTCCAGCCGGGCGCGGAAGGACACAGTGTTGCCGTCGCGCCAGATATCGGTGGCGATGGTCTCGCCGGGGAAGACCGGGGCGGTGAAGCGTGCCTCGATATGGGCTACCCGCGCCGGATCATGGTCGCAGGCACCTTTCACCACGGCGCGCACGGCATGGCCGTAGGTGCACAGCCCGTGCAGGATCGGACGCGGGAAGCCGGCGCCCTTGGCGAAATGCGGATCGGCATGCAACGGGTTGCGGTCGCCGCAGAGCCGGTAGAACAGCGCCTGGTTCGGCTGCGTCCTGGCGCTGATGGTGAGGTCCGGGGCGCGGTCCGGTACTGCATGCGGCTTGGGCGGCGGTGGCTGGTTCCCCGGCCCGCCGAAGCCGCCATCGCCGCGCGCGAACACGGTGGAGATCAGCGTGACCAGCAGTTCCTTGCTCGCCGCATCGCGGATCGCGGTTTCCACCAGCACCACGGCGCCCTTGCCGGCACCCTTGTCATAGGCCTCCTTGATCCGTGTCTTGGAGAGGATGCGGCCTTCCGGCGCCAAAGGCTTATGCAGGGTGATGCGCTGCTCGCCATGCACCACCATCATCATGTTGATACCGGAGGCAGCACCCCAGCTATCGTCCCAGCACAGCACCGTCGCCTGGCTCGGCAATGCCTTCAGCTTGGCCGTATAGGCGCCGTTCTCCACCACGAAGGGGAGTTCGTTTTCGTCCATCGGATCGACGCCCATGCCGACGCTCAAGGCATAGAGCATGCTGTCGCGCGTGGAGTAGGAGGCTTCCAGTTCCGGCAGCTCGAGGCCGAGCAATTGATCGTAGACAATCGTCATGTTTCCTCCTTATTTAACGGCAAGTGTAAAGGCGGCTTGTCGACCTGACTAGGGTTGACGCAACGTCAAGGGAGGAAGCCATGAGCTACAGCACGTTCGATTTCAGCGTGACCGATCATGTCGCGCATATCGTGTTCAATCGGCCGGACAAGGCCAATGCCATGGTGCTGCCGTTCTGGCAGGAAATGGTGGATGTGTTCGCCGAAATTGATGACCGCCCGGATGTCCGCGTGGTGGTGATTTCCTCTACCGGCAAGCATTTCACCGGTGGACTCGACCTTTCCGCCTTCGCCGGCATCGCCGGTGACCTGATGAAGGGCGACCGTGGTCGGCTCGGCGAGCAATTCCGCCGCACGGTTGCCGAGATGCAGGAAAGCTTCACCGTGATCGAGCGTTGCCGCGTGCCGGTGCTGGCGGCGATCCAGGGCGGTTGCGTCGGCGGCGGCGTCGACCTGATCTCGGCCTGTGACATGCGCTATTGCACCGACGATGCCTGGTTCTGCATCCAGGAAATCAATATCGGCATGACCGCCGATGTCGGCACGCTGCAGCGCCTGCCGCATCTGATGCCCTCGGGTCTGGTGCGCGAGCTGGCCTATAGCGGCCGCCGTTTCCAGGCCGCCGAAGCGCTGCAATGCGGCCTGGTGAACGCCTCGTTTGCCAATCACGGCCTGATGCTGGAAGAGGTGATGGCGCTGGCGCGCACCATTGCTTCGAAGTCACCGCTGGCGATCCACGGCACGAAGCAGATGCTGAACTACACCCGCGACCATAGCGTGGCCGATGCACTGGATTACATGCAGGTGTGGCAGGCGGGCATGTTCCTGACTGGCGACCTGCTGGAGCAGATCCAGGCCAACCAGGAAAAGCGCCCGGCGAAGTTCGACAATCTGATGCCGAACAAGAAGCTGGTGCAGCGCCGCCGCTACTAAGGTCTTGGGCTACTGGCCCAATATCTTCCAGATACCGTCGCAGACCATCACTTCGGCGCCGGCCACCGTCAGGCTGCCCTGGATGAAGACCAAGGAGCGGGTGCGGCGCACGATGCGGCCGCGCCCCTCCACCAGATCGCCTTCGCGCGCCGGGGCGACGAACTGGCTGTTGAGGCCGACAGTAACGCAGGCCTGGCGGTTGACGGCGTGATACACCGTCCGCCCCATGAACTGGTCGGCGAAGGTCATCAGCATGCCGCCATGTACCAGGTTGCGGGCATTGAGATGCTTGGGCTCGGCCAGGAAGGCATAGGCCCATTGCCCCTCCGCTTCCTGCCGTGACCAGAGCGGCCCGACCAGGCCGGTATATCCAGGGTTTTCCGGGTTGCGCTCGGGCTTCCAGCCATGCTGGCCGGGATCGAAAGTCATCGGGGGCTCGCGTCTGTCTTGCTTGGGTTACTCCCTCTTTACGCCAAGCCGGCAGCTTTCCGCAACGTCACGCCCATTGCCAAGTGCTGCCGGGCCTTGCCTACCCGCCGGGGGCTTACTAACCTTTTCGCCAGAACAGGGGAGCAAGCGCCATGAATTTGGACCTGACGCCGGAAGAGCGTGCTTTCCGCGACGAGGTGCGGGCCTTCATTCGCGAAAATCTGCCGGCCGACCTGGCCGAGCGCAATCGCCGCTCGGTGCATCTGGCCAAGGCTGATTATGTGCAATGGCATCGCGAGCTCTACAAGCGCGGTTGGGGTGCGCCGGGCTGGCCGGTGGAGTATGGCGGGCCAGGCTGGTCGCCGGTGCAGCGCTATATCTTCGATGAGGAAAGCGCCATCGCCGATGCACCGCCGCTGCTGCCTTTCGGCATCGCCATGGTCGGGCCGGTGATCTACACCTTCGGCACGCCGGAGCAAAAAGCCTATTACCTGCCGCGCATCCTGAGCATGGAAGACTGGTGGTGCCAGGGCTATTCCGAGCCGGGCTCCGGCTCCGATCTCGCCTCACTGCGCACCAAGGCGGAAAGCGACGGCGACCATTACATCGTCAACGGCCACAAGATCTGGACCACCCAGGCGCATTACGCGGACATGATGTTCTGCCTGGTGCGCACCGATCCCACGGCCAAGCCGCAGGAAGGCATTTCCTTCCTGCTGATCGACATGAAAACGCCCGGCATCACGGTGCGGCCGATCATCTCGATCGATGAGGGCCATGGCGTGAACGAGGTTTTCCTCGACAATGTGCGGGTACCGAAGAAGAACCTGATCGGCAAGGAGGGCAAGGGCTGGACCTATGCCAAGTTCCTGCTCGGCAACGAGCGTACCACCATTGCCGAGGTGGCGACCTCGAAACAGCGCCTGCGCCGCCTGAAGGAAATCGCCCGCGCCGAATCCGCCACGCTTGGCGGCGCGCTGCTCGATGATGCGGATTTCAGCGCCAAGGTTGCTGCGGTGGAAATCGAATTGCTGGCGCTGGAATATACCAATCTGCGCGTGCTGGCAGCCGAGACTGCCGGCAAGGGGCCGGGGCCGGAAGCCAGCATGCTGAAAATCCGTGGTTCGGAAATCCAGCAGACCATCACGGAACTGGCCTGCGAGGCGCTGGGCTACTATGCCTCGCCCTACGAGCATTACCCGGATGGCACCAACCAGCCGCCGGTTGGCCCCGACTACGCCCAGGGCCGCATGGAAAGCTACCTCTATTACCGTGCCACCACGATCTATGGCGGCTCGAACGAAATCCAGCGCAACATCATCGCCAAGATGGTGCTGGGCCTCTGACCGAAGGAAATACTGACCATGGATTTTCAGCTCAACGACGAACAGAAGCTGCTGGCCGATAGCCTGGAGGGCTGGCTGCGCAAGGAATATTCCTTCGAGCATTGGCGCAAGCTGGTGAAGACCGACCTCGGCTATTCGGAAGCCAACTGGGCGCATTTCGCTGAAATGGGCTGGCTGGGCGTGGCGCTGCCGGAAGGTCACGGCGGGCTGGGCGGCTCGGCCGTGGAAACCATGGTGATCGCCGAGCGGTTCGGCGGCGCCATGGTCGCCGAGCCGTATTACTCCAGTGTCATCCTCGGCGGCGGCCTGGTGGTGGCTGCCGGCAATCAGGCACAGCAGGCGGAAATCCTGCCCAAGCTTGGTGAAGGCAAGGTCAAGCTCGCTTTTGCGTATGCTGAACACGGTGCGCGCTTCGCGCTCAACGACGTCTCGACCAAGGCGGCGAAGAGCGGCAGCGGCTACACGCTTTCGGGCAAGAAGATCGTGGTGGCGGATGCGCCGAGCGCCGATCTGCTGATCGTGCTGGCGCGCACGGCGGGTGGCCGCACTGATGCCAAGGGCCTCGGCCTGTTCTTGGTCGACAACAAGGCCAAGGGCGTCAATCGCCAGGATTACCGCACGGTGGATAATCGCCGGGCTTCCGACATCGTGTTCGAGAATGCCCCAGCCATTGCGCTCGGCGATGCCGAGAATGCGCTGCCGGTCGTGGAAAGCGTGATGGATCAGGCGCTGGCCTATCTCGCCGCCGAGGCCGTTGGCGCGATGCAGAATCTCTACGAAACGACGCTGGCCTACCTCAAGACGCGCAAGCAGTTCGGCCGTGCCATCGGTGAGTTCCAGGTGCTGCAGCACCGCATGGTGGATATGATGATCCATGTCGAGCAGTCGCGCTCGCTGGCGCTCTACGCCACCCTGGCGCTGGGGCTTTCGGCCAATGAACGCGCCAAGGCTGCCGCCGCCGCCAAGGTGCAGGTCGGCAAGTCCGGCAAATGGGTCGGGCAGCAGGCAGTGCAACTGCATGGCGGCATGGGCATGACCGACGAACTCACCGTCGGCCATTACATGAAGCGCCTGATGCAGATCGACACGGCTTTCGGCCATGCCGATCACCACCAGCGCCGTTTCGCCGCGCTCAGCAACGCCGAAGCGGCTTGATCGTCGCTAAACACAAAAGCCCCGGCGGTGCTGCCACCGCCGGGGCTTTTTCATGGCCGCAGCTTACATTGCGACCAGGGTCTTGAATCCACCGCAGCTCATCTTCTTGACGTCGAACGGCATGTTGCCGGGATCGCAGCTATTGGCGATGCGCGGGTCCTTCATCACCTTGGCATTGATGCGCTTCCGGTCGGCCTTGGATTTGTAGAGGATCCAGGAGAACACCACTGTCTCGTTCTTCTTCAGCTTCAGCAGCTTCGGATAGGGCAGGCCGAACGGTATGGCGAGATCGTCGCCGATACATTCGCGGTAATCCAGCGCGCCGTATTCCTTCCACACCTTGCCGGCGAGCTTCGCCAGCTTCTTGTAGGCGGGGAGTTTCTTGGTCGGCACGATCAGCAGAAAGCCATCGACGTAACTCATTGCGTTGCTCCTTGGTGTTTTTGTTTTGACGGGGTGTTTTCGTTTTGATGGGGCGTTTTCGTTATAAGTGAAGCAAGCGGGCTGCCCTAGTTGTCGCTTGACTATATATGTTGATATCAACATAGTCACTGCATGTCAAAGGCGAAACCACCGCACGGGAATCCGCTGCCCTATGAAACCACCATCATGGTGCGCGACACCTGCCTATGCCTGCATGTGCAGCGCGCGGCGCGGGCGGTGGCGCGGCGCTTCGATGAAGCCTTGCGGCCCCTCGATCTCACCAATGGACAATTCTCCTTGCTGATGTCGCTGAACCGGCCGGAACCGCCGGGCATGGCGCCGGTGGCGGAACTGCTGGCGATGGACCGCACCACGCTGACCGCGAATCTGAAGCCGCTGGAACGGCGCGGCCTGCTGCGGGTTGAAGTGGATGCCGACGACCGCCGCCAGCGTCGTCTGATACTCACCGATGCAGGCCGCGCCCTGCTGGCGGCGGCGATGCCGATCTGGACCAGCACCCATGCCGTGCTCGATCCGCTTGTTGCGGCCAGCGGCCTGGAGGATTTCCGCAGCGATCTGCGGGCCTTGTCCTAACCGCCTTCAATTTCCAGCAAAGGAACTGTGATGCAGACCAATCCATACTTATCCTTCAACGGCGATTGTCGCGAAGCGATGACGCTCTATGCCGAAGTGCTGGGTGGCAAGGTGCAGGCAATGATTGCCATCGGCGACACGCCGATGGCGGCCGATACACCCAAGGAGCGGCATCACCGCATCGTGCATGCCAGCGTCAGCATCGGCGGCAGCATCCTGATGGCAGGCGATGTGCCGGGCGAGATGTATCAGCCGCCCGTGGGCATCACGATCAATATCGGGTTGCAGACGGTGGCCGAAGCCGAGCGCGTGTTCAAGGCGCTCTCGGCGGGGGGCAGTGTGCAGATGGAACTGACCGAGACCTTCTGGGCCGACCGTTTCGGCATGTTCACCGACCGCTTCGGCACGCCGTGGATGATCAATTGCGGTTCCAAAGAGGTAAAGCCGGCCTGAATGCAAAAAAGCCCCGGCGGTTTCCCGCCGGGGCTTTTTTTGTGCGGCTCGGAACCGGTCAGGCGGCGTTCGCGGCCTTCACGGCCTCGATGGCGGTTTCCGGATTCCAGTTGGTGTAGGCCTGGGCGCAATGTTCGGCGCAATAGGGCTTGCCCGGCAACGCGACCTTGGAGCAGAAGTCGAATTCAGAACTCTTCGGGTCGCCGATCGGCCATTTGCAGCGCGGCCCCGTTGAGGGGGTGAGGGCGGCCAGCATGGCGGCGGAAAGCTGCTGCGTCGGCTTATCCGGTGCCGGCGGCCGCGGCGTGTCGCTGCTGGCGCGGCTCTCCGGGGCATGCTCGGCGTTGCTGGCGGCAGCCTGGCGCGGCGCATGATGCGTGACATGGTGATGGCCGGTATTGGCCGGGCGCGGCTGGGCCGGCTTGTCGCTGCGCACAATGGGCGAGGCCCGCTTGGCCAAGCCGATGCGATGCGCCTTGCCGACCACGGCATTGCGGGTCATCCCCAGTGCCTTGCCGATCTGGGTGATCGACTGCCCGGTTTCCCAGAGCTGCACGAGCATTTTAACTTTTTCGTCAGTCCACACCATATGTAGCCCCCGTTTTTGGACCAACACGCTACATGCAGTAAGCACCGGGACGCCTTTCCGGTCAATCCGGCTTAAGTGCTTATCCACAGGAAAAACCCGAGTCGCAGCCCGAGTCGCCTCCGATTCCTGGGGATGAAATGGCCAGTAGGGCGATTGAAGGCCGGCAGCCAGCATGACAGGCTAGGGCCATGAGCAACCCCAGCGGCAGTTTCTCCTTCGATATGGTTGTGTTCGGTGCAAGCGGCGATCTGGCGCTCCGCAAGCTGCTTCCGGCACTCTATCTGCGCGACGTCGCCGGCCAGCTCAACCCCGATACCCGCATCCTGGGGGTGGCCAGGGGCGAGATGACCCTGGAGGAGTTCCGCAGCCTGGCCCATGACGGGCTGGCGCGGCATCTGCCGCCAGGGGAACTGAATGATGCCGCCTGGCAGCGCTTCGCCACCCGGCTGAGCTATCGCGCCGCCGATGTCGAACAGCTTGCCGACTTTGCCGGTCTGGCCGACGACCTGCCGCCCGACGACAGCCGCGTACGGGTGCATTACCTGGCCGTGGCGCCGCGCTTCTTCGGCGTGATCTGCCAGCATCTCGGCGCCGTGAAGCTCAATCGCGGCCAGTCCCGCGTGGTGCTGGAAAAGCCTATCGGCCACGACGTCGCCTCGGCGAATGCGATCAACGATGCCATCGGCGCGGTATTCCGCGAGGAACAGATTTTCCGCATCGACCATTATCTCGGCAAGGAGACGGTGCAGAACCTGATGGCGCTGCGCTTCGCCAATGCCCTGTTCGAGCCGGTATGGCATCGCGGCCATATCGAGCATGTGCAGATGACGGTGGCGGAAACCGTCGGCGTCGAGAAGCGCGGCGGCTATTACGACCAGTCCGGTGCGATGCGCGACATGGTGCAGAACCACCTGCTGCAACTGCTTTGCCTGGTGGCGATGGAACCGCCGGCGTCATTCGAGGCCGATGCGGTGCGCGACGAGAAGCTGAAAGTGCTGCAGGCCTTGCATCCCATCGGGCCCAACACCGTGGCGAGCAAGACGGTACGCGGGCAATACCGCGCCGGTGCCATGCAGGGCCAGGCCGTGGCCGGTTATGCCGAGGAAGTCGGCAACCCGGATACCACCACCGAAAGCTTCGTGGTGCTGAAGGCCAAGATCGACAACTGGCGGTGGGCCGGCGTGCCGTTCTTCCTGCGCACCGGCAAGCGGCTGCCGATGCGGCGTTCCGAGATCGTCATCCAGTTCCGCCCGGTGCCGCATCTGATCTTCCCCGGTGCTGAGCGTGATGTGGTGGGAAACCGCCTGGTGATCCGCCTGCAGCCGGATGAAGGCATCGAGCTGCATATGATGACCAAGGTGCCGGGGCCGGGCGGCATGCGCCTGCGTCGCGCGCCGCTGAATCTGAGCTTTGCCGAAACCTTCCGTGGCCGCCAGCCGGAAGCCTATGAGCGGCTGCTGATGGATGTGGTGCGTGGCAATCCGATGCTGTTCATGCGCCGCGACGAGGTCGAGGCCGCCTGGCATTGGGTCGAGCCGATCCTGGCCGGCTGGGCGGCGCTGGGCGATGCACCGAAGCCCTATATGGCCGGCAGTTGGGGCCCTTCCGCCGCCATGGGGCTGATCGAGCGCGATGGCCGCGCCTGGCATGAGGACATGCCGTGAGTCTCGCTTCGGCGCTTAATGAACGGCTCGACCGCATGATGCATCGCCTCATGGTGAGCCGGCAGGCGGGCGATACCGCACCGGGCCGCGTGCGCCTGCAAACCCTGGTATTGCTGCGCTGGATCGCCATTGTCGGCCAGTTACTGGCGTTGCTGTTCGTGCATTTCGGCCTCGGCTTCACCCTGCCGCTGGTGCCATCGCTGCTGGTGGTCGGCGTCAGCACTTTGCTCAACATTGCGCTGTTCCTGATCTACCCGACGGCCAAGCGGCTCTCGGAACAGGGCGCCACCGGCTACCTGGCTTTTGACCTGGTACAGCTTGGCGCGCTGCTCTATCTCACCGGCGGCGTGGAAAATCCCTTCGCGCTGCTGGTGCTGGTGCCGGTCACGATCTCGGCCACCATTCTCAGCCTGCGCTCCACCGTGCTGCTCGGGCTGCTCGCCTTCTCCATTGCCGGCTTGCTCGCCGTGTGGCATCAGCCGCTGCCCTGGAGCGAGCCGCGCCTGGTGCTGCCGCATGCCTATCAGGCCGGTGTGTTCGTGGCGCTGGTGCTCGGTATGCTGTTCATCGCCGCCTATGCCTGGCAGGTGGCGGAGGAAGCACGGCGCATGTCCGATGCGCTGGCGGCAGCACAGATGGCGCTGGCGCGCGAACAGCAGGTTTCGGCGCTCGGCGGCTTGGCGGCGGCGGCGGCGCATGAACTCGGCAGCCCGCTCGGTACCATCGCGGTGGTGGCCAAGGAGTTGAGCCGCGAGGTAGAGGAAAACGATCCGATCGCGGAGGATATCGCGCTGCTGCTGAGTGAAGCGCAGCGCTGCCGCGATATCCTGGCCCGTATCTCGCGGCGCCCATCCGACGAAGCAGACGACGAAGCCTTTGCCGATCTTGGCATCGCCAACCTGCTTACCATGGCGGCCGAACCCTGGCGCCGTTCCGGTATCGATTTCCGTGTACGACTGAAGCAGGAAGGCGTGCCGCCAAGTCTGCCGCGTCGGCCGGAGATCATCCAGGGCTTGAGCAACCTGTTCCAGAATGCCATGGAATTCGCCCACAGCGCGGTGACGGCGGAGGTCAATTGGGATCAATCTTCGCTGCGTCTCGATATCCTGGATGATGGCCCGGGCATCAATGTCGATATCCTTTCGGCTCTCGGCGAGCCCTATACCACCAGCCGGCCCGAATCCGGCGGCATGGGCCTGGGCGTGTTCATCTCGATGAATTTGCTGCGCCGCAGCGGTGCCAGCGTCGGCTTTTCCAATCGCTCCGGTGGCGGCGCCCGGGTGCGGGTTAACTGGCCCCTGCCATTGCCGGTCTCGGCGCGGGTGCCAGGGCAGGCGGCAAGGGTTGCGCCCCAGTCCGGCTCGGGTACATTGGCGCCATGAGTACGGATTTGAGCCTGCTGATCGTCGATGACGATGAACCTCTGCGCCTGCGCCTGGCCCGGGCGATGGAGAAACGTGGCTATATGGTACAGGCGGCCGATAGCGTGGCTGCCGGCATCCAGATGGCGCGCAGCCGTCCGCCGGCTTATGCCGTGGTCGATCTCAAGCTTGCCGATGGCAATGGCCTGGATGTGGTGAGCGCGATCCGTGCCGTGCGCCAGGATGCCCGCGTGGTGATGCTCACCGGCTATGGCAACATCGCCACCGCCGTCGCCGCCGTGAAGGCCGGCGCGGTGGATTACCTGCCGAAGCCCGCCGATGCCGATGACGTCGACCGCGCGCTGCGCGCCGGCAATGCCGCGCATCCGGCACCGCCCGATGAGCCGATGTCGGCCGAGCGGGTGCGCTGGGAGCATATCCAGCGCGTGTTCGAATTGTGCGACCGCAATGTTTCGGAGACGGCCCGCCGGCTCAAGATGCACCGCCGTACCCTGCAGCGCATCCTGGCCAAGCGGTCGCCGCAATAGCGGATGAGCCACGCCCCCCTTGATCTCGACGCCTTCGCCCGCGCCCGCATTCTGGTGGTTGGCGATGTCATGCTCGACCGCTTCATCTATGGCGGTGTGCAGCGCATCTCGCCGGAAGCGCCGATCCCGGTGATGCAGGTGCAGCGTGAACTGGCTATGCCCGGCGGTGCCGGCAACGTCGCGCGCAATATCGCCTCGCTTGGCGCCCATGCACGGCTGATCGGTCTGGTTGGCGACGACAATGCCGGCGATGAATTGCATGATGCCTTGACCCAGACGCGCATCGAGCCGCTGCTGGTGGTGGATGAAGCCCGCCCGACCATCGAAAAGACCCGCTTCATCGGTGGCCAGCAGCAATTGCTGCGTGTTGACCGCGAGCGCAATGGCGAGCCCGGCGAAGCCGCGCTCGGCACCTTGATCGCTACCGTGCTTGAGGCGCTGGCCGATGCACAGGCGGTGGTGGTTTCCGATTATGCCAAGGGCGTGGTCAGCGATGCGCTGCTTGCCGCCCTGCTGCCCGAGGCGCGCAAGCGCGGCCTGCCTGTACTGGTCGACCCCAAGGGGACTGATTTCGCGCGCTATCGCGGCGCCACGCTGGTGACGCCGAACCAGAAGGAAGCGGCGCTTGCCACCGGCCAGCGCTGCGACAGCGATGCCGATGCGGAGGCCGCCGGACGCAAGCTGATCGAAGCCTGTGGCATCGACGCGGCCCTGATCACCCGGGGCGCCCAGGGCATGACGCTGGTGACTGGCACCAAGGCCGGTGCGCTGCATCTGCCAGCGGAAGCGCGCGAAGTGTTCGATGTGTCGGGTGCCGGCGATACCGTGGTGGCGGCCTTGGCCGTGACCCTGGCTGCCGGCCAGCCGCTGGCCCAGGCAGCCCGTCTCGCCAATGCCGCCGCCGGTATCGTTGTGGCCAAGGTTGGTACGGCTGTGGTGCTGCCAGAGGAATTGCGCGCCGCGCTGCATCTGCCAGACCCGCTTGGGTTGGATGGCAAAGTGGCGACAGCGGCACGGGCCAGCGACGTTGTTGCCGCCTGGCGCGCGCGCGGGGAACGCATCGGCTTCACCAATGGCGTGTTCGATCTGCTGCATCCCGGCCATCTCGCGCTGCTTGCCGAAGTACGCGGGCAATGCGACCGCCTGATCGTGGCGATCAATGCCGATGCCTCGGTGCAGCGCCTGAAGGGGCCTTCGCGCCCGGTGCAGAACGAACAGCATCGCGCCCGCCTGCTGGCGGCACTGAGCCTGGTCGATCTTGTGGTGATCTTCGCCGAGGATACGCCGATCCCGCTGCTCGAACAGTTGAAGCCCGACCTGCTGGTGAAGGGCGGCGATTACAGTGTCGATCAGGTGGTTGGCGCCGATATTGTGCGGGCCTATGGCGGCGAAGTGAAAGTCTCGCGCCTGATCGAAGGCCAGAGCACCACCGCGACCATCGCGAAATTGCGGAGCTGAGCGTGCGGCTCGATGTCGCGATCCTCGGGGGCGGCATTGCCGGCCTCTGGCTGCTGGCACGTCTGCGCGCGCAAGGCTACGCCGCGATGCTGTTCGAGGCCGAGGCGCTCGGTGCCGGACAGACGCTCGCCTCGCAGGGCATCATCCATGGCGGCCTGAAATATGCCATCGACCTCAAGCTCGGCCAGGATGCCGATGCGTTGGCTGACATGCCGACGCGCTGGCGGGCCTGCCTGGAGGGCAAGGGCGATGTCGATCTTGCCGGCGTGCAGGTGAATGCCCTGCATCATCTATTCTGGGCCCGGCGCAGCATTGCCAGCCGCATTACCGGCTTCTTTGGTTCCAAGCTGTTGCGCGGCCGCGTCGAAGCCATGCCCGAAGCGGACTGGCCGCCGGCATTGCGTGACCCGGCGCATGTCGGCGCGGTGTATCGGCTGGATGAAATCGTGCTCGATGTGCCGAGCCTGCTGGCGCATTTCGCCACACGGCTTGCGCCCTGGATCAAGCTGTGCGGCGCGGATTTCCGCATTGAGCGCATGGGTGATGGCATCGCGGCTTTGCTGTTGCGTGATCCGATGGGCGAGGAGCGGCGCATCGAGGCCGGGCGTTATGTATTCGCCGCTGGCGCCGGCAATGAGCAGGCCCTGGCCATGCTCGGCCAGCCGGCCAGCCGGGCACAGCGGCGGCCCTTGCGCATGCTGCTGATCGAAGGCGTGCCTTCGCCGCTTTATGCCCATTGCTTCGATACCAGCGACAAGCCGCGCGTCACCGTCACCACGCATCGAACGGCTGCCGGCAAGCTGGTCTGGTATGTCGGCGGCCAGATCGCGGAAGCAGGCGCCACACAGGATGATGCAGCGCTGATTGATGCGGCGAAGCGTGAATTCGCTACGCTGCTGCCGCGCCTCGACCTTTCCACCTGCCGCTTTGCCGGCTGGCATGTCGACCGTGCCGAAGGTGCCACGCCCGATGGTCGCAAACCGGATGCACCGGTGATCCAGGCCCATGGCAATGCCTTGCTGGCCTGGCCGACCAAGCTGGCACTGGCGCCCGGCCTTGCCGATACGCTGCTGCCGATGCTGCCGCCGCCTGCGGTTGGCACTATCGCGGCCGATGGCTGGCCGGCACCGCCTATCGCCACGCCGATCTGGGAGCGCGCGGCATGGAGATGAGGCAACTCGGCAGGGGCGGCCCCAGGGTCAGCGTGCTGGGCCTCGGCACCGTGAAACTGGGGCGCAATCAGGGGGTGAAATTCCCTCAGGGTTTTGAGTTGCCAGACGATACTGCTGCATTGGCCCTGCTCAGCGCGGCGCGGGCACTTGGCATCAACCTGCTGGATACCGCGCCGGCTTATGGCCTGGCCGAAACCCGCCTCGGCCAATTGCTGCCGCGCTTGCCGGATTACCGCCGCGAGGATTGGGTGCTGTTGAGCAAGGCCGGCGAAATTTTTGCAGACGGCGAGTCGCGTTTCGATTTCTCGGCAGCCGCAATCGATGCCTCGGTCCGGGCTTCGCTGCACCGTCTCGGCACGCCCTATCTGGATGCGGTTTTGTTACATTCCGACGGAATCGATGAAGCCGGTGAGCGGTTCCTGCCGGCCATCGCGGCATTGGATGCACTCAAGGCCGAGGGCCTGATCCGCCACACCGGTTTCTCCGGCAAGAGTATTGCGGGCGGACTGCAGATGGTGGATTGCACAGACATAGTGATGGTGACGTATAATGAGCGCGAGACCGAGCAATTGCCGGTGATCGAAGCGGCGGCCGCCAAAGGCCGTGGCGTATTGATCAAGAAGGCGCTGGCCAGCGGCCATAGCAGCGATCCCAATGCGGCGCTGGCGGCAGTGGCGGCGCTGCGGGGCGTGAGTTCGGTGGTGGTTGGCACGATTTCTCCCGCGCATCTGCGCGCCAATGCGGCGGCCTGCGCGGTAAGCTGAGCAGAAGGGTTTGTATGAACGGCGAAGAGGAGCAGGCGGCGCGGCAGGCGGCTGAGGAAGAGTTCCTCGCCTTCGGCTGGCAGCGCAGTCAGATCACCGCGCCTGATACCGGCCACGGCAAGCGCGCGGTGGAAGCTTTCCAGCATGGCGATTTCGCCGCCTATGCCGGTCCGGCCGGCTGGGAGGTGGTGGCGCTGCCCGCCGATATGCTGCTCGGACGCTTGCCGAGCGCGTCTGCGGTGCGCCGCTTCGCGCAGAAATGCGTCAGCTTTCCGGCCCAGCCCAATGGTGCCGTGATCGGCGCTGCGCGTCAGGCGATGCTGCAGGCCGTGGAGGAAGAACTTTCCCTGGCGCGGCAGGCGGCGAATCTACTGGAAGGCAAGATCGACGATCTGATGTCGAGCATTGATGATATTCGCGCCAAGGCGATCCTGTTCGCTCGTGATGATGACGAGGCATCATGAACCAGCCAGTGAAGACATTTCAGCGCGGTGAAGTGATCCTGCGCGAAGGCGATGTCGGCATGGATGCCTATCTGCTGGTGGATGGCAAGGTAGAGGTGTTCCAGGGCAACGGCCCGGACCGCAAGCTGCTAGGATATGTGACGCGCGGCGGCGTTTTCGGCGAAATGGCGCTGATCGATCCGGCGCCGCGCATGGCCAGTGCGGTGGCCATGGAAATCTGCCGCTGCCATGTGGTCAATCGTCCGGCATTGCAGCGCGCCATGGAGCAGGCACCGGCCCTGGCGCGCTACCTGCTGCAAAGCTTCATCCGCAACATCCGCACCGCGGCCGGCAAGCCGGCGACCCTGAGCGGCGTGTTATCGGATAGCGGTAACATCCTGTCGGAACGCCAGCCGCATCGCATCCTGACCCGCAAGTCGTATGCCGCCGGCGACACGGTGTTTCATCAGGATTCCGGCGGCACCACGGCCTATCTGATCCAGACCGGCGAAGTGCATCTGATCCGCACCGAACCCGGCGGCCAGCCCAAGCTGATCCGTCAGCTCGGGCCTGGCGAGGTGTTCGGCGAAATGGCCCTGCTGCATTCGCTGCCGCGCTATGCCACCGCCAAGGCGGCAACAAATGCCACGCTGGAGGTGATCCGTGCGGATCACTTCAACCAGCTTATGGGCGAAGCACCGCCGATCCTGCAGGCGTTGACCCGCATCTATGCCAGCATGATCCGGTCGCAGGCGGCAAAATAACGGACTGAATCAGGAAGTGCGGCGCGGCACTTCCTGCAGGCTGCGGATCAGCACGGCCTTGATCTCCGGGCCCCTGAGGGCGCGGTTCACCTGATACAGCAGGCGGCGCTTCATGCCTTCCAGGTCCTGGTCGGTGACGCGGCCATCGCGGCCAAGCGGCTCGCGGTTGAGTTCCAGGATCACGGCATTGTAGGCGCGCGGCAGCAGGTTATCGACCTGCTGTGCATTCTCCACCGTGCCGCAATCGAGCGTGAAGGTCATGATGATGGTGCCCGGCGGATTGCCGGATACCGGCGCCGTCACGGCTTCGATGGTCAGGAGTGGCGAGTTGACCGGCGGGCGCTCCGGTATCTTGTTCGGATCGCCCTTCTTCTTCTTGTCGTCGGCAGCAAGCGAGATGCCGGGCAGCAGCAACAGGGCCGCCAGCGCTGCCAGCAGATGCCGGCGGCGCGGGCGGAGGCTCGGATCAGGCGCGTTCCCGTGTCGCATGGAAACGTATCTTATCCCATTTTTTCTCTGTGTAAGAGAGTTCCCATGCGTTGCGGGCCAGAAAGACCGGCGCGCCATCGCGGTCGTCGCCGATGGCGGCGCGGTTCTGGTCGATGAACTGATCGACATCTTTCGGGTTTTCCGCGCTGATCCAGCGGGCCGTATCGTAGGGCGCCTGTTCGAAGCCGACTTCCAGATTGTATTCGTCGGCCAGGCGGGCGGAGAGCACATCGAGCTGCAGCGGGCCGACCAGGCCGACGATCCAATCGGAACCCAGCCGGGGGCGGAATACCTGGGTGACGCCTTCCTCGGCCAGATCCTCCAGCGCACGTTGCAGATGCTTGGCCTTCATCGGATCGGAAAGCCGCACGCGGCGCAGGATTTCCGGCGCGAAATTCGGAATGCCGGTGAAGCGCAGATCCTCGTTCTCGGTCAGTGTGTCGCCGACGCGCAGCGTGCCGTGGTTCGGGATGCCGATGATGTCGCCGGGCCAGGCTTCGTCCGCCAGCGAACGGTCGCGGGCGAAGAACAGGGTCGGGTTCGACACCGTGATCGGCTTGCCGCTGCGCACCTGGCGCAGCTTCATGCCACGCTTGAAATGGCCCGAGCAGAGCCGGAAGAAGGCAACGCGGTCGCGGTGGTTCTTGTCCATGTTGGCCTGGACTTTGAACACGAAGCCGCTCACCGCCTTGTCGGTCGGCAGGATCATGCGCTTGTCGGATGGCTGCGGGCGCGGCGGCGGCGCGAATTTTCCCAACCCTTTGAGCAGTTCATCGACGCCGAAATTCTTCAACGCCGAGCCGAAATAGACCGGCGTCATATGGCCCTGTCGATAGCTCTCGACATCGAATGCCGGGCAGGCGCCCTGGATCAGCTCGATATCCTCGCGCAGCTTCGCAAGCTGCGCCGCGGGGATCATCTCGGCAGCACGCGGATCGTCCAGGCCAGCTTCGAGCACGATCACCTCGGGCTCGAGATTCTTGTTTTCCTTGCCCACCAGCAGCAGCCGTTTGCCGAACAGGTCGTAGCAGCCGCGGAAATCGTGGCCCATGCCAACGGGCCAATTGGCGGGGACACACTCCAATGCGAGCGTGGAAGCCACTTCGTCCAGCAGTTCGAACGGATCGCGGCTTTCGCGGTCGATCTTGTTGACGAAGGTGGCAATCGGCACGTCGCGCAGGCGGCAGACCTCGAACAGCTTGCGCGTCTGGGTTTCGATACCCTTGGCGGCGTCGAGCACCATCACGGCGGAGTCGACAGCGGTCAGCGTGCGGTAGGTGTCTTCCGAGAAATCCTCGTGGCCTGGCGTATCGAGTAGATTGAAGGTCCAGGCTTCATACTCGAAATTCATCACCGAGGTGGAAACCGAGATGCCGCGCTGCTGCTCGATCTTCAGCCAGTCGGACCGCGCGCGCCGGCTTTCGCCACGCGCCTTCACCGCGCCGGCGAGATGGATAGCGCCGCCGAACAGCAGCAGCTTCTCGGTCAGCGTGGTCTTGCCGGCGTCGGGATGAGCGATAATGGCGAAAGTGCGCCGGGCGCCGATGGGGTCGGCGCCCGGATGGGATTGGGCAATGGCTTCGGACATGATGGCCGCTGATAACCTCTACGCGCGGTGCAGCGGCTGAAAGGTCTTAGCCCTTCGGCCATCCCGTGCCGGCTTCGGCGCAACGCACCAGAAGCGGAGCAGGGGTCCAGGCCTTGCCATGCACCTTGTGGAATTCCCGGATCGTGGCGAGCACCTTGTCGAGCCCGATCTGCTCGGCCCAGAACATCGGCCCGCCCCGGTAAACGGGGAAGCCATAGCCGAAAAGGTAGGTGATGTCGATATCGCTGGAGCGGATCGCGATGCCTTCCTCCAGGATCAGGGCGCCCTCATTGACCAGCGGATACATACAGCGCTGCACGATTTCCTCGTCCGAGATGCTGCGGCGCTGGATGCCCTGTTCCTTGGCTGAGGCCAGGATGATTTCCTCAACCACCGGGTCGGGCGTGGCGTTGCGGCCCTCGTATTTGTAGAAACCGGCGCCGGTTTTCTGCCCGAAACGGCCCTGTTCACAGAGCCGGTCGGCCACCGGCGAGTAGCGCTCGTCCTTGGGCCGCAGATGCGCCTTGCCCTTGCGGATGCGCCAGCCTACATCCAGGCCGGCAAGATCGCTCATGCGGAACGGGCCCATGGCCAGGCCGAAGGCTTCCAGGGCGTTGTCCACCTGGGCCGGGCTGGCGCCTTCCTCAAGCAGGAAATTGGCCTCGCGCAGATAACCGGCCAGCATGCGGTTGCCGATGAAGCCATCGCAATTGCCGGCCAGCACCGGCACCTTGCGCAGGGTCTTGCCGAGCTGCATCACGGTGGCGATGGTTTCCGGCGAGGAAGCCTTGCCGCGTACATTCTCCAGCAGCTTCATCACATTCGCCGGACTGAAGAAATGCGTGCCGATCACATCCTGCGGCCGCTTGGTGGAGGCCGCGATCTCGTCGATATCCAGAGTGGAGGTATTTGTCGCCAGAACCGCGCCGGGCTTCATGATGGTGTCCAGCTTCTTGAACACCTCCTTCTTTACGCCCATTTCCTCGAACACCGCTTCCACCACGATATCGGCATCGCCGATATCCTCGTAGCGCTGGGTGCCGCTGATCAGCTTCATGGCGCGGTCCATGGCTTCCTGCTTCATCGAGCCGCGCTGCACGCTGGTGGCGTAGTTCTTCTCGATCACGCCGAGGCCGCGGGCCAGGGCTTCCTGCGACACTTCCAGGATTTTCACCGGGATGCCGGCATTGGCGAAATTCATCGCGATGCCGCCGCCCATGGTGCCGGCGCCGAGCACGGCGGCGGACTTGATCGCCTTGGGCTTCACGTCCGCCGGCAGGCCGGGAATCTTGCCGGCTTCGCGCTCGGCGAAGAAGGCATGGATCTGCGCCGCGCGCTGCGGACTCTGCATGCATTGCATGAACAGCTCGCGCTCGCGCTGCAGGCCTTCGGCAAATGGCAGCGTGCAGGCGGCTTCCACGGCATCGACGCAGCGCCAGGGCGAGAAGAAACCCTTGGCCTTCTTCTCCATGCCTTTGCGGAAGGCTTCGAACAATGCCGGGTCGACATTGCTGACCTTCTCGTTGCGCTGGCTGACCAGCGAAACCGGGCGCTTCTCGGCCACCACCTGGGCGGCGAAGGCGACGCCGACAGCGGTGACATCGCCATCCGCCACATGATCGACGACGCCAACATCCAGCGCCTTCTTGGCCGGAATCGGATTGCCGGAGGTGATCATCTCAAGCGCCATCTGCGGCCCGACCAGGCGCGGCAGACGCTGGGTACCGCCGGCACCCGGCAGGATGCCGAGCTTCACTTCCGGCAGGCCGACCTGGGCACTGGGGACGGCCGCGCGCCAATGGCAGGCAAGCGCCACTTCCAGGCCGCCGCCAAGGGCAGTGCCATGGATCGCCGCCACCACCGGCTTGGCGCTGGCCTCAATGGCAGACAGCACCGAATTGAGGTCCGGCGCCTGCGGCGGCTTGCCGAATTCACGGATATCGGCGCCGGCGATGAACGTGCGGCCACCGCCGACGATCACGATGGCCTGGGCGGCGGTATCGGCATTAGCGCGGGTGAGGCCTTCGATCAGGCCCTGGCGCACGGCCTGGCCGAGCGCATTCACCGGTGGGTTGTTTACGGTCAGTACGGCAATATTGCCGGAAAGGCTGTAGAGCACGGCCTCGGTCACGGTTTCTCTCCCAAGCTTTTCATAGGTTTCTGGACTTTGTCGGACAAATTATAGCCCAGGAAACCGGGCGCCTAAAGGCCCGGGCCTTGGCGAAGCCGGGGCGAAGAGCTACCTGTACCCTATGTTCGCAGCCGCAGCAGATTTCCATCACTTAAGCAGCCGACCGGCCAACCGGCGCTGGGTGATGCTTGCCTTGATATTGTCGCTGCTGCTGCATCTGGGCCTGGCCTGGCTGCTCTACCTGCAGCCCTGGAGTCAGGGCCTGAAGATCGCCGAGGCGCCGCTGGAAGTCGAAGTGGTGATCCCGCCGCCAGCACCGCCCCCGCCACCCCCGCCGCAGCCGCAGCGGGCTGCCGAGCCGCCGCCGCCGACAGCGCCCTTGCCCCCGCCGGAAGTGCCGCAATTGCAGCGCGCGCCGCAGGCCGAAAAATCCACCGCGCCGCCACCCAAGGCCCAGGCCGAGGCGCCAAAGCCACTGGCGCCGCCGCCAGCGCCGCCGACACAGCCGCGCACCACCGAGGCCGCCCCGCCGCCGCCGCGCCCGGTGCAACGCCGGACCGAGGCATCATCCGTACCGTTGCCAAAAACGGCAGCGGAAACGATGCAGGCTTTGAAGGTTGCGCCGGAAATGAAGCAGTCTGAGCAGGATTTCTTCCTGTCGCAGATTGTCGACCATTGGCTGCTGAAGCGGGAGGCGCCGCAATTCGAGGAGGTCCAGATCGGCGGCGCTTATCTGGTGCTGCCCAATGGCATGCTGGGGCCGCCCTTCAACGCCAATGATCCGGAAGACTTTCGCCTGATGATCAAGGATTGGGATGTGATCAGCCGGCGCCCGGATTTGGAATCCTTCGCCACGGCGATCCGCACTTTTGTGATTGCCATGCGTCGTGCCCAGCCTTTCGATCTGCCGCCGGATTTTGGCGACAAGCCAAAGCGCATGACGCTGAATTTCCGCGTACGTGATATTCCCTGACCAGGGTCAGCGCTTGATGCCGCGCCGGCCCTGCAGCAGCAAGGCGATGCCGATCAGCGTGGCCACTGCCATCAGCGCGTAAGCGGCGCCATAGCTCATGCCGGCCTTGTCATGCAGGGCGGCGAACAGCGACGGACCGGCCAGCACGCCGGCATAGGTGATGCTGAGGGTGCCGCCGGTGGCGTTGCCGATCTGGCCCGGCGGTGCCTGACGGGCGATCACCGCAATGAACACGCCGTTCCAGCCGATGGCGCAGAAGCCGAACAGCATGGTGGCGGCGGCAATGGCCAACCAGGGCCAATGCGGCGTCATGGCGGCGGTGGCAAAAGCGGCGAGCACGGCGATGGCGCCATTGATGATCAGCACCAGCAGGCCGGAACGCAGCCGGTCTGCAAGCCAGCCCCAGGAGAGGCGGCCTGCGGCGCCGGCCACCTGCACCAGCGCCAGCAGGCTGCCGGCGGCAAGCAGGCTGAACTCGATTTCCGCCACCAGATACGTGACAAGGAAGCCGGTGACGCTCAGCTGCACGGCGGAATAGGCCAGCGAGGCGAGGCCAAGCCAGCGCAGGATCGGGTGGCGCCAGATCATGATCAGGCCATCGAGCGGCCGGCTGAAAATCCGCGTCTCGGTCTCGCGCTCGGCATCCCATTGCTGCCGCACCCGCTGCAACAGCAGGCTGAGGCCCAGCGCCAGCAAGGCGCAGAGCAGCATCGCCGCCTGCCAGTCGAAGGCCAGAGTCATCGGCGGCAGCAGCAGCCCGGCCAGCATGCCGCCGATTGGCACGCCGCATTGCTTGATCGAGAAAATCAGGTTCATCCGCCCGCTGGCGGGCAGCCGGCTGAGCAGCAGCGAGGCTGCCGGATTGGTGAAGCCGTAGCCCGAGCCCATCACCCAGGCACCCAGCGCCATGCTCCACAGGCTGCCATAGGCGGTGAGGGCGCATCCGACGACCGATACCCAGAGCGCGATCTGGCTTGCCCGTGTCGGGCCGAAGCGGCGCACCACGCTGCCGCCGATCAGCGAGGTCAGCATGGCACCAAAATAGACGATGGCGACTTGGTAGCCGACCATGGCCGGGCCGACGCCAAGGGATTCGGCGGCCCGCGGCGCCACGGCGGAAAGGCCGAGCGCACAGAGCGTGGTGAGGGATTGCGTGCCGGTTGTGGCCGCCAGTACCGGCCATACCGGCAGGGCTTGAGTTTGCTGCGTTTCCGTACTGGCGCTCACTGCTGCGCCTGCTGTTGCGCCTGGATCGCCAGCAGATCGGGCCAGCGCGCCAGCTTCTCGCGTGGAGCGCCAGGGCGGGCGGCGGCGATCTCGGCGGCTTCAATGTGTTTCCAGGCGGCGAAATCCAGCACGGCAATACCCTGCTGCTTGAGCCATGCATCCAGGCCGGCACTGCCCGGCTTGGCCGGGGCGGCATCACTGGCGAAATCGGCCAGCAGCCGGTCGGCGACCGTTTTGGCTTCGGAACGATTGGTCGGGATAGTGCCGCTGGGGCCGCGCTTGGCCCAGCCGACCACATAGAGGCCCGGCGCGATCAGGCCGTCGCTGTTCGGCAGCCTGCCGTTCGATGCCGCTGCCGGCAGGTCGCCCTTCGGCGCCGTGTGATAGCCGATGGCGCTGATCACAGTGCCGACGGTCAGCGGCTTGGTGCCGCCGGCAACATGCAGGCCCTCGACGCGGCCGTTGCCGACCAGTTCGAGCGGCGCGCTGTGAAACAGGAAATGCAGCATCACCGGCTTTTCGTCGGTGCGGCCTGCATATTCATGCAGGAGCTGCAGGTTGCGTTCCTTCACCTTGGCCTCATTCGGATCAAGGCCGGCGGGAATGCTGTCGGGCAGGTCGCTCTTGCGCAGCACCGGGCGCAGGCGTTCGAGCTTGCCGAGTTCGGCGAGTTCGGCACTGGTGAAGCTGGCCTCTATCGGGCCGCGGCGACCGATCATGTAGATATCGGTGATGCCGGCGGCCTGGATCGCTGCTGCCGCATGGGCACAGAGATCGCTTGCTGCCAGTTCCGCTGGCGTCTTGGCCAGCAGGCGGGCGATGTCGACGGCCACATTACCCTGGCCGATGATGGCGATACTGTTGCTGAGCTGCGGGTTCAGGTCGGCGAAATCGGGATGGCCGTTATACCAGCCGACGAAAGCCATCGAACCATAGACGCCGGCAAGGTCTGCCCCCGGGATCCCGAGCGGGCGATCCTGGTGCGCGCCAACCGCCAGCACCACGGCATCGTAATGCGCCTGCAGCACGCTGAGCGGCAGGTCGGTGCCGACCTCCAGCCGGCCAAGGAAACGGATATTCGGGTTGGTGAACAGGCGGTCGAATTGCCGCGTCACCGCCTTGGTTCCCTGGTGGTCCGGCGCCACGCCGAAACGCACCAGGCCATAGGGGGTGGGCAGACGGTCGATCACATCGATCTTCAGAGCGGGATTCTGGCGGATCAGGGCATCGGCGCAAAACAGGCCGGAGGGGCCGCTACCGACAATGGCGACATGCTGCAACACTGGGATACCTATGGCCTTTTTTCTTCACGGTCAGTTTATGCGGGCCGGGGTGGCCTTGCAATTAACCGGGGCCGGGCCTATCAACGAAGGGTAGCCTGCCCATGAACGAGCCTGTCTCTTTTCGCATCCTCAACGGTTCCGGTCGCGCACCGGCCGTGCTGCTTTGCGACCATGCCAGCCATGCCGTGCCGGCGGAACTCGGCGATCTGGGCCTGAGCCATGAGCAGATCACCCGACATATCGGCTGGGACCCCGGCGCCGCCCTGGTGACGGAAAAGCTGAGCCGGAGCCTGGATGCGCCGGCTTTGTTCAGCGGCTATTCCCGCCTGGTGATCGATATCAACCGCGCGCCGGATGATCCTACTCTGATCTGCGAGATCAGCGATGGCGTGATCGTGCCGGGCAACCGCGCCCTCGACGATGCCGAACGCCAGCGCCGCATCAGCGCCTATTTCACACCCTACCATTCTGCGGTGGCGGCGCAGATCGACAGCGCATTGCAGCGTTGCGCAAGCCCGGCAGTGCTTTCGATCCATTCCTTTACCCCGCGCATGAAGGGCCGCGACCGGCCCTGGCATGTCGGCATCCTGTGGAACCAGGATGGCCGCCTGGCGATTCCGCTGATGCAGGCCCTGCGCGAGGAGGGCGAACTGGTGGTGGGCGACAACGAGCCCTATAGCGGTCGCAGCCAGGCCGGCTACAGTATCCGCGAACATGGCGAGCGCCGTGGCCTGCCGCATGTGCTGGTGGAAATCCGCCAGGACCTGATCGCGGATGAGGCCGGCGTCGCCGAATGGGCGGCACGGCTGGACCGCTGCTTCCGCCGCATCCTGGCCGAAAACGGCACCGCGATCCTCGCTGCATAAGCCATGGCCGATTTCACCATCGGCATCGAGGAGGAATATCTGCTGGTGCAGCGCGCCAGCGGTGTCCTGGCCGTGGAGCCGCCCGATGCCATGCTGGCCGAGGCACAGCAGGTGGCCGGCGGCCAGGTCAACCCGGAATTCCTCAAATGCCAGATCGAGGTTGCCACCGGGGTCTGTGGCAGCCTGGGTGAAGCACGTGCCGATCTGGTACGGCTGCGCCGTGCCGTGGCAGAGGTTGCCGCGCGCCACGGCCTGGCGCCGATTGCCGCCGGCACGCATCCCTTCGGGCGCTGGGCCGAACAGCGGCATACCGACCGGCCGCGCTATGATGCCCTGGCCAGCGACCTTGCCGGCGTCGCCCGCCGCCTGGTGATCTGCGGCCTGCATGTGCATGTCGGCATCGCTGACGAAGATCTGCGCATCGACCTGATGAACCAGGTCAGCTACTTCCTGCCGCATCTGCTGGCTTTGTCCACATCGTCGCCATTCTGGCAGGGCGAGGTGACCGGCTTGCAGAGCTACCGTGTCTCGATCTTCGACAGCCTGCCGCGTACTGGCCTGCCGGAGCGGTTCGAGAGCTGGGGCGAATATCAGCGGATGGTCGGCCGCATGGCGGGGGCGGGCCTGATCGACGATGGCACCAAGCTGTGGTGGGATATCCGCCCTTCGGCGCGTTTCCCGACCCTGGAACTGCGTGTCACCGATGTCTGCACGCGGCTGGATGATGCCATCAGCATCGCGGCGCTCTATCGCGGCCTGCTCGCCGCGCTGTTGCGGTTGAAGCAGCGCAACCAGCGCTGGCGGCTTTATGCCAATGCCCTGATCGACGAGAACCGCTGGCGTGCCGCGCGCTATGGCGTCGAGGGCCGGCTGGTGGATTTCGGCAAGGGCGAGGCGGTGGACTATGCCCTGCTGCTGGAGGAACTGATTGAACTGGTGCGCGAGGAAGCCCAGGCCGGCGGCTATTGGGCGGAAGTGCTGGGCGCGCGGGCTATCCTGGCGCGGGGCACTTCGGCGCAGCGCCAGTTGCAGGTCTACCGCGCCGCCCTAGATAACGGATTGGACCATGCCGCGGCGCTCCGGGCCGTGGTAGACTGGCTGTGCCAGGAAACACTGAATTTTGATTGAAGGAGAGGGCGATGACCCAGGCCATCGACGATAAGACCCGCACCGAGCTGGAAGCTGCCGCCTTCCGCCGCCTGCTGCAGCATCTCGGCGAACGCACCGATGTGCAGAATATCGACCTGATGAACCTGGCCGGTTTCTGCCGCAATTGCCTGTCCAACTGGTATCAGGCCGCCGCCGAGCAGAAGGGCATCGCGCTGGACAAGATGGCGGCGCGCGAGATCGTTTACGGCATGCCCTACCCGGAATGGCAGGCGAAGTACCAGAAGGAAGCCTCGGCCGAGCAGAAGGCGAAATTCGCCGATGCCCAGAAGGCGCATAACCACTGAGTTGACCCCAGGGGCGACCTATTGAGTTTGCCCACAAGCTGTCATGTTGCTTGTGGATAACTAAGGCGCGGCGGTTCCGCGCCGGCCCGCCTCGGCTATAATCCGGTCCCTGGAATTCCGCCTAGCCTGAGGATTGTCATGGCCACCAAGTTGAAGACCGGCAATTTCGCCGCCGACCAGCTCCAGCAGCTCGTCATGCGCATCGAGCGCCTGGAAGAAGAGAAGAAGGCCCTGGCCGACGATGTGAAGGAAGTCTATGCCGAGGCCAAGGGCCATGGCTTCGACATCAAGATCCTTCGCCAGGTGATTCGCCTGCGCAAAATGGACAAGGCCGACCTGGACGAGCAGACCGAATTGCTCGACCTCTATATGGGCGCGCTCGGCATGCAAGAGGCGGCGGAGTGAGATGCAACGCGGCGCCGCGCTAGTCCTTAGCGTCGCCGCCGCTTTGCTGCCGGCCCTTCCAGCCGTTGCCCAGGGCCGTCCGCCGATCGTCACAGACGACGCCCAGGCATGCGTCACCGTCGCCAATCTGACGCAATATAACTGGCCGATCCGTATCAAGCGCGAAGGCCGCGTGCATTCCACGGTGAATTCCAAGCCGCGTGAAGTGACGCGCTATTGCGCGCCGGACCGCCTTGGCTCCGGCGAATTCATTTATGTGATCCTGCTGTCGTCCTGGCTGCCGCTCGGCGAATGCAAGCTGCGCAATCGCGGCACCATGGAAATCTTCCGCGAACCCAGCACCGAGACGGATAGCGGCGAAGTCACCCGTATCAAATGCTACGAAGGGCGCTGAGCTAAGCGCGCTGCGCTTCCAGCCATTTCGTCACCTCCGGCATCACCAGGGCCGGCTGCCGCACCCAGCGGAAATGGTCGATCTTCTCGAAACCCAGCGCCTTGGGATCGAGGTGGATGCGGGTGAGGGCGGCCTTGGACATCTTGCCGATCAGCGCATCCATGGTGTGGCGCGGCGCAAAGAAATCACCCTGCAATGAGATCGCCAGCACTGGCAGCGTCACCTCGGCGAGTTTCGGCTCGTAATCGACGCGCGGCTGGCCGAGCATGAAGCGGCCGGTGCGCGCCTGGCGTGCCCAGTCGCGCATCACGCCGCGCGCCTCGCGGCCGGCGAAGCGGAAACGCTTGCCGGGAAAATGGCCCAGCAGCCGCCCGATCTGGCCCGCCACCTGGCTGTAGAGCAGGAAGGGGAAACCCCAGAGTTTCCAATGCACCGAGCAGGCCGCGATGATGATCAGGCCATCCAGCTTCGCCGGCTGGGTGCTGGCATAGAGGTTGCTGATCTGGCCGCCGAGGCTGTGGCCGAGCAGATAGAATTTCGATGCCGGAAAACGCGCCTGCATCGCCTGCACCGCCAGCGGCCAGTCCTCATGCAGCATGTCGTGGTAGCTGAAATCGTAATCCCAGCCGGGTCGCTTCGCATCCTCGGCGGCTTCATGGCCGCGCAGTTCGGAAACGCCGACATGGCAGCCGGCGGCATGCAGGGCTTCCGCCAGCAGGCTGTAATAGCCGGCCTGCACGCCCATCGCCGGCTGGATCAGGATGGCGGGTGCGTCGGCCCGTTCATGCTGAAGCAGCGTCAGCGTGAAGCGCGTGCCATTGTTCCGCGTGAGGGTGACTTGTTCGCTCATGCCGCAATCAGGCCATGAGCTAGGCTGCTTGGCAATTACCTTTCTGGTAATGACGCAGCGGCATGCCGCGAGGGAAATGCCGATTTTATCCCTCTCCGTCACCCTCGCGGAAGCGAGGGTCCCATTTTGCCGAAAATGGGATACCGGCTTTCGCCGGTATGACACAGAAAAGGATTTCTACTCCGCCGCCGTCGCCAGCGGGGCCGGGTTGCGGAAGCTGGCGAGCAGGGCAGCTTCCTTTTCCTTCGCCGCCTGCAGGTGCTTCAGCTTCACATGGCCGTAGCCACGGATTTCCTCCGGGATCGCCGCCAGTTCCACCGCCAGGGCGTGATTGGCCGGGGTGAGGTTGGCGCAGAGTTCGGTGAGCAGCTTTTCGTAATCCTTGATCAACTGCCGCTCGGTCTTGCGCTCCTCGGTGTAGCCGAAGATATCCAGGGCCGTGCCGCGCAGATGCTTGAAGCGGGCCAGCACACCGAAGGCCTTCAGCATCCAGGGGCCGAACTGCATCTTCTTCGGCAGGCCGGTCTGCGGGTCTTCCTTGGTCAGCAGCGGCGGCGCGAGGTGGAATTCCAGTGTGAAGTCGCCCTCGAACTGCGCATTCAGCTTGGCCTTGAAGTCGCCATCGGTATAGAGCCGCGCCACTTCATACTCGTCCTTGTAGGCCATCAGCTTGTAGGCATAGCGCGCCACGGTTTCGGCGAGGCCGGTGAAGCCCTTGGCCTTGGCGGTTTCCGCCTGGCGCACGCTTTCCACCAGCGCCTTGTACTTCTCGGCATAGGCCTTGTCCTGGTAGGCGACAAGCAGGTCATAGCGCTTGGCGACGATGTCTTCCAGGCTGGTGGCGAAGACCTGCAATTCCGCTGGCGGGATCGCCGGGCGGGCTATTGCTTCCACCATCTTCGGGTCCTGGGCATAGAGTCGGCCCCAGTTCAGTGCGCGGATATTGCCTTCCACGGCGGCGCCGTTGAGTTCAATGGCCTTGAGCACGGCATTGAGCTTGAGTGGGATCAGGCCGCGCTGCACGGCATAGCCGAGCATGAACATGTTGGTGGCGATGGCATCGCCCATCAACGCCGTGGCGATGCGGGTGCCTTCGAGGAATTCGCTCAGGTTGTCGCCGGCTGCCTTGCGGATCGCCTGCACCATGCCGCTCTCGTCGAACTGGATATTCGGGTTGAGCGTGAAGGCGGCGGTTGGCGTGCGGTGGCTGTTGATCACCACGCGGGTGGCGCCGCTATGCATCTTGTCCAGTGCGTCGGGGCTGGCTGCCACCACCATGTCGCAGCCCAGCACCAGGTCGGCGCCGCCGGCGGCAACGCGCACGGCGTGGATGTTTTCCGGCTCGCGCGCAATGCGCACATGGCTCAGCACGGCGCCGTTCTTCTGCGCCAGGCCGGTGAAATCCAGCACGCTGGTGCCGTAGCCTTCCAGATGCGCCGCCATGCCGAGAATCTGCCCGATGGTGACAACGCCAGTGCCGCCGATACCGGTGATCAGGATGTTGTAAGGCTGTTCCAGGCCCGGCACTTCCGGCTTCGGCAGCTTCTCGATCATCGCCGCGATATCGGCTTCCGAGGGGCCGCTCTTGCTCGCCTGCACCTTGGCGCGCTTCAGGCGGCCGCCATGCACGGTGACGAAGGAGGGGCAGAAGCCGTTGACGCAGGAGAAGTCCTTGTTGCAGGCCGACTGGTTGATCTTGCGCTTGCGGCCAAGTTCGGTTTCCAGCGGCTCGACCGAGACGCAGTTGGATTTCACCGAGCAATCGCCGCAGCCTTCGCAGACGGCATCATTGATGAAGGCGCGCTTCTGCGGGTCGGGGAAGGTGCCGCGCTTGCGGCGGCGGCGCTTCTCGGCGGCGCAGGTCTGGTCGTAGACCAGCACGGTGCAGCCCTCGATCTCGCGCAATTCCTTCTGCACGGCATCCAGTTCGTCGCGGTGGCGGATAGTCACGCCCGGCGCCCAGGGGGTATCCACCGGGTATTTGTCGGGATCGTCGGTCACCACCACGATCTTCTTGGCGCCTTCGCCATAGACCTGCTGCGTTATAGAAGCCGGATTGAGTACGCCGTCATGCTGCTGACCGCCGGTCATCGCCACGGCGTCGTTGTAGAGGATCTTGTAGGTGATGTTCACCTTGGCGGCGATCGACTGGCGCACCGCCAGCAGGCCGGAATGGAAATAGGTGCCATCGCCCAGGTTAGCGAAGATATGCTTCTCGTTGGTGAACGGTGCCTGGCCGACCCAGGGCACGCCTTCGCCGCCCATCTGGGTGAAGGTGGCGGTCTCGCGGTTCATCCACAGCGCCATGAAATGGCAGCCGATGCCTGCGGCGGCGCGGCTGCCTTCCGGCACGCGGGTGGAGGTGTTGTGCGGGCAGCCGGAGCAGAAATACGGCGTGCGCTGGGTGGTTACTTTCAGCGCATTCTTTTCGCGCACCTTCTGCTCCAGGAAGGCGATGCGCTCTTCCATCAGCGGATTGGTATAGAACCGCTTGATGCGGTTGTAGATGGCGCGCGCCACCATGCCGGGATTGATTTCGCCGGCGGACGGCAGAATCCACTCGTGGTTTTCATCGAACTTGCCGACCACGCGGGGACGCACATCCTCGCGCCAATTGTAGAGCTGTTCCTTGAGCTGGTTCTCGATCATGGCGCGCTTTTCTTCCACGACCAGGACTTCCTCGAGCCCTTCCGCGAAATGCCGGGCGCCTTCGCGCTCCAGCGGCCACACCATGCCGACCTTGTAGAGCCGGATGCCGATTTCGGCGGCCAACTTGTCGTCGATGCCGAGTTCATCCAGCGCCTGGCGTACATCAAGATAGGACTTGCCAGTGGTGATGATGCCGAGCCTGGCGCGCGGGCTGTCGATCACCACGCGGTCGATCTTGTTGGCGCGGGCGAAGGCCAGCGCGGCATAGACCTTGTGCTGCTGCAGGCGCAGTTCCTGCTCCAGCACGCCATCCGGCCAGCGGATATTGAGGCCACCTTCCGGCATGGCGAAGTCGGTCGGGTATTGCAGCACCAGGCGTTCAGGGTCGATGGAAACACTGGCCGAGCTTTCCACCGTCTCGGTCTGGCATTTGAAGCCGACCCAGATACCGGCATAGCGCGACATCGCCCAGCCGATCAGGCCGTAATCGAGGAATTCCTGCACGCTGGCGGGATTCAGCATTGGAATCATCGCCGCCATCATCATGTGCTCGGACTGATGCGCCAGCGTGGAGGAAGCCGCACCGTGGTCGTCGCCGCACAAGGCCAGCACACCGCCATTGGGCGAGGTGCCGGCGGAATTGGCATGCTTGAACACGTCCATGGCGCGGTCGACGCCGGGGCCCTTGCCATACCAGATGCCGAACACGCCGTCGTAATTGGCGCCCGGGAACATGCCGACCTGCTGGCTGCCCCAGACCGAGGTGGCGGCCATGTCTTCATTCAGGCCGGGCTGGAAATGGATGTGATTCTCTTTCAGGAACTTGCGCGCCTTCCAGAGCTGCTGGTCGAACATGCCGAGCGGCGAGCCGCGATAGCCGGAGATGAAGCAGCCGGTATTCAGGCCAGCCAGCAGGTCGCGCTTACGTTGCAGCATGGGCAGGCGAACCAGCGCCTGGGTGCCGGTGAGGAACACACGCCCTTTTTCCAGGGTGTATTTGTCGTCGAGCGTGACATTCGTCAGCATCCCGTTTTTCCTCCTGCTGGCGCATTGCCACCGGCCCTTGGGGTCTGGACCAAATAGGTAAGCAATACTGACCTAATTATAAACCAGCCCGTGCCTGAGTCGATAGTCTTATTATCGCCGGGCAGGCGCTATCCGGGCTGGTTGCTCTTTGCTTTGATTCTGGTAGATAGCCGGCCATAGTCAATGAGAGGCACCGCCTAAGCGTTCCAGTCGAGCGTTCCGGGGCGGTTTTCCGGCCCGCATAAGGACCTGTACATGACCGTTCTGCTCACCGGTGCCGCCGGTTTCATCGGATACCATGTCGCCGAGGTGCTGCTGGGGCGCGGGGAAGAGGTCATCGGCGTTGACAATCTGAACGACTATTACGATCCCGCCCTGAAGCAGGCCCGCCTGGCCCGGCTGCAGGGTCGCAAGGGCTTCCGCTTCCTGAAACTGGATATCTCCGATTGGGATGCCATGCGCGAGGCGCTGGCGCATGAGCCGGTCACCCGCGTGGTGCACCTCGCCGCCCAGGCCGGCGTGCGCTATTCGCTGATCAATCCCTTCGCCTATATCCGCGCCAACCTGATGGGCCATACCACGATCCTGGAGCTGTGCCGGCAATGGCCCCAGCTTAAGCACCTGGTCTATGCCTCATCCTCCTCGGTCTATGGCGGCAACACCAAGCTGCCGTTTGCGGTGGAGGACCGCGTCGACCAGCCGGTGTCGCTCTATGCTGCCACCAAGAAGGCCGACGAACTGATCAGCCACGCCTATTCACATCTGTTCCAGATTCCGCAGACCGGCCTGCGCTTCTTCACCGTCTATGGTCCCTGGGGCCGGCCGGACATGGCGATGTATCTGTTCACCAAGGCGATCCTGGAAGGCAAGCCGATCGACGTGTTCAATCACGGCGACATGCAGCGCGACTTCACCTATATCGACGACATCGTGCGCGGCATCATCGCCTGCCTCGACAATCCGGCGCCGCCGAACGAGCAGGGGCGGCCCTACAAGGTCTACAATATCGGCAACAACAAGCCGGAAGAGCTGCTGCGCCTGATCGAGGTGCTGGAACAGGCTTTGGGCCGCAAGGCCGAGAAGCGCCTGCTGCCGCTGCAGCCCGGCGACGTGAAGTCCACCTATGCCGATATCGAGGCGATCCGCAACGACCTCGGTTTCCAGCCCACCACGCCGATTGATGTCGGCGTGCCGCGTTTCGTCGAATGGTACCGCAATTACCATGGGCGGAATGAGGCATGAGCGACATCAACCCGGAAGGCGTCGATCCCAAGGTCATCGACGCCTATATCCGCCAGGGCATTCCGCATTGCGGCGCCACCGGCATGCGGCTGGTGCGGATGGCGGCGGAAGATACCGTGATGGCGCTGCCCTATAACCCGGATCTGGTGGGTGACCCCACCACCGGCGTGCTGCATGGCGGCGCGGTGACAGCGCTGATCGATACCGTGTGCGGCATGGCGGTGCTGGCTGGCACGCGCAAGCTGCAGGCCATCGCCACGCTGGATCTGCGCATAGACTATCTGAAGCCGGCACGGGCGCAGGCGGAATTGCTCGCTGCCGCCCATTGCTACAAGATCACCCGCACCATCGCCTTCGTGCGTGCCCGCGCCTATCACGAGGATGCGCCGGACGATCTGATCGCCTCCTGCGTCGCCACCTTCATGCTGGGTTCCTCCGACAAGCCGGCGGTAAGCCTGCGCCGCAAGGAGAAGCCGGCATGAGCAGCGATCTGGAGACTTTCGTCCGCGAGGCACGCCAGGCCGAGGATTATGCCCGCTTTGTGCAGGCCGTGCCTTACCTGCGCTTCCTGGGCCTGTCCGTGCGCAAGGGCGCCGAAGGGCCGGTCTGCGTGCTGCCGGCCGACCCCAAGCTGATCGGCAACGCGCAACTGCCGGCTTTGCATGGCGGCGTGATCGGCGCGCTGCTGGAATCGGCAGCGATTATCCAGCTCATCTTTGCCGCCGAGACCGACACGATTCCGAAGATCATCGACCTGAGCGTGGATTACCTGCGCTCGGCCCGCCCGGTGGAAACCTTCGCCCGCGCCACCATCACCAAGCATGGCCGCCGCGTCGCCAATGTGCGCGCTGAAGCCTGGCAGGACGATCCGGCCAAGCCGGTCGCCGCCGCCCACGCGCATTTCCTGCTGGGGTAATCGCCCCCCCATTCGTCATGCCCGGACTTGATCCGGGCATCTGTCTCGGATTGCAAGAGATCCCCGGGTCAGGCCCGGGGATGACGATTTGCGATCAATTCAACTGCGCATACACCGCGCGGGCAATCGGCAGCAGCTTGTCGCGCTCCAGCGCGCCGACCAGGGCGTAGCCATAGCCGCCATCGATCCAGTAGAAGCCGGCGGCGCCGTTCTGCTCGTTGAAATGGAAGGCGGTGTCAGTGCCGGGTTCGCCGGAGCGGACATAGAGCGTCAGCCGTTCGCCGCGCTTGTTCTCGTACATGAACTGCGCCGCCGCGCCATTGCTGGCTGCCGGCAGCAGCCGCCCGCCGATCAGGCTGAAGCCGGCTTCCGCCAGATACGGCGCCTTGAGCTGGGTGCCGAGGCGCTTGGAGAGCCAGGCGACGAGATGCTTTTCTTCCGCCGCCGGCACTTCCACCGGATGCAGCACTTCCGCCGTATAGAGCAGATGCGCGCGGGCCGCCTCACGTGACAGCGGCGCTGCTGCCACCTGCGGCTGGCGTTCCAAAACACTGCCGCGGCCCCACCAGCCGAGGCCGGCGCCCAGGGCAGCCACCAGCAGCAGCGCGGCGATACGCGGCAATGCCTTGCGTGCACGCTCGGCGAAAGTCGGGCGCAGGAACACAGCGCCGAGCATCGCCGGCATTGCATCATTGGATTGGACATCATCAAGCTGCGCGCCGAAATGCTGGCGCAGGGCATCGGCCTGTTCCTGCCAGGCGGTGACGCGCGCGGCGGCCTCCGGGTTGCGCAGCAGATAGGCCTCGACGCGGCTGCGTTCGGCGCCGTTCAGCCGGTCATCGACATAGGCATGCAGCGTCGCGTCGTCGATGCTCTCGTCGCGGTCGCTCATTTCACTCTCCTCAGGCTCGGGCTTTTCTGGCGCGGGCGGTTCGGGTCGGCATCGCTTTCGCCATGCAGCAGGCGGTGCAGCCGGTCGCGGGCGCGGGTCAGGCGCGACATCACGGTGCCAAGCGCCACGCCCTGCACGCGGGCGCATTCCTCGTAGCTCAATCCTTCCACGGCGACCAGCAGCAGTAGGCTGCGCTGTTCCTCGCTCAGGCTATCCAGGGCGGTTTGCATATCCAGCAGTTCCAGCCGCTCGAACTGGCCGCCGCTCACCGCCGGTTCGTCGGCGTCATCCAGCGCTGCGCCATCCGGGCGCCGGCCTTCGCGGCGCAGGCCATTGGCCCAGGTATTGTGCAGGATGGCGAACAGCCACGGGCGCAACGCGCCGTCGTCGCGCCGCTGGCCCCAGGCAGCCAGCGCCTTGGCCAGGCTATCCTGCACCAGGTCATCGGCTTGGGCCGCATCGCGGCAGAGCGAACGGGCATAGCGTCGCAAGCGGGGAATCTCCGCTTCCAGCAGATGCGGCGGTTGGCGCCTAAATAGCATCAGAGAAACAGCACAGCATCGGGCGAATCCGGCCCGGGCGCGGCTCGATTGCGCCGCCCGGGCCGGCAGCATGCCTCAGGGCCGGGCGACGTGCCAGGCATTGTTGAGGAAACCGTCGCCGGTGGTGTCGCCCGGCTTGGTATCCTTGGCCCAGGCATAGAGCGGCTTGCCCTTGTAGGCCCACTGCTTGCCGCCATCGTCGCGGGTGATGATGCTCCAGTCGCCCATCGGCTTGGCGTCGGCTGCCGCCATCAGCGGCGGCCAGTTGGTGGCACAGGGGCCGTTGCAGGCCGATTTGCCAGGCGTGGCGTCGCGGTCGAAGGTATAGAGCGTCATGCCCTTGGCATCGGTGAGTACGCTGCCGATGGCGGTGCTGCCGGGCTTGGCCGGCGCCATGTCGGCGGCGCAGGCCGCCAGCAGCAGGGCCAGCCCGAAGCCGGCCAAGGTGGTCTTGAGAGTGCGGGTGGTCTTGATCGTCATATGGTTCCCCTTCTTGGGTGGTTGCACTGTCCTGCCCTCTTTAGGTGAGACGCGCGGGAATGTGATTTATTCCGTCTTGCCGCCGGAAAATTGCGGCACTAACCTCAAGCTCATGCGGATCGGCTGGAGTCTCCTCGTTTTTCTGCTGATTTTCGCGGCGCCCGCCCGGGCCGCCGAGTCGCTCGATGCGCTGTTCGACAAGCTGCATGAAACCGAAAACCCGATCGAAGCCCGCCAGATCGAGCGCAAGATCTGGGAAGCCTGGGGCGTTTCCGGCTCCGACACCCTGGACAGCCTGCTGCAATCCGGCATCCAGTTGATGAACCAGGGCGAGTTGCAGCGCGCCGATCAGGTTTTCACCGCCATGATCGAGCTGAAGGGCGATTTCGCCGAAGCCTATAACAAGCGCGCCACGGTGCGCTTCATGGCCGGCGACTATGCCGGTTCGGTGGCCGATGTGGAGCGCACGCTGCGTCTGGAACCGCGCCATTTCGGCGCGCTGGCCGGCCTGGGCCTGATCATGGAGCGGGTCGACAACCTGCCCGAGGCGCTGCGCGCCTATCGCCGCGCCATGGCGGTGAACCCGCATCTGGCGGATATGGCGAACAAGCTGAAGGAAGTCCGCCGCAAGCTGGACGCCAAGGAACTTTAGCCGCTTCTAGAATTTGAAGATGAATACCACTGCCGCCACCAGGCAGGCGAAGGCGGCGAGATAGTTCCAGCGGATCGCTTCGCCGAGATAGAAGATCGAGAACAGCGCGAAGACGCCGAGCGTGATCACCTCCTGGGTGATCTTGAGCTGCGCCGCCGTGAAGCCGCCGGTGGTGAAGCCGATGCGGTTGGCCGGCACCGCCAGGCAATATTCGAACAGCGCGATGCCCCAGCTTATGGCAATCACCTTCCACAGCACCTGTTCAGGGAATTTCAGGTGCCAGTACCAGGCGAAGGTCATCAGCACATTGGAGCCGATCAGCAGCAGTATCGTGGTCATGAAGGGGCTCCGGGATGTCAGGCCTTGGCGATGCGCAGCACATTGGTGCGGCCGGGCGTGCCGAAAGGCACGCCGGCGGTGATGACGAGATAGTCGTTCGGCTTGGCCAGGCCGCTTTCGCGCGCCATGGCTGAAGCACGCTGCACCATGTCGGAGAAATCCACCGCATCGGGCGAGACCACCGGGTTGACGCCCCAGGCCAGCGCCAGGCGCCGCGCCGTGGCGGTAGAGGGCGTGAGGCAGAGGATCGGCGATTTCGGCCGTTCGCGCGCCGCGCGCAAAGCCGTGGAGCCGGACATGGTGTAGGTGACGATGGCGACGGCGTTGATGGTTTCCGCCACCTGGCGCGCGGCCGCCGTGATCGCATCGGCGGAGGTGGAATCCGGGCTGGCATGCTCGGCATCCATGATGCCGCGGTAATGCGGATCGCGTTCGACCTGGGCGGCAATCGAATCCATGGTGGCGACGGCGGCCACCGGATGATCGCCGGACGCGGTTTCCGCCGAGAGCATCAGCGCATCGGCGCCGTCATACACGGCGGTGGCGACATCCGAGACTTCGGCGCGGGTCGGCACCGGCGCCTTGATCATGCTTTCCAGCATCTGGGTGGCCACCACGACAGGTTTGCCGGCACGCCGCGCCAGCCGCACGATGCGCTTCTGCAGGCCCGGCACTTCCGCCAGCGGCAATTCGACGCCGAGATCGCCGCGCGCCACCATCAGCGCATCGGCCAGTTCCACCAGCCGGGGCAGGCAGGTGATCGCCGCCGGCTTCTCGATCTTGGCCAGCAACGCCGCGCGGCCCTGGATCAGCCCGCGTGCTTCCTCCAGATCCTCGGGCCGCTGCACGAAGCTCAAGGCCACCCAGTCGACGCCCATATCCAGTGCCACCGCCAGGTCGGCGCGGTCCTTCGGCGTCAGCGGGCTCATCGGGATCAGCGCGCCGGGCAGGTTGACGCCCTTGCGGTCGCTCAGGCGCCCGCCCACCAGCACCTCGGCCTCGGCCCAGCCGGCCCCGGTGGCCACCACTCTGAGGCGCAGCTTGCCGTCATCCAGCAGCAATTCGGCGCCGACGCCCAAGGCTGCCATTACCTCCGGATGTGGCAGCGCGACCCGGCTCGAATCGCCCGGTGCCGCTTCGCCATCGAGGCGGAAACGCTGCCCGGCCACCAGCTCCACGGCGCCTTCCTTGAAGGTGCCGATACGCAGCTTGGGGCCCTGCAAATCGGCCAAGAGGCCGATGGGCTGGCCCATTTCCCGCTCCAATGCCCTCACGGCATGGATGCGGGCGCGGTGATCGTCATGGCTGCCATGGCTGAAATTCAGCCGAAAAACATCGGCACCGGCCTCCACCAGGGCGCGAATCTGCTCCGGCTGCGAACTGGCCGGACCCAGGGTGGCGACGATTTTGACATTCCGCGTGCGGTGCATGGCCGATTCCTTCTTTCCCGTCAGCCTAGGGGCAACCGGGCCGCGACCCAAGGGAATCCGTGGATTATGCTACGGCTAGGCGTTGCGGCATATGCTGCGGCGCAGTAAAAGTCTGCCGCATCGCAGCATCCCGGAGCCAGCCATGGACATCGCACGCATTCCGGTGGGGAAGAACCCGCCCCACGACGTCAACGCCGTGATCGAAATCCCGGCCGGCGGCGTGCCGGTGAAGTACGAGCTGGACAAGGATTCCGGCGCGCTGTTCGTCGACCGCTTCATCCACACCGCGATGTTCTACCCGGCGAATTACGGCTTCATCCCGCACACGCTCTCGGGCGACGGCGACCCCTGCGACATCCTGGTGGTGAGCCATATCCCGGTGGTGGCCGGCGCGGTGATCCGCTCGCGGCCGATCGGCGCCCTGCTGATGGAAGACGAAGCCGGCGGCGACGAGAAGATCATCGCCGTGCCGGTGGACAAACTGCACCCGTTCTACACCGATGTGCGCACCTACGAAGACCTGCCGGCCAGCCTGCTGACCCAGATCGAACACTTCTTCAGCCACTACAAGGACCTGGAGAAGGGCAAGTTCGTCAAGAACACCCAGTGGGTCGGCCCGGAAGAAGCCGCCAAGCTGATCACCGATGGCGTGAAGCGCGCGGCCGGCTTGAGCTAACACTTCCTACCAGTCTCGTCATCCTCGGCCCAGTCTCGTCATCCTCGGCCCAGTCTCGTCATCCTCGGCCTTGAGCCGAGGATCTCCCGCAAGCACAGACTCCAGCCGCCACGCGGCCTGAGATGCCTGGCTCAAGGCCGGGCATGACGACGGGTTTTGGCGTCTATCTTACCCCCTTGCATCGCGGATAATGCTCTCGGCGGCCTTCTCCGCGATCATCAGGGTCGGCGAGGCCGTATTGCCCGAGGTGATCAGCGGCATTGCCGAGGCATCCACCACGCGCAAGCCATCAATGCCGCGCACCCGCAACTCGCCATCCAGCACCGCCATGCGGTCGTGGTCCGGCCCCATCTTCGCGGTCGACACTGGATGGAAGATGGTGGCGCCGAGATCGCCCGCCGCCTTTACCATGTCGGCCTCGCTCGCCACCCCGGGGCCGGGCAGGTATTCCTCCGGCTCATAGGGCGCCAGCGCCCGGGCCTGTGCCAGCCGCCGCGTCAGCTTGATGCTGTCCACCGCCACGCGCTGATCCTCTGGTGTCGAGAGATAATTCGGCTGGATCGCCGGGGCGGTGAAAGCATCGCGGCTCTTGATCCGCACATGGCCGCGCGACGTCGGGCGCAGATTGCAGATACTGGCGGTGAAGGCGGGAAACTTGTGCAGCGGATCGCCGAACTTATCCAGCGACAACGGCTGGATGTGATACTCGACATTCGCCGTGGCATGCTCCGGGCTTGAGCGCGTGAACATGCCGAATTGCGAGGGCGCCATGGTCAGCGCGCCGCGCCGGAATAGCGCATATTCCAGCGCGATCTTCGCCTTGGCGAAGAGCGACTGATCGAGTTCGTTGATAGTCGTGACGTTCTTCACCTTGTAGATCAGCCGCACCTGCAGATGATCCTGCAGATTCTCGCCGACGCCGGGTGAGTCATGCAGCACCGGGATGCCATGCTGCTGCAACAGCGCCCCCGGCCCGATGCCCGATAGCTGGAGCAGTTGCGGCGAGGCGATGGCGCCAGCGGTGAGCAGCACTTCGCGCGCCGCGCGCACGCGGTAGCGGCGGCCATTCAGCGTGTAGATCAGCCCGGTGGCGCGGCGGCCTTGCAATTCGATCCGCTCGGCATGGGCCTGCAGGCGCACGGTGAGATTCTGCCGGTGCATCACAGGCTTGAGGAAGCCCGTCGCCGCCGACCAGCGCCGGCCCTTATGCTGGTTGACCTGGAAATAGCCCGCGCCTTCATTGTCGCCGCCATTGAAATCCGCCACCGGCGGAATGCCGATTTCAGCACCAGCGCGGCCCACGGCATCCAGGATATCCCAGCGCACGCGCGGCTGCTCGACGCGCCATTCGCCGCCGCTTTTGTGCAGCGGAGCCTCACCGGCGAAATGATTCTCATGCTTGAGGAAATAGGGCAGCACATCATCCCAGCCCCAGCCGGTGAGGCCAAGCTGGCGCCAGGCATCGTAATCGGCGGCCTGGCCGCGCATGTAGACCATGGCGTTGATCGCGGTGCAGCCGCCCAGCACCTTGCCGCGCGCATAGCCGATGGAACGGCCATTCAGCCCCGGCACTGCCTCGGTCTTGAAGCACCAGTCGGAACGCGGATTGCCGATGGCGAACAGATAGCCGATGGGAATGTGAAACCAGATCCAGGTGTCGTCGCCGCCGGCTTCCAGCACCAGCACGCGGCGCGATGGATCGGCGGAAAGCCGGTTGGCCAGCAGCGACCCCGCCGTGCCGCCACCAACGATCACGTAATCGAATGTGCCGCCATCCTCGAAATCTTCAGCCATGCGTTTCTCCCTTGGCCGCCAGTTTAGGGAAGCCGGGGTGAGGGCGGGAAGGCGCGGCGGAGGGGTAAAACAACTTTACCGAAAATGGGATTTGCAAAAATGGGATGTGCAAAAATGGGATGCTGGCCTGGATACAGAATGGGATGCCCGCCTGCGCGGGCATGACAAGGAAAACAAATAAGGTCGTCATGCTGGCGAAAGCCAGCATCCCATTTCCATATCCCGACGCTTCCCAAACGCTTCCCAAAGCTTCCCGGACATTCCGGCGATTTTGTCACAGGGCTGTTTTCCGCTGTTTACCGACAAAACACTATACAGAACATTATGCGAACAGTCAATCGGCCACTATAGCGCCCCCAGCCCCTACAACGCCCCCAGCAGCGTCATGCCGCCATCCACCAGGATGGATTGCCCCGTCACATAGCCGGCCAGCGGCGAGGCCAGGAACAGCACCGCGCCGGCAATGTCGTCGGGCGTGCCGATGCGGCCCAAGGGCAGGCGGGCGGCCACGGCGGCTTCATTGCCGGCCTGGTTGGCGGTCAGCTTGGTCGGCACGAAGCCGGGGCCGACGCCGTTCACCCGGATGCCCTGCTTGCCCCATTTGATCGCCAGCGCCTTGTTCAGATGCTTCAGCCCGATCTTGCTGGCGGAATAGGCCGGGTTGTTGCGCGCCGCCTGCTCGGCCACCACGGAATCGAGATTGACGATGGCGCCGCCGTGCTTGCCTAAAGCCGGCTGCAGGGTGGCGCACACATCCATGATGCCGGTGAGGTTGATATCCAGCACGCGGGCAAAGCCGGCGCGCTCGAATTCCTGGCCCCGATACAGCACCGTGCCGACGCAGTTCACCAGCACATCCAGTTCGGGAAACAGCGGCGCGAGTGCCGCCACCGAAGCCGGGTCGGAGACATCCAGGCGCTGGAAGCCAAGCCCGGAGAAATCCTGGGCATAGCTTGCCGCCTCGCGCGTGCCGGTGACGGTGACGCGGGCACCCAGCGACGCGAAGGCCCGCGCCACGCCATAGCCGATGCCATCCGAGCCGCCAGTAACCAGCACGCTCCTGCCGGTGAAATCCAACGCGCCCGCGAAGCCTGCTGCGGCCATTTTTCCCTCCCGTTTATCGCCCGATCCTTGCCCAGCATGATGGGCGATCCGGCCGCGCCCTGGAAGCCGCCAATAGCCTCGGCGGAGTGGCATTCGCGCCGCCCGGCGCCGTATACTGGGGCGGAGTATCAGGCCATGCGCCAGGGTGGGACCGACGCGATGACCACACGTAAAAGCCGCCTCCACGCCGAATTGAATCCGGCGCTGGATGACGCGCCGCGCCTCTGCGCGCTGCGCGACTATTGGCGTGCGCGCTGCCCGGCCGATGGCGGCATCCCCCGGCGCCAGGATATCGACCCGACGCAACTGAAAGAGCATCTCGGCAGCCTGTTCATCGCCGAGCCGATAGAAGGCGGCGCCGATTTCCGCTACCGCCTGATCGGCGCCGATCTCACCGCCATACACGGCCATGAATTCACCGGCTCGAAAGTGAGCGAACTCTTCTGGGGTTTCTCCGCCGAGGACGCCGCCACGGTGATCAACGCCTATCAGATCGTGGTGCGCAAACACGTGATCCTGCGTGCCGGCGGCGCCGTGCTCTGGGCCGGCAAGGACTACCTGCCCTTCGACTCCCTCCACCTGCCGATCCTGGCCCCAGACGGGCAGAGCACCTGGCTGCTGGGGGAGTTGATGTTTTTGGGGTAGGGGGGCGAGAGGACGGCGTCGGCCTGTGAAGTGCTAGATATAGGCCGAAGCCTAAAGAGCGCGGTCCTACTGGTGAAATCGGATACGCTAGCAGAGTCCTTTCACCATTATTTCCTCGCGTATATCGCTTGGTGACTACTTGCCTTGATTAGGTGATCGACTGGAATCTTGGCGATTTTTAACGACTAAGGCCGTGCCTTCGGGCGGATATTTGAGAGCAGATGAACGCGAAAAGCATATGTACAAAATTGATAGTTAGGCATAAGAACATTTTATAATTGTATATTTTTAAATTTATGGCCAGCATAGCACGGCATAAATTCAATTATTGATGGATCTTTAAAATGGCTCAAAACGCTAAAAAAAACAAAACTGCCACTAAGAAATCGACGAATAGTAGGAAGACCAACCCCACAACAAAAATGAATTGGGCTCAGCTTATGTCGAGAAAAAGGTTGGGGGTAGAAGCTAGCCCGTCCGATAAAAACCCTCAATTTCCAGAAACAATTTCTATTGAGGAAAGGACCCAATTTGAGTCTGACATCGACCGGATAATATACTCGGGCGCATTTAGACGGCTGGGGCGAAAGACCCAAGTTCACCCATTGGCAGCGAACGATCATATTCACACACGTTTGGCCCATAGTCTCGAAGCGTCGCGAATGGGAAAAGCTTTGGGGAGAGCTATTGGTGTTGAATTAAAACGCCAAAAGAAATTACCTCGCGATATATCACCGGAGGACATATCAACGGTCGTTCAAGCCGCTTCTCTTGCTCATGATCTAGGAAACCCTCCGTTTGGTCATGGAGGGGAAGAGGCAATGGCTCATTGGTTTGAAATTAACGGACCGGAGTTTTTCAAATTCTTTAATAAAGAATATCAAAACGATTTGATTAATTTTGAAGGTAATGCTCAAGGTTTTCGAATTCTCACTCAAACAGAGCGAAGACTTTTCAAAGGTGGTGTTCGACTGACTTGTGCGACATTGGCTGCTTTCCAGAAATATCCCTGGACTAGTCAAAAGAAGGGAAAAAAGTTTGGTGCATTTTTATCTGAGAAAAACATTTTAGAGCAGGTGGCTAAAGAAACCGGATTAATCCAAAAAAATGATCATGAATGGTGTCGGCATCCATTGGCCTATTTAGTCGAAGCTGCGGACGATATCTGTTATGCAATTATTGATATTGAGGATGCTGTAGAATTAAAAATTATTACATATGAGCGGGCACGTGACGCGCTATTAAGCGCTTTTGATTCTGATAGCGCAAAAAGAATTCGAGAAGACTTGAACCCTGAGGGAAACAGTAGAGAAAATCTTGCGATAATAAGAAGTCATATTTTTGATATTGCGGTCCCGGCAGTCAAGGAAGGCTTCATGAATGGATATGATGATATAATGTCTGGCGTTATGTCCGGTTCAATATTTGGGAAAATGCAAGAATACAAAAGGTTCAATCAATTTATTCTAGATGCCAAAAAAATCGCGCACGAGGAAATATTCAAAGATAGAAGAAAAATTGAAAATGAGATTGGCGCATATGCAATTTTTGACACGACATTGAAGGCATTCTGTGAAGCAGCAATAAATAAAGCCAGAGTTTTGTCACATGACCCAAAGCGATCTGAGAGTAGTGAAAAAAGACAGAGTGATACAGCTTTGTCGTGGAAGTCTGATTTAGTTCTTAAATTGCTTGGACATCATGCTCCCTCAGGGACAAATGTGCCTGGAGAGCAAGAAACCTGGACGGAATATCAATGCTTACGGCGAGTGATAGACTACGTAAGTGGTATGACAGATAATTACGCTACGTATATTTCAAAGCAACTTCAGGGCATGGGTTTTTCCGGGGGGCAACGCCCCTAGATATCAGAAAAGGGCTCGGGATTGCTCCCGAGCCCTTCGGCGTTCTCTAACAAGAGATTCGCTGTGATCGATCAGGTCTCCACAGGAGACCTGCTATCCAGCTTGCTCCCGAGTGTCCACTGGACACTCGTCCGCTGCGCTGCCCTTCGGGCCTCTGCGCCCACGAGCCTCCACTGGAGGCTCGCGCGCTTAGAGCCTATCGGACTTTGAGCCGTAGGCTTAAATCGAAAGGGCTCGGGATTGCTCCCGAGCCCTTCAGCATTCTCTAACAAGGGATCCGCTGTTCGCGATCAAGTCCGCACTGCGGACTTGCTATCTCCTGCTTGCTACCGAGTGTCCACTGGACACTCGTCCGCTGCGCAGCCCGTCGGTCTTTAAGTCCGCAACGCGGACTTAAAGACCTTTAACAATATCCTCCACCATCTTCTTGGCGTCGGCGAGCAGCATCATCGTGTTGTCCTTGTAGAACAGGTCGTTGTCGATGCCGGCATAGCCGCTGGCCATCGAGCGTTTCACGAACAGCACGGTCTTGGCCTTGTCCACATCGAGGATCGGCATGCCGTAGATCGGGCTTTTCGGGTCGTCGCGCGCGGCGGGGTTGGTCACGTCGTTGGCGCCGATCACGAAGGCCACATCTGCGGTCTGGAATTCGGAGTTGATCTCCTCCAGTTCGAACACCTCGTCATACGGCACATTGGCTTCCGCCAGCAGCACGTTCATGTGGCCCGGCATGCGGCCCGCCACCGGATGGATGGCGTATTTCACTTCCACGCCTTCCTCCTTCAGCTTGTCGCCCATTTCGCGCAACGCATGCTGCGCCTGGGAGACGGCCATGCCATAGCCCGGCACGATGATGACCTTGCCGGCATTCTTCATGATGAAGGCGGCGTCGTCGGCCGAGCCCTTCTTGTAGGGCTTCTCCACCTTGCTGCCGCCAGTCGCCGCCGCCGTGTCGCCGCCGAAGCCGCCGAGGATGACGTTGAACAGCGAGCGGTTCATGCCCTTGCACATGATGTAGCTCAAGATCGCGCCCGACGAGCCGACCAGCGCGCCGGTGACGATCAGCGCCGGGTTCTGCAGCGTGAAGCCGATGCCGGCCGCCGCCCAGCCGGAATAGCTGTTCAGCATCGACACGACCACAGGCATGTCGGCGCCGCCAATCGGGATGATGATGGTGAAGCCGACGATCAGCGCCAGCAGCGTGACGGCCCAGAACAGTTCCTTGCTCGGGTTCATGCAGAAGGCGACGATCAGGCCGAGGATCACCAGGCCGATCAGGGCGTTCAGCATATGCTGGCCCTTGAAGATCACCGGGCTGCCGGAAACCAGGCCCTGCAGCTTGGCAAAGGCCACCAGCGAGCCGGAGAAGGTGATGATGCCGATGACCACGCCGAGGCTCATCTCGATGCGGGCGGCGACAGTGATGACGCCGGCCGGATTGAGAATGCCGTAAGGCGCCGGATTGTAGAAGGCGGCGGCCGCCACCAGCACGGCGGCAAGGCCGACGAGTGAGTGCATGGCGGCGACAAGCTGCGGCATCGCCGTCATCTGGATGCGGCGGGCCAGCACGGTGCCGACGCCACCGCCGATCACCAGGGCAACCAGCACCCAGGCAATCGAGCCGGAGAGGTCGCCGAGATTGGCGATGGTGGTGAGCACGGCAATCGCCATGCCGACCATGCCGAAGGTGTTGCCCTGGCGGCTGGTCTCTGGGCTGGAAAGCCCGCGCAGAGCCAGGATGAACAACACCGAGCTGACGAGATAGAGCAGGGCGGTAAGTTGGATGGACATGATCTATGGCCCCTTAATGCTTCTTCGCCGGGGCGTCTTTTTTCTTGTACATCGCCAGCATGCGCTGGGTGACAAGGAAGCCGCCGAAGATATTCACCGCGGCGAGCGCGATGGCGAGCAGGCCGAACACCTTGGAGGCATCGAACACCGCCGAGGCACCGGCGGCGATCAGCGCGCCGACGATGATCACCGACGAGATGGCGTTGGTGACGCTCATCAGCGGCGTATGCAGGGCCGGGGTGACGCTCCACACCACGTAATAGCCGACGAAGCAGGCCAGCACGAAAACGGTGAGCAGCGAGAAGAAGGAGTAAATCTCACCCATGATCAGTTCCCCTCTTTCAGCATCGGGTGCACCACGGCGCCGCCGCGGGTGACGCAGGTGCCGGTCACGGTTTCGTCGTCGGCCTTGAACTTGAATGTCTTGCTTTCCTTGTCCCAATGCGGGGAGAGGAAATTCCAGAGGTTCTTCGAGAACAGGTTGGAGGCATCCACCGGCACGCGGCTGGGATAGTTGGTGTAGCCTACCACCTTGACGCCGTCGACATCGACGATCTGGTCCGGCTTGGACAGCGGGCAATTGCCGCCGGCCTCCACCGCCAGATCGATGATCACCGAGCCGGGCTTCATGCTGCGCACCATTTCCTCGGTGACCAGCACCGGGGCGGGGCGGCCGGGGATCAGCGCGGTGGTGATGATGATGTCCTGCTTCTTCACCGTCTCGGCAATGAGGGCTGCCTGCTTGGCCTTGTACTCGGCCGACATTTCCTTGGCATAGCCGCCAGCGGTCTGGCTGGCGCGGGCTTCCTCGTCATCGACCCAGACGAACTTGCCGCCGAGGCTTTCCACCTGCTCCTTGGTCGCCGGGCGCACGTCTGTCGCCGAAACCACGGCGCCGAGGCGCTTGGCGGTGGCAATCGCCTGCAGGCCGGCCACGCCGACGCCCATGACGAAGACGCGGGCCGGCGCGATGGTGCCGGCCGAGGTCATCATCATCGGGAAGGCACGGCCGAACACGGCCGCCGCATCCAGCACCGACTTGTAGCCGGCGAGGTTCGACTGCGAGGACAGAATGTCCATCGACTGGGCGCGGGTGATGCGCGGCATCAGTTCCATGGCATAGGCGTCGATGCCGGCGGCGGCATAGGCCTTCACCTGCTCGCGCTGCTGCAAGGCACCCAGGCCGGCGACCAGGATGGCGCCTTTTTTGAGCAAAGCCAGTTCGTCATTACCTTCGGCGGCGGTCATCGGCCGCTGCACCTTCAGCACCATGTCGGCATCGCCGAGCGCGCTCCTGGCGTCGGGCGCGATCTTGGCGCCGGCTTCGGCGAATTGGCTGTCGGGGATATCGGCACCGGCGCCGGTGCCGGTTTCCACCACCACCTCGGCGCCAAGCTGGGCAAATTTCTTCACCGTATCCGGCGAGGCGGCGGCGCGCCGTTCACCCGGACGGCGCTCCTTCGGAATCGCTATCTTCATAGCTTATCGCTCCCTGAACGCGCTGGCTGCCCGGCGCGATCGACTTTGTACGAACAAAATGACTGTGAATAAGACAACGGCGCCGCTGGGGCGCCGTTGCGGTAATCTTAGTGCACCAGGAATTTCGCCATCAGCGCCAGCGTGATGGCGATGGCGATGCAGGACCATGTGGTTGCCTTCATGAAGCCGCTATAGGCGGCCTTGTGCTGGCTGATATCCATGGTGCCAAGCTTATGTTCCTCGGCCATCGGCTGCTTCCCTCTAGTTCTTGCTGCGAGCGGTGTTTATGGCCCACGCCGGGGCGGGCCGTTTTTCCGCCCGGATACTACGCTTTTACCCCCCGGTCCTACAACCCTTCGCGGCTGCGGTAGGGGGCTCAGGCCCCGGCGTCAGGCCGAGGCATTGACCAGCGCGCCGCCCTGCTGCTGGGCCACCCGGCCGATCAGGCCGTTGAGCGCGGCATAGGCGGCGGAGGCCCGGGCAGCGGGCGATTCGGCGGGACTTTGCCCGGGCGCCGGATTAGGTGCGGGCGCCGTGCCAGCCTCGGCCTGCTGCGCTTCCTGCTCGGCTTTCTTTTCGGCGCGGATCTGCGCCAGGGCTTCCAGCCGCAAGGCCTGGGCGGCGGCGGCCACGGCGCGGTCGGCGCCCGAGGGGTCGGCCGGGGCCAGCGCGGCGGCGGCCACCTGGGCCGCTTTCTGCAGGGTCGCTTCCGGGTCGTTCTCGGCGGAAATGTCGATGCTCACCTCGCCGCTGGTGGCATACATCTGGCCATCGGGGCCGCGCGTGTAGCTGTAGGACGGCGCGCCGGCATATTGCCCGCCCACGGCGGCATGCGCCCGCTCATGCGCCCGCACCTTGGCGTCGATCGCCTTCAGCTTCGCCACCTGGGCCTTTTCTTCTTCCGATAGCTGGTCAGCCGACTGCGCCTTGCCGCTGCCGGCGGCGGGCGTGGCCTGCTCCTGGGCGGTGAGCAGGGTGTTGCTGGCCAGGCGACCGGTGCCGCTGCTGCCGATGCCGCTGCTGCCAGTGCCGGTGCTGGCTGCGGTCACGGCGCCGGGGCCGATGCCGTTCTGCCGCGCCGATTCCGTGCGCGCGCTGGCCAGGCCGGGAAACTGCGCCGCAAGCTGGGCGCGGTTGAAGGCGCCATGTTCGCTGCAATCCAGCGCGCTGCACACCGCGCTGCCGTCATTGGCCCGGCTCTGGGCCGTGGCAAGGGCGGGGGGCGCGGCGCCAAAGGCCGGCAGCGTGGCCGGCGAATAGAGCGACAGGCTGCCAATCATGCCCCGATTGTCGCCCCCTGGCGGGCGCCGTCAACCGGAAAGCTGACTCCTGCCAACAGGAGCGGGTGTTGAGCCGGCAACACGCGCCACTACCCGCGTATCTTCTCCGCCGCCATGCGTCGGAAATTCCGCAACTTGACTCTGCGCGTGCTTGATTGCTCCAGTCACAAGGCGCCGAGACACGGGGCGTATGGAAAACTATAAATGGTTTCGCTATTCGCTCAATCTGATATCAGCGCGGTCCGCCGACGAAGACCGGTGAATAAACCTTGGTCTATGAAATAAAGATGATGCCTGAACTTTAAAAACACGCATGTCGATGGGGACTTTTTCCAAGGATGAGAACATATTCCCGAATCTGCTTCGGTTGTCGTGAACGAGTAGAATTTCATTAGTCATTATATCCACCGCGCCTATGCGATAGGAAATTTCGACGTCACACCCACCAATCAATACAGTGTATTTCCCAGCGTCATTTTCTTCTTCAATAGCTTGATAGAGTTTGCCGGCTACAGGAATACATGTTCTCATCGCCTGCAAATTTTGGGTTTGCCCGTTTACAGACAGCGCCCCATTTCGAATGCTGACGGTATCCCCAGGTATTGCGGCGATTCTTGAAATGAGGAAATTGCCTGCTCGTTCATACACAACGAGATCGCCTCTGCGAGCGGAATTTTTCTTGAAGTAATGATGTTCTATAACAATGACATCATTAGGAAATATGTTCGGAAGCGAAAGTTCTGACGGTCCTTGAAAAAACCCCCAGGCGGATAGTTTGAACAAATGAATGCTGATGATTATTGCCAGGGAGAAAATTGGGTAGGCTCTCAGGAATACCGATAAAAAGAGCACATTCTCAGTGCAAAACGCGGGCGTGGCAGGAAGCAGACGCTTTGGTAAGAATTGAAGAGCTGTAGCCAGCAGCGCCCGCAACAGCATGTATGAGACAGCTGTGGTCAGCTTGAATTGCACTTCGGTGGAGTTTTGAGGAATGTCAAAGAAAACAAAATACAAAACAGCAATATCAAGAACAGTGATAACTATCGACGCAAAGGTCGCGGCACGAAAATTATTGTTTCGATGCAGGATGCGCCCTGGCGCAAGATAGTCGAAAACGATTCGAAGCCCGGATGTGAAAACTTTCCGCATCACCCATTAGCCTCGCAGCTCTCGAAATCGCAGCGCAAAGCCCCAGTATATTCCCGCCGCGAAACCGGCATGCCTTTGCACCTGGATCATCCTGCAAAAATAGAGGCTAGAGTATTTCGCCCCTGTGTAAGTAAAATCTTATCTGTAATTATCAATTGTATATTTTATTGCTCTTTTTTGCAATGCAGCCGGTGTGTCTGACATATTTTTGGGTGCGCGTTTTCCGGTTTAGTCGCAAGCTTTATTCTAATCAGTCTGTTCCAGCCCCGCCGCCTTCAGCGCCGCCTGCTGGCGTTTTTCCAGTGCCTTGGTGTCGAAGCCTTCGATCAGGTCGTGGAACAGGCGGTGCCAGTTGATCGCTGCCTTCAGATGCAGGAATACGCCGCCGAGGCCGATGGCGGCGCGGTCCATGAACACGAATTCGCGCGGCGGCGTCACGCCGCCGAGTTTCTTCAATTCGGCATGCACCTTCTCGGCTACTTCGCGGCCATAGATGCCGCTTTCTTCCATTTCCTGGATGCGGCGCGGGCGGTCTTCCAGCAGCGGCGCGTAGACGAATTCGGCCCAGAGATTGAGCGTGTCGATCACTTCGTTGCTCAAGCCCGAAAAGCCCCAGGTCTCGTAGGCATGCACCGCCAGCGCGCGGTCCTGGGTCGAGATAGCGCGGTAGAGGTCGATCACGCCGCCGACGAACTTTGCTGGGAAAATGCGCACGCAGCCGAAATCCAGCAGGTTGATGCCGAGATCGTCGCGCACCGTGTAATTGCCCAAATGCGGATCGCCATGGATCACGCCGCAGCGGTAGAACGGCACATACCAGGCGCGGAACAGGTTGTAGGCAATCGTGTCGCGGGCTTCCTGCGGCGCGTCCTTGTAGGTCAGCAGCGGCTTGCCGTCCAGCCAGGTCATGGTCAGCAGCCGGCCGGTGCTTAAAGGCTTCACCACGTCGGGCACATGCACCTGCGGCTCGTCTTTCAGCATCGCGGCATAGAGCCGCATATGCGCCGCTTCGCGCTGGTAATCCAGTTCCTCGCGCAGCCGGTCGGCGATCTCGGCATGGATATGGCGGGTGTCGATGGCCGGATCGATGCGGCTGTAGATGCCGAAGATCAGCTTCAACTGCTTCAGATCGGCTTCCACCGCCGAAGCCATGTCCGGGTATTGCAGCTTGGCCGCCAGGTTGCCCTGCTGCTTGGTCGCCGCGCGATGCACCTGGCCGAGCGAGGCGGCGGCGGCTGCCTGCAAATCGAAGCGGGTGAATTTCGCCTGCCAGTCGGGCCCGAGTTCAGCAACCATGCGGCGCTTGACGAAAGCCGGCCCCATCGCCGGCGCATTGGCCTGAAGCTGCGTCAGTTCCTGCACATATTCCTTCGGCAGCGCGTCGGGGATGGTGGACATGATCTGCGCCACCTTCATCAGCGGGCCTTTCAGGCCGCCGAGCGCCGCACGCAGATCCGCCGCATGCTTGCCACGGTCGAGCTTGACGCCAAGCACGCGCTCGGCGCCGAGCTTGGCGGCAAGGCTGCCAACCGAGGCGCCGACACGGGCATAGCGCCGGGCGCGGCCTAAGGCAGTGTCTTCCTCAGCCATTCTGTTTAACCAAGGGCTTCAAGCTCGTCGATAAAGCCGCCGATCACGCCGAGCCCCTTGGACCAGAAGGCGGGATCCGAGGCATCGAGGCCAAAGGGGGCGAGCAATTCCTTGTGGCGCTTGCTGCCGCCGGCCTTGAGCATGGCGAAATACTTCTCCTGGAAACCCTTCTCGGCATCCTGGTAGCGGGCATAGAGCGCGTTCACCAGGCAATCGCCAAAGGCATAGGCATAGACATAGAAGGGCGAATGCACGAAATGCGGGATGTAGCACCAGAAGGTGCTGTAGTCGGCATCGAATTTCAGCGCCGGGCCTAAGCTCTCGCGCTGCACGCCGAGCCAGATATCGCCCAGCGCATCCGGCGTCAGCTCGCCCTCGCGCCGCGCATTGTGCACGCGCTGCTCGAACTTATAGAAGGCGGTCTGCCGCACCACGGTGTTGAGCATGTCCTCCACCTTGGAGGCCAGCATCAGCTTGCGCTGCTTCGGCTTGGCCTGGGCCAGCAGAGCGCGGAAGGTGAGCTGCTCGCCGAACACGGAAGCCGTCTCGGCCAGGGTCAGCGGCGTATCGGCCATCAGCGGGCCCTGCTCGGCGGCGAGCAACTGGTGCACGCCATGGCCCAATTCATGCGCCAGGGTCATCACGTCACGGGTGCGGCCGAGATAGTTCACCAGCAGATAGGGATGCGCGCTCGGCACTGTCGGATGCGCAAACGCGCCCGAGGCCTTGCCCGGCCGCGCCGGGGCGTCGATCCAGTTATTGTCGAAGAAACGCTTGCCGAGATCGGCCAGTTTCGGCGAGAAGCGGCCATAGGCGCCGAGCACGATGTCGCGCGCTTCCTCCCAGGGGATCAGGCGGTCCTTGTCCTCAGGGAGAGGCGCGTTGCGGTCCCACCAGTCAAGCTGGCGCTTGCCCATCCACTTGGCCTTCAGCGCGTAGTAGCGGTGGGACAGGCTGGGGTAGCTGGCGGTCACGGCATCCACCAGGGCGTTCACCACTTCCGGTTCAACGCAGTTGGACAGATGCCGCGAGGATTCGGGCAGCGGATATTTGCGCCAGCGGTCCTCGATCTCCTTGTCCTTCACCAGCGTGTTGGTGATCAGGGCGAAGAGGCGGACATTCTGCTTGAACACCTTGGCCAAAGCCTTGGCGGCCTGGCGGCGCTTGGCCGGGTCGGTGTCGGAAAGCAGATGCAGCGTCTGCTCGGCGGTCAGTTCCTCGGTCCCAAGCTTGAAGCGCAGGCCGGCCATGGTCTCGTCGAACAGGCGGTTCCAGGCGGCGGCGCCGGAAACCTGCTTCTCATGCAGCAACTGCTCGATCTCGTCGGAAAGCTGGTAGGGGCGATAGAGCCGCAGATCATCGAGCCAGGGCTTGTAATGCTTCAGCTTCTTCGACTGGGCGAGTTTCGTCTCCAGCGCCTTGTCGTCCAGCTTGTTCAGTTCCAGGCCGACGAACAGCAGGCGGGTGGTGACGGCGTTCAGCTTCTCCTGGATATCCTGGTAGAAGCGCGCCACCTGCGGATCGGCCATGTCGGCGGCGTAGCTCAGCGAGCCAAAGGCGTAGATGCGGCCGATGGTGTCCTGCAGCTTCTCGTAGTCCTGGATCAGCCCGGCCAGTTCGTCGCCGCTCATCGCGGCGATGCGGCCCTTGCCGCGCTTTTCCAGCGCCTCGGCGGTCTTGGCGGCATTGGCCATGGCGGCGTGGAACGGCTTGGAATCGCGGCCCGGATAGAGGTCGTCGAGATTCCAGTTCGGCAGTTTGCCGAGCTTTTTCGCCTGGGCCGCGGATGCCATACGTCGCTCCTTGCTTTGAACGACTCTAAATATGGGCGGCGGCCGGTGTTAAGGCCAGAGGGCGGGGAATTAAATTCTGGTGAGGAACCGCTGCTTGTTCGGCGGGCTGTTTTATTCAGCGGGTTGGGCCCAGAGGTAATACTGGCTCGCCACCGGCGACCAGATCACCGACCACAGCACCGGCTTCTCCTGGCCGCTGGCATGGCGCACGCGGCCAGGCTGCATGCGCCGGGGCGCACCGCTGCGGGCGGCATCCAGCCGCGCGGTAACGACGAGCTGGTCATTGGCGGAGAACAGCGAGACCAGCGGGCGGCCGATGATCGCCTCGCGCTCCATGCCCCAGATGTCGCGGCAATTCGGCCCGATCTCGACGATACAGGCGGTGTCGTCGAGCAGGCCGGGCACATCGGGGGCGAGGTCGATCAGGCGCCGTGCCCGTGCTTCGCTTTCGCTCAATTGCTCGGCCAGCGCCGAGATACGGCTATTGCTGTCGGCCAGGGCTGCGGCGGCGGCATTCTCGATGGCATAGAGTTCGCGGAAATGCGACACGCCGGCGATCAGCGCCAGCGCCGCCAGTTGCGCCAGACTCCAGCTTACCATGGCATCGAGCTGCGACGAGCCGGCGGCGGCATGCTCGATCAGGTAGGTGCCGACACTCAGCAGGATTGTTCCGGCGGTGATGCCAGACAACCACAGCGCCCGACGCCGCTCATTCACCGCGAACAGGAACAGGTAGACCGGGATCGCCCAGCCCATATGAACGAATACCTTGTCGCCATCCTTGGTCAGGAACAGCGCGTTCGTCACGTTCCCGGCGATGTAGAAGGAAATCCAGAGCGAGAGGCCGAAGGCGATGCGCTCGAGCCAGATGGTGCCGCGCCACAGCAGCAGTACCAGCAACACCAGGCCGGTGAGCAGCATCGGCGGGATGGTGAGCCATTCGAATGGAGAGAGCAGGCCGGCCGGCCCGGCGACGAACAGGCCGTAGCAGCTCCCCAGCGTCATCAGCACGCAGACCGTGATCAGGCATTGCAGGGCAAGCCGGCGTTCGGCGAGGGTGGCGTTCAGTGTGATAGCCATGCCGCTAGCGGGGGATCAGGGCTTCTTTTCCGCCGTCCGCAGATCGCTGTCGGTGGCGCGGTCATGGGCGCGGTAAAGCGGCCAGTCACCGGTGACGGTGGAGGAGAGGCTGTCATGCGGCTGGCCGATGCGGGCGCGGTAGATCCAGTGATTGGTCAGCACGCGCTGCACGAACAGCCGGGTTTCAGAAAGCGGGATACTCTCGATGAACAGCAGCGGGTCTTCCTGGCGGCCTTCGCGCAGCCATTTCTGCAGATTGCCCGGACCGGCATTGTAGGCGGCGGCGAGGTAGAACAGGTTGCCGCGGATCATCGGCATTTCCAGCAGATGCTGCAGGTAGCGCTGGCCCAGCTCGATATTGTATTCCGGCGCCAGCAGGCGGTGGCGGCTGTTCTTCAGCCGCAGGGTATGGTCGCCCGCCACATAGCCGGCGGTGCGCGGCATCAACTGCATCAGGCCGGCGGCACCGGCGCTGGAGGAAGCGCGCGGGTTGAAGGCGCTTTCCTGGCGCATGAAGGCGAAGATCAGCGCACGGTCGAGCGCGAAGCCGCCTTCCGGCTCCCAGGGCGGCAGCGGATACATGGCGTTGTCGTAGGCATCGCCCTTCACGCTGCGCCAGGCCAGGCCGATCTTCATCGCCGAAGCCGGAGTCTGCAGCCGGCCAGCAAGGCCGAGCAGGGCGAAAGCCAGCGGGTCGGAGGCCTGCGAAAACACGCGGGCGATTTCGCGGTCGGCACGCACCGCCTCGCCGATTTCGTTCAGCGCCAGGGCGCGGCGGATCGCCGGCATCTGCGCCAGCTTGCCGGCATCTTCCGCCACCAGCGGCGCCGGCGCCCAGGAGAAGGGCATTTCCTGGCCCAACTGGTTCAGCGCCAGCAGGCCGTAGAAGGTGCGTTCCTGCGTCGCCGCCACCTGCAGCAGGCGCATCGCTTCCGCCGGCTGGCGCAGCCGGAGCATGACGCGCGCGCCCCACCAGGCACCGGCGGCCTTGTCCCAGTTCGAGGCGACCTGCGAAAAGGCCAGGTTTTCGAAATGATGCGCGGCGTTGTCGTAGCGGCCCATGCGCCAGGCAGCGATGCCGGCGACCCAGTCGGCTTCCGGCACGCGGGCGCGTGAACGCTGCGCGGCGGGGCCGGCCAGCGCCAGCGCCTTGGCGTCGTCGCCATTCAGGAACCAGCTCCAGGCGACGCGGCGGCGCCAGTCGTCGAATTCGGAATTGGACAGCCGCGAGCGGATTTCCGGCTTGTTGATCAGCGCCTCGGCCTGGCTGACCTTGTCCTTGCGCAGCAACTGGCCGAGTTCGCCCTCGGCGCGGGCGATCATCTGGGCGGCGGCCGGGTCGCGCTCCTTCGGGATCGGGCGCGAGCGCGTGGTGGCGACGCTGCCTGGATCATTGGGGAATTCGCCGGTATCGACCCCGGTGGGGGCAGGCGGGGCCTTGTCCTTCTTGCCCTTCTTTTTCAGCGCCAGGCGGTAGATTTCCTCGGCGCCGGGATGATCGCGGTAGTCGCGCAGCCAGTTGCTCAATTCGGCATAGCCGGCGTTATACCCGGTCGGATGGGTGTAGCGCTGATGCAGTGCATGGCCGCGCAGGATCGGGTCCTTGATCAGCTTCAGTTCGCGGTCGGCCTCGGCGAAGCGCAGGTCGGCCTGAAGCTCGAAAATACGGCCATAGCGGTCGCTGTCAGCCTGATTGAGGATGGTGGGCAGGTCGGTTTGGGCCAGTGACTGCGCTGGGGCCAGTAATGCCGCCAGCCCCAGGCCAGCAGCCAGCAACAGGGCGCCGAAGCCCAGCCGGGCCACTAGGCGCCGCCGGATTTCCCCCGTCTGCAAAAGCTGCCAGGTCACAATTTGTCGCGATTGGCTTGGCATGACGAGCCGGCATACCCCATGAAACCCGTATGGGCAAGCCTATATTATGTACCATATAAGTTGTATTAGCGGCGGCGCGGCATCACGGCGATGATGCCGGCGCCGATAAGGCAGGTGGTGGCACAGATCAGGATCGGGGCCAGGTAGCTGCCGAAGCGGTCGAAGGCGGCGCCGGCCAGGGTGGGACCGATCAGGGTGGAAAAGGCGACGCTGGTATAGAGCGCGCCGATCACCGCACTGGCGGCGCGGGCGCCGAACAGGTCGACGGTGACCGCCGGGGCGAGCGCCACGAAGCCGCCATAGCAGAGGCCGAAGCCGAGCGCGAACAGCCCCAGCGGGATGAAGCCATCGGCCAGCGGCCACAGCGCCAGCATGATGCCGGAGCCGAACATGGCGGCGGCGAAGGCCGGGCCGCGCCCAACCCGGTCGGCCACCGGGCCGAGCAGGAAGCGCCCGAGCATCGAGCCGATCCCGATCAGCCCGACCAGCCAGACGCCCTGGTCGCGCGACAGGCCCTGGTCCTGGGCATAGGCGGGGAGATGCACGAAAGGTACGAAGGTGCCGATGCAGTTCAGCGCGCAGGCAAGGTAGAGCAGCCAGAACAGCCGGTGGCGCAACGCTTCCGCCAGAGTGAGGCCGGGCGGCGGGGCGTTGGATGGGACAGCTTCCCCGGCCGCCGCGCCGACACCATCCGGGCGCAGGCCCATGCTGGCGGGATTGGGCCGCAGGGCCACCACCGCCAGGGCGCCGAGGATGGCGGCGGCGATGCCGAGCAGCAGATAGGCCTGGCGCCAGGTCAGGCTGTCGATCAGCCAGGCGGCGACCGGCGGCATCACCACCGTCCCTAAGCCAATCCCCATAACCGCAAGACCAGACGCCTGGCCGCGCTTGGCGATGAACCAGTGCTGCACCGTGCCGATGGCCGGCACATAGGAAAAGCCGACGCCGACGCCCATGCCGATGGAATAGGCGATCAGCACTGTCAGCAGGCTATCGGCGAAGCTGGCGGCGATCATGCCGGCGGCGACAGCGGCAAGGCCGAAGCCGATCACCGGCCGCGGCCCGAGCCGGTCGGCGAGCGGGCCGCTGATGGCGCCGAGCGCGAAATAGAGGAAGGCGGCGAGCGAAAACACCAGCGACACGGTGGCGCGGCTGGCTTCGAATTCACGCCGCAGCGGTTCGAAGAAGGCGGGGAAGGAATAGGCGGCGCCGAAGCCGACGAACATCACGGCAAAAGCCGCCGCCACCACGACCCAGCCATAGAAGATGCGGTTCATAAAAGCGTTTCCCGACTTCACGAGATGCGCGGATCAAGTCCGCGCATGACGCTTATTATTATTCTCGTCACCCCCGGGCTTGACCCGGGGGTCTCGTTACGACTGCTCTCAATCGACTTCACCCGCCCAGTTCCTCGAGCTTCACGGCCAGGCTGAGCATGTCGCGCCAGGCTTCGCGCTTCATGCCGGGCTGGCGCAGCAGATAGGCCGGATGCAGCATCGGCAGGGCGGGAATGTTCAGGCCGTCCTTGGCATAGACATGCCAGTTGCCGCGCAGCTTGGTGATGCCCTGGCTGGTGCCGAGCAGGGTGGCGGCGGCATGCCGCCCCACCAGGGCGATCACCTTTGGCCGCACCAGAGCGATGTGGCGCTCGACGAAGGGACGGCAGGCGATGATTTCCTCCGGCGACGGATCACGGTTGCCCGGCGGACGCCAGAAAATGACGTTGGAGATATAGGCGTTGCTTTCGTCGCGCTGAATGGCGGCCAGCATGCGGTCGAGCAACTGGCCGCTCTGGCCGACGAAGGGCGCACCCTGGGCATCTTCGTCGCGGCCCGGCGCTTCACCGATCAGCATGATCGTTGCCGCCGGATTGCCACGCGCGAACACGGTATTGGTGGCGGTGGCCTTCAGCGCGCAGCCCTCGAAGGCGGCTACAGCGGCCTTCAGTTCCTCGACGCTGTTGCAGGCCAGGGCCGCCTTGGTGGCGGCGGTTTCCGCTGCCTGTGCCGAGAGCAGCGCCGGAGAGACCGGCGCACGCACCGGCGGCGCTGCCGGTGTGAAGGTGAAAGCTGCCCCATCGGACAGACCCTGGCCAGATACGGGCGCTTGCGATGCGGAAGCAGCGGGTTTCGTTGCGGCAGGTGTGGCCGGCCTGGCGGCAGCAGGCGCATTGGCAGCGGGGCGGGGTGGCGGTGCCTGGGTGCGGTCCACCGGCGCGTCGCCGATACACTCGTCGGCGCCGGATTCGACATAGAAACGCAGCAGCGCGCCGGCGCTGAGCGTCTCCCCGGTTATATCATTTGTGTGCATAAACCTGTCCTGGCCCGGCGCCGTTGGCTTGGGCAATATAGTCTGGTAAGCAGGGGCCAATCGTCAACAGTGCCAGAAGACCAGCAATAGGTGCGGGATGGAACGCGAAACAATGGAATATGATGTGGTGGTGGTGGGAGCCGGCCCCTCCGGCTTGTCCGCCGCCATCCGTCTCAAGCAGCTTGCCGCCGAGCAGGACCACGAAATCTCGGTCTGCGTGATCGAGAAGGGTTCGGAAGTCGGCGCGCATATCCTTTCCGGTGCCGTGGTCGATCCGATCGGCCTCAACGAACTGATCCCGGACTGGAAGGAAAAGGGCGCGCCGCTCAATACGCCGGTGACCGAGGACCGCTTCCTGATCCTGACCGAAGCGAACCACATCTATATCCCGAACTTCATGCTGCCGCCGCTGATGAACAATCACGGCAACTACATCGTTTCGCTCGGCAATGTCTGCCGCTGGCTGGCGACCCAGGCGGAAGAACTCGGCGTCGAGATCTTCCCCGGCTTCGCCGCCGCCGAAGTGCTGTATGGCGACAAGGGCGAAGTGGTCGGCGTTGCCACCGGCGACATGGGCATCGGCCGTGATGGCGAGAAGAAAAGCGGCTACACGCCTGGCGTGGAACTGCGCGCCAAATACACGCTGATCGCCGAGGGCGTGCGCGGTTCGCTGGCCAAGGAAATCCAGCAGAAGTTCAATCTGCGCGAGGGCGTCGAGCCGCAGAAGTTCGGCATCGGCATCAAGGAGCTGTGGCAGATCGATCCGGCCAAGCACAAGCCGGGCCTGGTGGTGCATACGCAAGGCTGGCCGCTCGACAGCAGCACCGCCGGCGGCAGCTTCATGTATCACCTCGAGGACAACCAGGTCGCCGTCGGCTTCGTGGTCAACCTCAATTACCAGAATCCCTATCTCTCGCCGTTCGACGAATTCCAGCGCTTCAAGACGCATCCCTCCGTGCGCGAGTATTTCGAGGGCGGCAAGCGCATTGCCTATGGTGCCCGCGCCATCAACGAAGGCGGCCTGCAATCGGTGCCGAAGCTGAGCTTCCCGGGCGGCGCGCTGATTGGCTGCTCGGCCGGCTTCGTCAACGTGCCGCGCATCAAGGGCAGCCACAACGCCGTGAAGAGCGGCATGCTGGCGGCGGAAGCGGCCTTCGCGGCGCTCAAGGGCGGTTCTGATGGTAGCGTCGAACTGGGCGATTACAACGAGGCGGTGCGCGAAAGCTGGATCTGGAAAGATCTGTGGAAGGTGCGCAATGTCAAGCCGGCGCTGAAATACGGCATGTGGCTCGGCACCCTGATCGGCGGCGCCCATATGTGGCTGAACGACCTCGGCCTCGGCTTCCTGGTCGGCTGGACTTCCAAGCATGGCAAGGCCGACCATGAGACCCTGAAGCCGGCGGCCGAGTGCAAGCCGATCCAGTATCCGAAGCCGGACGGCAAGATCAGCTTCGACAAGCTGTCCTCGGTGTTCCTGTCCTCGACCAACCACGAGGAAGACCAGCCGATCCATCTGCGGCTGAAGGACCCCAGCATCCCGATTGCCAGGAATCTCCCGCTTTATGACGAGCCGGCGCAACGCTACTGCCCGGCGGGCGTGTACGAAGTGCTGCGGGATGCGGATGGCAGCAATCCCCGGTTCCAGATCAACGCGCAAAATTGTGTTCACTGCAAGACTTGCGACATCAAGGATCCGGCCCAAAATATCAACTGGACCGTGCCGGAAGGTGGTGGCGGCCCGAACTACCCGAATATGTAGTCCCCCGATATGTAGTTCTCAGAAGCGAGGCAGCTTGATGCGTCCGGCCGAAGCGAAAGTTACCCCCTGCGCCCGCCGGATCCATGGCCTGGCCTCGCCTGGAACAAAATCCTGGGCGAAACAACGCGCGGCGCTGGCGGTGATGCTGGCGCCGCTGCTGCTTTCGGCCTGCGTCACCGCGCGGGCGCCGCAGCCGGTGCCCGTCGACGTGGCGGTGGCCGAAGAGTCCGACATGCTGTCGCCCTACGGCCATTTCCTCGCCGCGCGCCATGCCCGCCTGAGCTTCGACTACACGGCTGCCGCCGACTACTATCTCAAGGCACTGAGCGAGGAGCCGAATTCCGGCCTGCTGGCCCAGGGCGCCTTCCTCTCGCTGCTGGCCGATGGCCGCGTGCCACAGGCGCTGGAACTGGCGCCGGTGCTGCGCGACAACAATCCCGCCGACCATATGGCGCGGATCTCGGTCGCCACCGGGGCGATGCTGCGGCGCGACTATGATTCGGCCCTGCGCGTGGTGGCGGAGGGCCCGACCTCCGGCATCCACGCCGCCTTCAATCCGCTGATCGCCGCCTGGGCCTATGCCGGCAAGGGCGAGGCCGACCGCGCCCTTGAGGCTTTGGGCCGGCTCGACCGCAATCCGCTGTTCGGCGGTGTGCATGATCACCTGAAGCCGATGCTGCTGGAACTGCTCGGCCGCTATCGCGAGGCGGAAGCGGATTACCGCGAGGCGATGGCCAAGCCGGAGCGTGTCGGCATTCGCATGAGCGATGCCTATGCGCGTTTCCTCGAGCGCCGTGGCCGCGCCGACGAGGCGCGCGCCCTCATCGCCAGCCAGCTCAAGCTCAATCCCGACAACGGCACGCTGATGCGTGCCGAGCGCCGCCTGCGCAGTTCGAACAGCCTGGGCAGCAATGTCGCGCCGATGATCGGCAATGCCAATGAAGGCTTCGCCGAAAGCCTGCTGGCGGCGGCTACCGCCTTTGGCCGCAACGATGGCGGCGAGTTGACCGAACTGCATCTCCAGCTTGCCCTGGCGTTGCGCCCCGATCTGGATGATGCCCGCGTCACGCTGGCCGACATCTACGAGAGCCGCAAGCAATGGGACCGCGCCATCAAGACCTATGGCACGGTGCAGTCCGACGGTGCCTTCGCTGACGTGGCGCAATTGCGCATCGCCTGGTGCATGAACGAGCGTGGCGACCACGATGCCGCCGTGCGCATGCTGCGTAAGATCGCCCGCGACCGCCGCGACGACGCCCGCCCGCTGATCACGCTCGGCGACCTCTACCGCCAGATGGAGCGCTGGCAGGAAGCGGCGACTGAATACACCGCTGCCTTCCAGCGCATTCCGGTGCTGGAGAACCGGCACTGGATCCTGCTGTTCAGCCGCGGCATCGCCTATGAGCGCTCGAAGCAGTGGAGCAAGGCGGAAGCCGATATGCTCAAGGCGCTGGAATTCCAGCCCGAGCAGCCGATGGTGCTGAACTATCTCGGCTATACCTGGATCGATATGAACCGCAATATCGACCGCGCCACCGACATGATCCGCCGCGCCGTGACGATGCGGCCGAACGACGGCGCCATCGTCGACTCGCTCGGCTGGGCCTATTACCGCGTCGGCCGCTACGACGAGGCCGTGGTGCAGCTTGAGCGCGCCGTGGAACTCAAGGGCGGCGATCCAGTGATCACCGATCACCTGGGCGATGCCTATTGGAAAGTCGGCCGCCGCGCCGAGGCGCAGTTCCAGTGGCGCCGCGCGCTCGGCCTCAAGCCGGAGCCAGAACTGGAGCAGCAGATCCGCCGCAAGCTCGAAACCGGCCTCGATCCGGTCGCGCAGAAGTGAAAAGCAGCGCGTCATGCCCGGCCATGGCCGTTCGTGCCTGTGCGCCTACGAACGCCACTAGGCGTTCGTAGGCTTACAGTGAGCCGGGCATCTCTTCCAATTTGGCGGAAGACCCCCGGGTCAAGCCCGGGGGTGACGACGGTTTTTGATGGTGGGCGGTTTTTGATGTTCGGTGGCTTCTGATGGCTGCTGCAATAGCCCGCCTGGCGCCGGCCAAGGTCAACCTGTTCCTGCATATCACCGCCAAGCGGCCCGATGGCTATCACACGCTGGAAAGCCTGGTGGTATTTGCCCGCGATGTAGCGGCAGCCGACCGCGTGGCGGTGGCCCCGGCGGACGCGCTTTCACTAAAGATCGATGGGCCTTTCGCTGCCGGGCTGGAAGCCGATGACGGCAATCTGGTGCTGCGCGCGGCGAAGCTGCTGCGTGGCGATAAGCGGCTCGGAGCGCTACTGACCCTGACCAAGACCTTGCCTGTTGCTTCCGGCATCGGCGGCGGCTCGGCGGATGCGGCGGCGGCCCTGCATCTGCTGAACCAGCATTGGCAGTTGGGCCATGATGCCGCCGCGCTGGCGCGGATCGGCCTGCAGCTTGGTGCCGATGTGCCGGTCTGCCTGTTGGGCCGTCCGGCGATGATGACCGGCATCGGCGAGCAAGTCGTGCCGCTGGATGGCCTGCCGCCGGCCTGGCTGGTGCTGGCCAATCCCGGCATCGCGCTGCCGACGCGCGAGGTATTCACGGCACTCAACGGCACCACCGGTCCGGCGCAGCCTTTGTCGCGCCCGCCGGCCAGTGCCGCCGACCTGGCGATCCTGCTGCGCGAACGGCGCAACGATCTGGAAGCCCCGGCGCGGTTCTTGAGCAGCGCCATCGACCCGGTGCTGGCGGCGCTGAAGGCGCAAAGCGGCTGCCTGCTGGCGCGGCTTTCCGGCTCGGGCGCCACCTGTTTCGGGCTGTTCGCGGAACAGCGTCTGGCCGAGCATGCCGCGCGCATGCTGGCCCGCGCCTATCCCGATTGGTGGCTGGCGGCAACCGCGATCTGACGCCGGCCCAAGGGCGGCCAGAGCAGCGTGCCAATATCAAAGTGGCGTAAAGGTGATCCGTACTTTCTCGTTGCCGGGAAGAGGTTTTCCCGGGCTGCCGAGATCGTAGAGGGTGGCGCCGATCAGGAAACGCACATCGCCGCTATCATCGGCCAACGGCAGTGCAAGCCGCTCGCCCTGGCCGGTGCCGCCCAGTTTCTCGAAAACATGGCCGATATTATGCATCACGCAGACTTCGTCGCAGACCTTGGCGTAGCGCTCGCGCACGGCCGCTGCCGCTTCGGGCGGAAATATCTCGTCGAGGCGGGCGCCCTGGCGCACGGTCTGCACCATGTCGCGGATGTCGTTGCCGGCGAGCCGCACCTGGAAATCCCGGTTGGCGCGGTCGTATTCGTAGAGAAACACGCCGGACAGCAGGTTGCGCAAATCCACCGGGCTGATGCTGGAGCGCAGCGGCACCCGTGCGCCAGCGCGCTTGCCGAGATAGAAGGCAAGCAGGTCGCGCAACGGCGCCGCCACTACATGACCGAAGGCCGACATGTCGGGTTGCTGGCCGACAGCCGCCGGCTCATGGGGTAGATTGTTTCCGTGCGGCAAAGTAGCCCTCTGCTGTTTTGCGCATCCTAGGCGGGATAATCCTTGGGCGCAAACAAGCCAGGCATTTGGCAAACGGCGGTTTCCTGAGGCTGGAAAAGCAGGGGGCTTCCGACTATCTTCCGGCCCGCTCAGCGCTCAGCCGGCGGCAAGCCTGCCTGCGCTGCTGCTGGGGTGTAGCCAAGCGGTAAGGCAGCGGTTTTTGGTACCGCCATCCCTGGTTCGAATCCAGGCACCCCAGCCAGTTTTCCCCGGAAATCCGAAACACCTGTCATGCGCCGTTCAGCGCGCATGCGATGTCCGGTCAGCCCAGCGGTAGCAGCTTGGCATGGAGGGAATGTTAAGCATTCCCTCCCTAGAAAGACTCTTCATGACGGATGAGCGCGCTTCCGATGCCGATGCCGCAACCGTTGCGGGGCCACAGGCCGCGCAGCGGCGGCTGAGTCATGGCGTCTGGCTGACCAAGACTGCGCAGCCGATCGCGGTGTCGAAGATGCAGGCTGGCCCTAAGCTGCCGCTCGGCAGCACGCGGCCCCTGGCTTTGCTGCTGCATGGCATGACCATGGACCGCACGGCGATGCTGCCGCTCGGCGCCGAACTGCTCGCCGATTTCGATATCCTCTGCCTCGACCTGCCTTGCCATGGCGAGTCGCTGGATATTCCGCCCGATGGCGATGGCAGCCCGGCGGCGTTGGCCGAGCTGATCCTGCCGGCGCTGGCGATGGGCATGCCTCGCCTGCTGCGGGACCAGCCGGTGCTGCTGGTCGGGCATTCCTTCGGCGGCCTGGTGGCGGCGGTGCTGGCGCGGCATTTCCCTGGCGTGATCGGCCTGGTGCTGGGTGATACGCCGCTGGCGATGGCCAAGCAGCGGGCGGCCACGGCGATACTGCGCCTCGGCCTCGATGATGGTGAAATCCGCCGCCATGCGGCGATCACGCGCGACGGTTTCGGCGTTGTCCCCGGCGGCAACGAGGAACGGATTTACTACGATCTGCCGCTGTTGCAGCCGGCGCCGGTGCTGCTGCTGCATGCCGCCCTGCCGTTTGGCAGCAAGCGGGTGGATGAGCGGGTACCGTCCTGCATCGACAGCATGGACCTGGCCGTGATGGCAAAATTCGGTGCCGGCAAGGTGACATGCCAGGCCCTCGAAGGCACCTCGCATATCCTGTTCAACGAAGCGCCCGAGGCGGCGGCCACAGCCATCCGGGAATGGCTGCGGCAACAGCATTAAGCCGCCTCAGTTCACCACGCGCCAGGCGCCGTCGGGCATCAGGCAGGCGGTGCCATAGCTCGCCTGCGGCACGCCGGCCACCACCACGGTGGCCTGGTATTCGCGGCAATACTGGCCGTTCTGCGCCTGGTAGACCGGCGAGGCCGGCACGGCGGAAAGATTCGGCCCGCCATAGGGGGCTGGGGCATAGACCACCGGCGGCGGCGGCACGTAGTAGCGCACCGGCGGCGGCTGCACCACGACGACGCGCGGGCGATAGGCCGGCGGGCCCCAATAGCCGCCGCGATAGGCGTAATGCGGGCTACCATGGCGATGACCGCCACGATAGCCGTAATCGTACCAGGGCCGGCCATGCCAGGGACCGGTGGAATAGCCGAAGGAAAAGCTGTCAGCGGCGGCGGGACGCGGCGCCAAGCCTGCCGCAAGCAGGGCGGCACTGGCAGCCAGCACCAGCATTTTGCCGCGCGCGGGGCGCTTGTTCATGACACGATATCTCCTCAACGATTGGCACCCTGGGGAACCGGCTTCATGATGAAACCATGGCACAAGGCTGCGGCTTGATCATGGCGTATTGATGGCGCAGGCTGAGCTTGTAACCACATTACAGCCTGTTTCAGCCTCATCGCAGAGCGTGTCATGACCGAAGCCAAACCCGAACGCCGCTTCATTCCCTGCCGCATCGCCGTGCTCACGGTGTCGGATACGCGCCAGGCCGCCGAGGATAAATCCGGCCAGACCCTGGTCGACCGCCTGACCGAGGCCGGCCATGAACTGGCAGCACGCGCCATCGTCACCGACGATATCCCGGCGATTCAGGCCAAGCTGCAAGAGTGGATCGCGGATGACGGCATCGACGTGGTGCTTTCCACTGGCGGCACCGGCGTCACGGGGCGCGACGTGACGCCCGAGGCCTTCGAGGCTTTGTATGAGAAATCCATCCCGGGCTTCGGCGAGCTGTTCCGCATGCTCAGCTTCCAGAAGATCGGCACCTCCACCATCCAGTCGCGCACCACCGCCGGCGTGGCGCGCGGCACCTATCTGTTTGCTTTACCGGGTTCCCCAGGCGCTTGCCGCGATGCTTGGGATTTAATTCTTAAAGATCAGCTTGATTACCGCCATCGCCCCTGTAATTTTGTTGAATTGTTCCCTCGTTTGCGCGAACATGAGCGCCGCAAACCCAGTTAGCCCGCCTTGCGCATGACTTGCGGGGCTGCCGGCTGTGCTGGAACCGAGGCCCCGTGAAGAAATTCGTCGCCCGCGCCATCACCACTGAAGCCGACCAGGCTCGCCCGGATGCCCGGCGCGGCCGGGGCGCCTTGAGCGATGTCGGCAGCCGCTACGATACGCTCAAGCGCGAACGCCAGGATGATGGCTGGGGCGTGTGGGATGAGGTCGAGCCGCTCAAGACCATCCTGCATGACGACACCACGCGCAGCATCATCGCCTGGAACAAGTCGCCCGATATTCCCTTCGACCGCTCGATCAATCCCTATCGCGGCTGCGAGCATGGCTGCGTCTACTGCTTCGCCAGGCCGAGCCATGCATATCTCGGTTTCTCGCCCGGCCTGGATTTCGAAACCCAGATCATGGTGAAGCGCAACGCCGCGACGCTGCTGCGCCAGGAACTCAGCAGTCGCGGCTATCGCGTCGCGACCATGAACATGGGCACCAACACCGATCCCTATCAGCCCGTCGAGCGCGACCTCGGCATCACGCGGCAGATCGTCGAGGTGCTGCGCGAGACGAAGCATCCGCTCGGCATCGTCACCAAGAATCATCTTGTCACCCGCGACATAGACCTGTTCAAGGACATGGCGCGCGACGGCCTGGTGAAGATTTTCCTTTCCGTCACCACGCTGGACCGCCAACTTGCCCGCCGCATGGAGCCGCGCGCCTCGACGCCGCCGAAGCGGCTGGAGGCGATCCGCATGCTGGCCGAGGCCGGCATCCCGGTGGGCGTGATGGTGGCGCCGATCATCCCGATGCTCAACGACATGGAGATCGAGGGCATTCTTGCCGAGGCCCATGCCGCCGGCGCACGCGAGGCCGGCTATGTCATGCTGCGGCTGCCCTTCGAACTGAAAGAATTGTGGCGCGAATGGCTGGCCGAGCATTATCCCGACCGCGCCGCGCGGGTGATGAAGCTGATTCAGGAATCGCGCGGCGGTAAGGATTACGTGCCGCAATTCGGCAGTCGCATGCGCGGCGAGGGGCCATACATGGAACTGGTGGCACAGCGTTTCGCGCTCGCCACGCGCAAGCTCGGCTTCAACACCAACCGCCTGCGGCTGCGCAGCGATCTGTTCCAGCCGCCGGCCAGGGATGTCCGGCAGGGGAGTCTGTTCTGATGGCGGCCAAACCCCCAAGCCAGCGGCTGCGCGAAATCTGCCTTGCCCTGCCGGAAGCCGCCGAGCAGGAAACCTGGGAGGTGCCGACCTACCGCGTGCGCGGCAAGATCTTCGCCATGGAGGTTGCCCGCCCAGGAGCAGATGGCCGCGATCGCCCTGCCTTCTGGTGCAAGGGCCAGCCGGGCAGCCAGCAGATCCTGGTTGGCGCCGATCCGCAGCGTTTCTTCGTGCCGCCGTATTTCGGGCCGAAAGGCTGGGTCGGGATGTGGATCGACCGCAAGGCCGATTGGGCGGAAGTGGCCGAACTGGTGCGCCGCAGCTACCGCCAGGTGGCGCCGAGGAAGCTGGCGGAGCGGGTGTGAAAGCTTCTCTATGCATCGTCATGCCCGGGCTCGACCCGGGCATCTCCTTCCACTTGGCCTGAGATCGCCGGGTCAAGCCCGGCGATGACGAGAGGGGGGCAGATGGTCCGCCGGGGCCTGTACTAGGGTCGGACTACGGCCTAGCCCGGCGGCAGACTATGACAGGGTCTGTTTTGGACTCTGGCCGCGCGGGAATGGCGCAGTGACAATCATGGCCGCATGAATTCCCAGTCGCGGTCTTCCAGAGTGTCGATGGCGAAGTGTAGCGCCGAGCGCACATCCTCGGGCTTGCGGTGTTGCTTGAGGATGCGCACGGCTTCCGCCAGCAGGTTGGTCGCCACCACGTCCGGCGCAATCGACTGCTTTGCCGCTTCCGCCAAAGCGGCTTCGACATGGCGGCTGACCATCTGATAGGCACTCATGGCTGACAGGCCCTCATCGCGGCATCTCCTCTAGCTATCCTGCGATCATGGCGATGGCAGCAAGACCTGCCTTGATCCGGATCAAGCCGTGGCGGGGGCGGTGAGCACGTTCTGCACCATGTCGGGCAGCAATTCGAGGTGGCGCAAGGCTGCCTTGAGCCGGGTGCGGTCCTGGCGCGGCAGCGCATCCAGCGGCAGGCGGCTGCCCGGCGGCGTGCCGGCGGCAAGGGCGGCGAGCTGCTGGCGCAGCAGCAGGCGCAGGATCAGGTCATGGGCCTGCAGCAGGCCATCGAGATCGTCGGCTTCGATCAGGCCGCGCGCGGCGGCGGCGCGCAGCCGCGCCTGGGTGCTGGTTTCGGTGAGGCCGAGTTTCAGCGCCATGCAGCGCGCGGCACTCACCAGCGGCAGCAGGCCGCCGAGCTTGAGGTCGATCAGCCCTTCCTTTTCGCGCAGGCGGCCGAACAGGCCGATGGCGGGATGGATCTGGGCGGCCTGCTCGGCCAGCAGCCGCAGGAACAGCGGCGAGGCCCGCGCCGCCGCCAGGGCTTCGCGGCGCAGGTTTTCGCCGAGCCGCCGCTCGCCATGGATCGGCTGCAGGTCGAAGAAGATATCAACATTGAGCAGGGCTTCCGCCGAATGGCGCCGCACCCATTCGGTGACGCGCGCGCGCCATTGCCCCTGGGCGCCGCGCCAGGCGGTGTTCATCGCCATCACGCCGCCCTTGCAATAGGGAATGCCGGCGGCGTTCAGCAGGTCGGAGAGCTGCGTGCCGGCGCGCGCATACCAGCCATCATCCTCGCTGCTGCCGGCATGGATGATGGCGTTGTCCTGATCCGGCACCAGCAGGCTTTCGCCGCGCCCGCCGGAGCCGAGCATCAGCAGGCACCACGGTGCTGGCGCCGGCTCCAAAAGCTGCTCAACCAGGGCGGCGGCGCGGGCCGTGATATCGGCATAGATGCCGCTGATCACGGCGGCGATTTCCACCGGCTCGAGTTTTTCTTCCAGCAGCATGCGGCACAACGCCGGCAGGCTGGCGCGCGCCGCATTCAATTCCGCCGCCGTGGTTGCCGCCTCGATTGCATCGGCCACCGATTGGGCTTCCGTCGCGCGCTGGCGCAGCAAAGCGCGGGCCGAGACCATGCCGATATAGGCGCCGCGTCCATCCGTCACCGGCAGGTGGCGCAGATTGAACCGCCGCATGCGGCCGATGGCGCGGAACAGCAGGGTATCCTGCGGCAGGCTGATGATCTGCGGCGTCATCACGGCTTCGGCGCGCATGGCGGCGCTGGCGGCACCATGCTGCGCCAGGGCACGGGTGAGGTCGCGCTCGGTGAGGATGCCGACCACCTGGTCGTGGCGGCGCACCAGCAGCACGCCGATATTCTCCGCCGTCATCGCTTGCGCCGCCTGGGCCAGCGGACAATCGGCATCGATACTGCTGACCGGCTGGCGCATCACCTCGGCGAGGTGCCGGCGATACGGCATCAGGTCGAGCAGGCGCCGGCTGTCGTCACTCGCATGATTGCCCATGTCAGTCATGTGGCAGTGTCAGTCATGCGGCAGCACCAGATCCATCGCCCAGCCGGCACGCTGCTGGCCATGGATCAGATCGCGGGCGCGGCGCATCACGGCTTGCGCACCGCCGAGCGTGCCGATGCCATGGCCGATCAGGTGTGGCCGGAGGGCGCACCAGAGTTTCGCCGCCGTCTCGGCATCGCCGGTGGCGGAATGGCGGGCCTCGATCTGTATGCCAAACTGTGCCGCGATGGCCTCGATGCCGCAATCGCGGCTGCGCGGATACAGGCCGCCATAGAGCAGGCCGATATCCAGCACTGCCGGCGGCGGCATGAAGCCAAGCTGCGCCCGCGCCGCCTCCTCGCGCAGCAACGCAAGATCGAAGCCGATATTGTGCCCGAGCAGCACGCGGTGATGCCAGAAGCGCAACACCGTGCCGCCGACCAGCGCAAAACTCGGCGCGGTGGCCACCATGGCATCGTCGATACGATGGATCGCGGTAGCGCTGGCCGGGATTTTGCGGCCCGGATGCAGCAGCAGATCCAGCAGCGCGCCTTCCGCCTGATCGCCGCGCCAATGCAGGCCGCCGATGCTGACAATGCGGTCGCGCGCCGGGTTCAGCCCGGTGGTTTCGGTATCGAGCACCGCGAGCGGCAGGTCATGCAGCGACAGGGTGGCAGGCAGGCGCGGGCCAGCCTCGGGCCCATGGCGCCGGGCGGCAAAATGGGTGCGCCAGGATTGCAGCAACCGGCGCGGCAAGGATGTCGGACGGGCCATGGCCCGGACTCTATGCCGCATAAAGGCAAAATAAAACCCCGCCCGGATCGCTCCGGGCGGGGCCGATAGACTAAAGGACTGGCCGCTTAGTCGGCGGTGATGTCCTTGCCGTTGTTTTCCGGCACGAACAGGGCGCCAATCACCACGGTCGCGAGCGCGATGATGATCGGATACCAGAGGCCGAAATAGATGTTGCCGGATTCCGCGTTCATGGCGAACGAGGTCGCCGGCAGCAGGCCGCCGAACCAGCCGTTACCGATATGGTAGGGCAGCGACATGCCGGTGTAGCGGATGCGGGTGGGGAACAGTTCCACCAGCGCCGCCGCGATCGGGCCGTACACCATGGTGACCAGGATGACCAGGTAGGTCAGCGCCAGCACCAGCGGGAAGGCCTGGCCGGTGAACACGCCGAAGAAGCTCGTCACCTTGACGATGCTGTCATTCGGCTTGCCCGGCACCGGATAGCCGACGTCGCCCAGCGCCGCGTTGATCGCGCCGGTGAAGGCTGCCGGCACGGTGCGGGCGGCGTCGCCGCTCAGCTTGGTGGTGTCATAGGAGGTGATCTCCTTGCCACCGATCTTCACCTTGGCGACGGTGCCGCTCGGGGCATCCTCGACATGGTAGTTCACCGACGAGCGGGCCAGCAGCGAGCGGGCGTTATCGCAGGACGAGGTGAACTTGGACGTGCCGGTCGGGTTGAACTGGAACGAGCAATCGTCCTTCGCGGCGACCACGACCACTTCCGACTTCTGATGCGCGGCATGCAGCATCGGGTTGGCGGTGGCGGTGATGAACTTGAACACCGGGAAGTAGGTGATCGCGGCCAGCACGCAGCCCGCCAGGATGATCTTCTTGCGGCCGATCTTGTCCGACAGCGCGCCGAAGATGATGAAGCCGCCGGTGCCGAGGATCAGCGACCAGGCGATCAGGATGTTGGCGGTGAACAGGTCAACGCGCAGCACCGACTGGATGAAGAACAGGGCGTAGAACTGGCCCGTGTACCACACCACGGCCTGACCGGCGACGAGGCCAAGCAGGGCGAGGACGGCGAACTTGGCGTTCTTCCACTGGCCGAAGGCTTCGGACAGCGGTGCCTTCGACTGGCGGCCCTCTTCCTTCATCTTCTTGAACGCCGGGCTCTCTTCCATCGACAGACGGATATAGAGCGAGATGGCGAGCAGGAAGATCGAAAGCAGGAACGGGATGCGCCAGCCCCAGGCGGCGAAGTCCTTTTCGCCGGTATAGGTGCGCACCACCAGGATGATCAGCAGCGACAGCAGCAGGCCGAGCGTGGCGGTGGTCTGGATCCAGGAGGTGAAGTAGCCGCGCTGGTTGCGCGGGGCATGTTCGGCCACGTAGACGACCGCACCGCCATATTCACCGCCCAAAGCCAGGCCCTGCAGCATGCGCAGCGCGATCAGGATGATCGGGGCCGCGGCGCCCATGGTCTCGTAGCTGGGCAGCAGGCCGACCAGGAAGGTGGACGAACCCATGATCAGGATGGTCATGAGGAAGGTGTATTTGCGGCCGATCAGGTCGCCTAAGCGGCCGAAGAACAGGGCGCCGAACGGGCGCACCAGGAAGCCGGCGGCAAAGGCCAGCAGCGCGAAGACGTTACGGGTCGCTTCCGGGAAGGAAGAGAAGAACTGGGCGCCGATGATCGCCGCCAGCGAGCCGTAAAGGTAGAAATCGTACCATTCGAAGATGGTGCCGGCGGAGGACGCCAGGATGACCTTGCGTTCCTCCTTGGTCAGCATGCGCGAGCTGCGCTCCTGCTGCATGGTCAATTCGCTCATGAGTCTCAAATCTCCCTAGCTGCCGGTTGTTGTTAAATCTCCACGGGTGTGGCGACGGCAGTTCAATTCGCAGCATTAACCGCATTCGCAGGGAGCCGCCATTCAACCAAAGTCTAGCCGGGAGTGGTTATAAGTTATTGATTGTATGTAAATATTTTTGATTCTAATGTAAATAATCCGTAAACAGATTGCCGCCTCTGGCGAGGATGCCGGCCTGGCTGTGGTTACAGACAATGTATAAATAATGTAAACAATCAGTAATTGTGTTTTATGCCACAAGCAGTTGCTTTGCAGCAAAAGCGAGAGCCGGAATCAGGCGGCGGCGGGCAGGCGGCTCAGGTCGGCGATCAGATCCTGGCTACGGAAGCGTTTGCCCATGCTGGTGCGGAGCGCCACCATGTTGAAGCCGAGATCGCCAGCAATGACTTCGAGGTCGTTGCGCTTCAGCTTGATGTGGATCGGCGCCAGTTCCAGGATCAGCGCCGCGGTGGACCGGATCACATGCTCCGGCGGCAGCGGGTCGACCTGGCAGCTCAGCGCGAAACGGGCCTGGAAGGCTTCGATGCGGTCGTTCCAGCCTTCGGTGCGATGCCCCGGCACATGCTCATTCAGTATCTCGCCGTAGAGGCGCGCCAGATGCGCAGAAACCGCCTGTCGCGCGGCAGCATCCGCCGGTCGCAGGCAGCCTTCGGTTACGATCAGCGTGTCCGCCAGGGTCATGGAGAAGGCTTCCCAGCGGCAGATTTCCATCAGCTCGGTGAAGGTCTTTTCCTTCATCAGCTTTTCGAAAGCCAGCAGGGTTTTCACGCGGCAATAGCCGATCACCGACTTCTGCGCCAGGTAAGCGGCCTCGCCGGCCACGAACTGGCGCAGCTCGGCGGCATCGGCCACCTTGGGCGGAAAGAAGAATTCGATGCTGCGCCGCAGCAGACTGCGCTCGGCTATTCCCTGGTTCATTTTGCCTCCCTGACACTGCCCCGGTTTATCCCTGCCGGCGGCGTCGCGCACGGGATTTCACTTGCAGGAACAATAATTTACTAAATATTTATACAAATTGGAAAATTGTTTCGCGCTAGGGTTTCGACCTTGGTCTAATGAGTCAAAGTTTACACCGTGGTTATAGTTTACGCCACGTAGGGGAGGATTCGAGGGGTTCGCAATGCCTCTCCATGCGCTGGCTCAACAACAACACAAACCTAAAGGGGTAGGAGCGCCAAAAATGACTCAACTTTCACCGGACAAGGCTAAAGCCTATTGGTCCCGCACGTCGGGGCTGATGTGGACCATGCTGGCGATCTGGTTCCTGGCGGGCTTCGGCGTGCATCTCTTCGCGCCGCAGCTCAACAGCATCCGGATCATCGGTTTTCCGCTCGGCTTCTACATGGCCGCGCAAGGCTCGCTGATCATCTTCGTCGTGTCGCTGTTCTGGTTTGCCCGCAAGCAGAACGAGATCGACGAGGAATTCGGCGTGGCTGAAGAAGAGTAAGGGGGAACACAGCCATGGCTAACAATTCGCAAAGCGGCGGCGGTTTCATCAATAACCTCGGCAAGATCTACGGCATCTATACCGGCGGCTTCGCTGGCTTCGTGATCTTCCTCGCCATCCTCGAGAAGATGGGTGTCTCGAACCAGGTGATCGGTTACCTGTTCGTGTTCATGACCATCGGCGTCTACGCGCTGATCGGCATCATCTCGCGCACGGCGGAAATGGGCGAATACTATGTCGCCGGCCGGCGTGTGCCGGCGCTCTACAACGGCATGGCCACCGGTTCCGACTGGATGAGTGCTGCGTCGTTCATCGGTATGGCCGGTTCGCTCTACCTGCTCGGCTACGATGGCCTTGCCTTTGTGCTCGGCTGGACCGGCGGCTACCTGCTGGTGTCGATCCTGCTCGCGCCGTATCTGCGCAAGTTCGGCCAGTACACGGTGCCGGACTTCCTCGGTGCCCGCTACGGCGGCAACGTGGCGCGCTTCTTCGGTGTGATCGTGCTGATCTCGGCGTCCTTCACTTATGTGACGGCGCAGATCTTCGGCGTCGGCATCATCGCCTCGCGCTTCCTCGGCATCTCGTTCGAGGTTGCGGTGTTCGTCGGCCTCGCCGGCATTCTGGTCTGCTCGATGCTGGGCGGTATGCGCGCCGTCACCTGGACCCAGGTGGCGCAGTATATCATCCTGATCATCGCCTACCTGATCCCGGTGGTGATCCTTTCGGCCAAGACCACCGGCGTGCCGATCCCGCAGTTGATGTACGGTCAGGCGCTGGAGAAGATCGAGGTGCTGGAGAAGACGCTGGGTGTGGTGAAGGCCCACACGGCGACATTCGCGAATGCCCAAGGCGTGGTGAACTTCACCGACGGCTTGAACTTCTTCGCGCTGATCTTCTGCCTCATGGTCGGCACCGCTGCGCTGCCGCACATCCTGATGCGCTACTTCACCACGCCCAGCGTGCGTGAAGCGCGTCAGTCTGTCGCCTGGTCGCTGTTCTTCATCTTCCTGCTCTACTTCACGGCGCCGTCCTACGCGGCTTTCGCGAAGCTGGAAGTGTACCAGAACGTGATCGGTCAGCAGATCACGGCTCTGCCCGCCTGGGTGCAGTCGTGGGGTGCCATTGGCCTCGTCGGCGCTTGCGACGCGGCCAATGCCGATACCATCTACGCGCTCTGCAAGGGCGTGAAGGGTAATGCGGACGGCATCCTGCAGCTTTCCGAGTTCCGTATCCACACGGATGCGATCGTGCTGGCAACGCCGGAAATCGCGGGTCTGCCCTATGTCATCGCCGGCCTGGTGGCCGCTGGTGGCCTGGCGGCGGCGCTCTCGACCGCCGACGGTCTGCTGCTGGCGATCGCCAACGCCCTGAGCCATGACGTGTACTACCGCATGATTGATCCGCAGGCTCCGACCGCTCGTCGCCTGATCATCAGCCGCGTGCTGCTGGTCGTGGTGGCGATCGCCTCGGCGTATGTGGCCGCGCAGAAGCCCTCTACCATCCTCGCGATGGTGGCCTGGGCCTTCTCGATTGCCGCATCGGGCTTGTTCCCGGCGCTGGTGATGGGTATCTGGTGGAAGCGTACCTCCAATGCCGGTGCCATCGCGGGCATGATCGTGGGCTACGGCGTTTGCCTGTACTACCTGATCACCACGCAGTTCTATGGCGCACCGCTCTGGTTCGGGGTGAAGAACATCTCCTGTGGCCTGTTCGGTATCCCGGCGGCCTTCATCACCACCTACGTGGTCAGCCTGTTCACGGCGGCCCCGTCGAAGGAGATGCAGGACTTCATCGACTCGATCCGTGTTCCGGCAGGTGAGGTGAAGCTGGCCGACGAACGCGACGCCGTATCGCATTAAGCGACACGGGCAAGCGCTCTGCTTGTCACGGGCGGCGGGGACCTTATAGTGGTCCCCGCCGCTTTCTTTTGTCCGTATTAAGGTTGCTCAATGCCTGCAAAGCCTGATTTCTTCTGGGACTTTCTGCCCTTCTGGATTGTCGCCTACAGCCTCGCCGTGATCGGCTGGACCTGTGTCGGCCGCTTCCTGATGAGTGCCTTCCTGCCGCCGGACAGCCCGAATTACATCCATCGCTGGTTCGTGCGGCTGACCGCCTGGCCGGTGCAGTTCGTGGCCTTCTTCACCCCGGCCTTTGTGCTGCCGCGCATTCTGCCGCTGGTCACCGCCTTCTGGGCCTTCCTGCTGCGCTATGTCGCCTATGTGATTTTCGCGCGCTATGGAATGGCGCCGACGCTGGGAGTGAACTGAAGCCATGCTCAACGCGCAAACCCTGTTCGTTGCCGTGCTCGGCGTCACCCTGATCAACGGCTTCGTCTCGCCAATCCTGCCGCTGGTGTTTGTCTGGGCGCCGGTCTGGATGCCGGAATTCGCGCCGCAGACGCCCATCGCCATTCTCTACGGCACCTCGCTGATCGTCTCTCTTTCCACCCTGATCATCTCCGGCGTGCCGGCGGCTTTGTTCGAGCGCTTCACCGGCCGGCAGGCGACCGATACCGTGTCGATGCTGGTTTGGCTCGGCACGGCTTTTCTGCTTACCCTGCCTGGCCTGATCTGACGGAGCTGAATGGACGAGGATATCGAGGCCATCGACCAGCGCATCCGCCGCCTGGCTGGCCTCTCGGTCGGCCGCGGTTGTTTCTTCGCTGCGCTGGCGATCTGGTGCACGATGATCGGCCTGATCTACGAGCCGGTCCTGTCGCTGAAAAGCGGCGCCATCCTCACGCTGCTGGTGGCCGCTGCGCTGGTGCTGAAGGCGCAGACGGTGCGGCGCTATTCCTACAAACAGACGGAAGTCTGGATTCTGCTCGACCGCAAGGTCGATCTGCTGCCGGCGCATGCACAGCGCCTGATCACGCAGGCGCTGCACCAGATGTATCTGCGCTACGCATTGTTTGCCATGCTGCTGGCTTTGCTGTTCTGGGGCCTGGCGCTGCTGTTTTCAGTCGTCGGCAAGCCAGGCTAGAACAATCTACGCCGCCGCTGGCAGGACCGGCTCCGCAGGCTCCTGCCCGCTACCGATATGCTGCAGCGAGATCAGCGGTACCAGCTTGTCGCCGATAGTTGCCACGCCATCCACCAGCTTCGACGACCAGGCCTCATTGGTTTCGGCGCGGGTGATCTGGCTGGTGTCGACGGAGATGATGTCGGATACGCCATCCACCAGCAGGCCGAAAGGCTTGTTTTCCAGCATCGCCACCACGATCACATCCTGCGGTTTTGGTGTTGGCGCCGGCTTGCCCATCAGCAGGCGGGCATCCAGCACCGCCAGCACCTGGCCGCGCAGGTTCAGCAGCCCGAGGCAGCTTGCGTCACAGTTGGGCAGCGGCGAAACATTGGTCCAGCCGCGGATTTCCTGGATCTGCAGCAGCGGCAGGGCATAGGCCTGGTCGCCAAGCGTCACCAGCAGGGCATCGAAATTTTCCATAGCTTGCTCTCCTTTCGCTCAGGCGGCGCGGGCCAGGGGCGCTGACCGCTGTATCTTGAAGAAGCTGACCAGTTGCGCCAGGTCGCTGGCCTGGTTGGAAAGCGCCTGGGCGGAAGCCGAGGTCTCTTCCACCAGGGCGCCATTGCGCTGGGTCATCTCGTCCATCGAACCGACGGCGGTGTTGATCTGCTCCAGGCCCAGCGCCTGTTCGCGGCTGGCAGCGGCGATTTCGGCGACGATGGTGGAAACCTTCTGCACCGCTGTCATGATCTGCTCCAGGCTGCGGCCGGCATCGCTTACCAGCTTGCCGCCTTCGCGCACCTGGCCGTTGGACTGGCTGATCAGTGCCTTGATATCCTTCGAGGCATTGGCGGAACGCTGCGCCAGCGCCCGCACTTCCTGCGCCACGACGGCAAAGCCCTTGCCGGCCTCGCCGGCGCGCGCCGCTTCCACGGACGCGTTGAGCGCCAGCAGGTTGGTCTGGAAGGCAATCTCGTCGATCAGGCCGACGATGTCGGTGATCCGGGTCGCCGAGGTTTCGATCTCGCCCATCGCGGTGACGACATTGCGCATCACCTTGCCGCCATTCTCCGCCGCGTCGCGCGCCGTCTCGGCGAGCTGGTTGGCGGCCTGGGCGTTGTCGGCATTCTGCTTCACCGTGGTGGTGATTTCATGCATCGATGCCGCCGTTTCCTCGATGGCGGCGGCCTGCGCTTCGGTGCGTTGCGCCAGGTCCTGGCTGCCGCTGGAAATTTCCGCCGCCGCCTCGTTCACATTGGCGGCGCTGGTGCCAAGATCGCCAGCGATTTCGCGCAGCTTGGCCGCCATGCGGTTCATGTCGGTCTTGAGCTGGCCGAAAACACCCTGGTAGTTGCCACGGATGTCATGGGTCAAATCACCCTGGGCCATGCCGCCGGCCACCGTGGCGACTTCGCTGGTCACCTGCTGCAGCATGCCGGTGAGGCCGTTCAGCCGCTGGCTGATGGTAAGCAGGAAGCCTTCCTTGTCGCCTTCGTTCAGCCGCATGCCGAGATCGCCGGCCGAGGCCTTGTCGCAAAGCTGCGAGATTTCCTCGATCGCCTTGCGCTCGCGGGCTTCACGCTCGGCACGCTGTGCCTCGGAGGTGCTGCGCTGTTCGGCGATATCGGCTTCGGCTTTTTCGCGGGCGATCATGCTGTCCTTGAACACCTGCACCGCGCCGGCCATGGCGCCGATCTCGTCCTTGCGCTCGGCGCCGCTGACGGCGACCGTGGTGTCGCCACCAGCCAGCGTGGTCATGGTGGCGGTCATGGCGCGGATCGGGCGAATGATCGTGCCGATGGCAATGAAGCCGCCGATCAGCAGGCCGAGCACCACAGCCGCCGCCACCGCAATCAGCAAAGTCCAGCGCTGCTGGCGATAGAGTTCGGTAACGGCTTCGTTCGTGTCATTCACCGCCTTGCTGAGTGTCGTTGCGGTGTCGCGCAGGTTGTTCACGGCGGCATCGCGCGCGGCACCGACTTCCGGGCGCCGCTGATAATCGCGGGAGGCTTGCGCGCCTTCGGCGCGGGCAATGCGGGCGATCTCGCGACGCGTTGCGGCGAAGGCATCCACCATGCGGCGGGTCTCGGCGAAGCTGGCGCTCTCGGCGGCCGGCTGGATCTTCGCCCAGGCATCCAGATCCGCGTTGATCTGACTCAGGCTTGCTTCGATGCCTTTTGCATATCGCTCGGTTTCCTCCGGCGTGTTCGCCAAGTAGAGGCCGCGAGAATCGGCAATAGTCGTCTGGGTCAGGGCAAAGACATGGTCGCTGTAGAGGGCGCGGGTTGCCTTGTTCGCCATCTCATCGGTCACCTGATCCGAAACATCGATGATGTAGCGGGCCATTACGCCGACGCCGATCGTGGCGAGCGAGAGCAGGATCAGCAGGGCTGAAATGCGGGTGAGGATCTTGGTGTTGTTGATCAGGCGCAACATGGGGCTCTCCAGGATGCCAGCAAAACGTCACCGGGCAGGCGGCGCCTGTCCGATACCGTTGGTCTAATCCTGGAGCTGGTTCTGGCCGAGTGACAATCCGCTAACAGCGACAAGGTGTTAGCGGATTTTAACCGGCAGGGCTGTGGAATCGGCGCGACGCGGTAGAAAGCGTCACATTGCTATAAGCAGGCGCTAATCCCGCCGCCAGAGCGGCCACATGCGGCGCGGATCGACGCCATAGGGATAGCGCAGCGCCAGCATCATCGCCATGCCGAGCAATGGCCAGTGGAACCAGATGCTGTGGCGGCTGGTCAGCAGATTGATCAGGGCAAGGAAGACGATGACGACGACACCGCGCATGGCATTGCGGCGCCATTTGCGGATCGCCTCTTCGCTATCCTGCGGCCCGCCATCCGTCTCATCATGCTGCGGGCGGCCTTGATAAACCGGCGGCTGGGCGCTGGCGCGGGCCGGCTGGTCCACCTGGATGCGGTAGGCCGGCACCGGCTCGGCGATATTCTTGATTTCGCGCGAGCCGATGAAGTCGAAGCAGAAATCCAGCTTCTTGCGCACCTGCTCGAATACCGTGCCGGAAATGCACACACCACCGGCTTCGGCGAGCGATTCCAGCCTTGATGCGATATTCACGCCATCGCCAAGCAGGTCGGTGCCATCCACCATCACGTCGCCGAGATTGATGCCGATGCGGAATTGCAATGGCGGCGTGCCGGGCGCATCCAGTTTCAGCGCCGCATTGCGCGCGGCGACGCGGCGCTGTGCTTCCACGGCGGCGAACACGGCTTCCACGGGGGAAGAGAATTCCGCCAGCAGGCCATCGCCCCAGGTATTCACCACGCGGCCATGATGCCGCTCGATCTCCTGGATCATCTCGCCGCGATAGAGCTTGAGCCGCTGCACGGTGCCGACTTCATCGGCTTCCACCTGGGCGCTGTAGCCCTGCACATCGGCGCAGAAGATCGTGGTCAGCTTGCGCGGCAGCGGACGCGGGGCCTCCGTCTTGGCATCAGGGGAGGTGGGGCCAGGGGGCGGAGAGCCGGGATCAGTCTGCATCAGGGCAGCCTCGTCTGGCGCGGATGAAAAGCGGGCAGCAGCCAGTATAGCCCTACTGGCCCGGGACCGGGGAGGGCGGATCTGCGCCAAAAAATGTGACGGCGGCTGCTTGGGCAGCGGTTTCCGGCAGGTTTGCAGTCGTGGCTAACCACATGGCTAACCCGTCTGGCTAACCCAGATGCAAGATTTTGAAATATAAAGGAAAATGGTGGGCCCGGAGGGACTTGAACCCCCAACCAGACCGTTATGAGCGGCCGGCTCTAACCAGTTGAGCTACAGGCCCGGAGACTTGAGGCGCTATTTATGCGCCTCAAGTATCAAGGAATGAGCGCAATTTACGCGAGCGGCTCGGGTGCTTCAACTTCCGCAGCGCCTTGGCCTCGATCTGGCGGATACGCTCGCGGGTGACGTTGAACTGCTGGCCGACTTCCTCGAGCGTGTGATCGGTGTTCATGCCGATGCCGAAGCGCATGCGCAGCACGCGTTCTTCGCGCGGGGTAAGGGTGGCCAGCACCCGCGTGGTGGTCTCGCGCAGGTTGGAGTTAATCGCTGCATCGAGCGGCAGAACGGCGTTCTTGTCCTCGATGAAATCGCCGAGATGCGAATCTTCCTCGTCGCCGATCGGTGTTTCGAGGCTGATCGGCTCCTTGGCGATCTTGAGCACCTTGCGCACCTTCTCCAGCGGCATGCCGAGCTTGGTCGCCAGTTCTTCCGGCGTCGGCTCGCGGCCGATCTCGTGCAGCATCTGGCGGCTGGTGCGCACCAGCTTGTTGATCGTCTCGATCATGTGCACCGGAATACGGATGGTGCGGGCCTGGTCGGCGATGGAGCGGGTGATGGCCTGCCGGATCCACCAGGTGGCATAGGTCGAGAACTTGTAGCCACGGCGGTATTCGAACTTATCCACCGCCTTCATCAGGCCGATATTGCCTTCCTGGATCAGGTCGAGGAATTGCAGGCCGCGGTTGGTGTATTTCTTGGCAATCGAGATGACGAGGCGCAGGTTGGCCTCGACCATTTCCTTCTTCGCCATGCTGGCTTCGCGCTCGCCCTCGCGCACCTGCTTGTAGATGCGCTTGAACTCGGAAACCGGCAGGCCGATCTGGGTAGCGACCACGGCGATCTCGTTGCGGATCGGCTTCACCTGGGCGGCGCCGGATTCGGCGAAGCGCGGCCAGTTCTTGTGGCCCTTCACCTTGGCGACCTTGGACAGCCAATTCGGATCGAGTTCGTTATTCTCGTACTGCTTGATGAATTCCTCGCGGGGGATCTTGTAGCCCTCCGCGATACGCAGCATGCGGCCTTCCAGCATCATCAGCTTCTTGTTCAGGCCGTAGAGATTCTCGACCAGGCTTTCGATGCGCATGTTGTTGAGATGCACGGAATCCATCAGCCGCACCATCTCATGGGTCAGCTTCTGGTAGGCCTTGTCGCGCTTCGGGTCGATCGGCTCATGCGCCAGCGCCGATTGCAGGCGCTCTTCCTGCGTCTTCTGCAGCTTCTTGTAATGCTTGGCGATGGCGTCGAAGGCTTCCAGCACCTGCGGCTTGAGCTGCGCTTCCATGGCGGCGAGCGACAGGTTGGCCTCGTCGTCCTCGTCCATTTCCTCTGGCGCCGGGGCGCCATCGGGGCCGACGCCCGAACCACCACCCGGGCCGCCAGGCGCGGCGGCCTTCGGTGCCTCGGCCTTCACCGACGGCTTCGGCGCGGCTTCCGGCTTCGCCACCGGCTTCGGGTCGAGCTTGGACGGCTGGCCTGCGGCTTCCGCCGCGGCCGCTTCTTCTTCCTCTTCCAGGCCGCCTTCGGGAACGCCGCCGCCCATGGTGGCTTCAAGGTCAACCACGTCGCGCAGCAACAGGCGGCCTTCCACCAGGTCGTCGCGCCATTGCACGATGGCCTGGATGGTCAGCGGGCTTTCGCAGATCGCCGAGATCATCTTCTCGCGGCCGGCCTCGATGCGCTTGGCGATGGCGATTTCGCCCTCGCGCGACAGCAGCTCCACCGAACCCATTTCGCGCAGATACATGCGCACCGGATCGTCGGTGCGGTCGGACTCGGCCTTCGGGCCAGCGGTCTCGCTCGCTTCGCCATCGACGGCTTCGGCCTCGGCCTCTTCCTTCTCCGGCTGCGCGTCTTCCTGCTCTTCCGATTCCACGATGGTCACGCCCATCTCGGAGAGCATGGCCATGGTGTCTTCGATCTGCTCGGAGGAAACCTGCTCCGGCGGCAGCACGGCGTTGATCTCGTCGTAAGTGACGTAGCCGCGCTCCTTGGCGCGGGTCAGCATGCGCTTGATCGCAGCAACGGATGCGTCGATCAGCGGCGTATCAGCCGTGTCTTCCTTTTCCGGAGCTTCGGTCGCATCGGGTGCCGCTGCTTGTTTCGCCATGCCGCTTCCTAAACCGTTACCTCGGCGCTTTTGCACCGGGCCTGTCCAAAACACACGGAGCCGCCCCGCGAGGAACGGCTCCATTCACATCATCACTCGTCGTCCGAGGCCGATACCTGGCTTCGGGCCGCGCCCACTTCCGCCTGCAGTGCCGAAAAACGGCGCCAGGCATCCGGGCTCATATCCTCGGCGAGTTCCGCCTGGGCGGTCGCCAGTTCCTTTTCCAGCTCGTTCAACCGATAACGCTGCACGGCCTGGAACCAGCCTCTCTCAACCTTGTCTCGCAGGGTCTCTGCCTTGGTAAACGGCTCAAGTACCCGATATTCCTCGCCGAACACGAGGTCGAGCGACGTGCCAAGGCCCTGGCCCCTGAGATGGGACGCCAGACCCTCGCCGTCAAGACCGGGATGGCGGGAGGCTTCTTCTAGAATCCGCATCTTGAGGCTGTCAAGCAGGTGATTCGGGAATGTCAGCCGCGCCACCGCCTCGGCATGGTCCTCAACCAGCCAGGGATGGCGGAGTAATCCCAGCAGCAGGGCCTTTTCCCGCCGGTCGCCGGCATCCGGGGCCTGGGGGGCGGCCAGATCCCCGATCGGGCGGCCAAAACCCGGTCGTCCACCGGTCCAGCGCTCGCCGGCCCAGCCGCCAGCGAAGCCGGGGCGGTTCTGGCCGCCACGCATCTGGCCGGGGCCGGGTGGGCGGCTGGGGCGGGCAGGGGCGAACAGGTTGCGCAGCCTCTCGCGCAGATGCTCGCGGTAGTGGTTCTGCACCGCCGGGTGCTTGATACGGAAGGCGGCAGCCTTGAGCGTGTTTTCCAGCGCGGCGCGGCGTTCCGGGGTGTCGATGGCCTGGCCCTCGGTTTCCTTGCGCCACAGCATTTCGGACAGCGGCAGGGCCTGGGCCAGCACTTCCTCCATGGCGGCGCGGCCGCCGGCCTTTACCAGATCGTCGGGGTCCTGGCCGGCGGGCAGCAGGGCGAAGCGGAAGGACTTGCCCGGCTCCAGCAGCGGCAGCGCGCGGTCGACAGCCCGCAACGCCGCCTTGAGGCCGGCCTTGTCGCCGTCGAAACACAGGATCGGCTCCGCTGCCATGCGCCACAGCAACGCCATCTGATCCTCGGTCAGCGCGGTGCCGAGCGGCGCCACGGCATGGCTGATGCCGGCCTGGGCCAGCGCGATCACGTCCATGTAGCCTTCCGCCACCAGCACCGTGCCGGCCTCGCGTGAGGCCTCGCGGGCCAGCGCGATGTTGTAGAGCGTGTGGCTCTTGTGAAACAGCGGCGTTTCCGGCGAGTTGAGGTATTTCGCCGGCGCATCCGGGTCCAGCGCCCGGCCGCCGAAAGCGATCACCCGGCCGCGCCGGTCACTGATCGGAAACATCACCCGGTTGCGGAAACGGTCATAGCTCGCACCGCCATCGTCCGGCTTGATCAGCATGCCGGATTCGATCAGCAATGCTTCCGGGATATTGCGCGCCAGCATGGCCTCTTTCAGCGCCGTGCGGGCTCCCCCTTTGCTGGAACCGGGGGCGTAGCCGATGCGGAAGCGGGCGATGGTTTCGCGCGAGAGGCCGCGGCGCTCGACATAAGCCTTGGCTTCGCGGCCCACGGCGGCCTGCAACTGGCCCTCATACCACTTGGCGCATTCTTCCAGCGCGGTGGAAAGCGAGGCCGCCTGCTTGTCGCGTTCGCGGTCCTCGGGCCGCTGCTGTGGCACCGCGAGTCCGGCTTCGCCGGCAAGCTGCTCGATAGCCTCGTGGAACGAGAGGCCACCCTTGCTTTTCATGAACTCGATGGCGTCGCCATGGGCGCCGCAGCCGAAGCAATGGTAATGGTCGTCGTAGACGTGGAAGGACGGCGTCTTTTCGTTATGGAACGGGCAGAGGCCGAGATAGTCGCGGCCACGCTTGGTCAGCCGCACATGCCGGCCGATCAGGCCAGGCAGCGACACCCGGTTACGCAGCTCCTCGAGAAACGACTCGGGAAATTGGGCCATGGCCCTTCCAGTCTATACCCGCTCTAGGTCAGCAGGCCCTTGAGTACCGCCGATGCCTTGCCGAAATCCATCTGGCCGACATATTTGGCTTTCAGCACGCCCATCGCCTTGCCCATATCCTTGATGCCGGTGGCGCCGACCTCGGCAATCGCCGCCTTGGCGGCGGCCTCGATCTCGGCCGGCTCCATCTGCTTGGGCAGGAACGACTCGATGATGGCGATTTCTTCCTTTTCCTGGTCCACCAGGTCCGGCCGGCCGCCCGTTTCGTAGGCGGTGATCGATTCGCGGCGCTGGCGCACCATGGTCTGCAGCATGGAAAGGATGTCCTGCTCCGGGATGCCGGTGCGGTCGGCGCCATCGGTGCGGGCGTTGATGTCGCGGTCCTTGAGCGCCGCCAGGATCAGACGCAAGGTACTGATACGGCGGGTATCTTTGGCCTTCATCGCCTCTTTCAAGGCGTCGTTCAGCGTCGTCCGCAGCATCGTTTTATATCCCCACTTAAGCTACCGGAAAGGGGCGAGCATACTCGAACAACCGATTCCAGGCAAAAACTATAACCTGTTGATAACTCTGAATGTTTCGATACATGTTGCGACTTGACGGAACGGCCTGATTTGCTATGGTCCGGCCCCGGTCGGCGGGGCAGGTCAGCGCCCGGCCGCTCATCCACAACAGGGCCCTTAAAGCCCGGAGCCGAGGTTTTCGCTTAACCCCGCTCCGGCAGCTTCATGCGGCCCGAATACTGCGCCTGCAGTGGCGCCAGATGGAGTACCGGACATGTCGCCGCAGCCGATCGACCCGCAGCCGCCGCAACCAGGGCTGACGGGAATCGTCGTTCTGGCCGATGGCAGTGTCTTCCGCGGCTATGGCCTCGGCGCCGAGGGCGTGGCGGAAGGCGAAATCTGCTTCAACACCTCGATGACAGGCTACCAGGAAATCCTCACCGATCCTTCCTATGCCGGCCAGATCATCACCTTCACCTTCCCGCATATCGGCAACACCGGCACCAACCCGGAAGATATCGAGACCCAGGGCATCGCCGCGCGCGGCCTGATCCTGCGCGCCCCGATCACCGATCCGTCCAACTTCCGCAGCGATCATCACCTGGATGCCTGGCTCAAGGCGCGCAACCTGGTCGGCCTCTCCGGCATCGACACCCGCGCCATGACCCGGCGCATCCGCGATCTTGGCGCGCCGAATGGCGTCATCGCCTACCGTAAGGACGGCAAGTTCGACCTTGCCGCGCTCACCGCCCAGGCCAAGGCCTGGCCGGGCCTGGAAGGCATGGATCTCGCCAAGGATGTGAGCTGCCGCCAGACCTATGGCTGGGACGAGACGCTGTGGACCCTGGGCCAGGGCTACGGCAAGCAGACGGCGCCGAAATATCACGTCGTGGCGCTCGACTACGGCATTAAGCGCAACATCCTGCGCAATCTGGCTTCTGTCGGCTGCCGTGTCACCGTGCTGCCCGGCAACAGCACGGCGGAAGATGTGCTGCGCCACAAGCCGGACGGCATCTTCCTGTCCAACGGCCCCGGCGATCCGGCGGCCACCGGCGTCTATGCCGTGCCGACGATCAAGGCCCTGGTGGAGAGCGGCAAGCCGGTTTTTGGCATCTGCCTCGGCCACCAGATGCTCGCGTTGGCGCTTGGCGGCAAGACCGCGAAGATGGAACGCGGCCATCGCGGCGCCAATCACCCGGTGAAGGACCTGGAGACCGGCAAGGTGGAGATCACCAGCCAGAATCACGGCTTCTGCGTGGTGGAGGAAAGCCTGCCGGCCAATGTCGTGCGCACCCATGTGTCGCTGTTCGACGGCTCGAATGAAGGCATCAAGCTGACCGACAAGCCGGTCTTCTCGGTGCAGTATCACCCGGAAGCCTCGCCTGGCCCGCAGGACAGCCACTACCTTTTCCAGCGCTTCGTCGGCCTGATCGAGAAGGCCCAGGCGAAGTGACCCAGACCGAGATTTCCCATGCCTAAGCGCACCGACATCCAGAGCATCCTGATCATCGGCGCCGGTCCCATCGTGATCGGCCAGGCCTGCGAATTCGATTACTCCGGCACCCAGGCCTGCAAGGCGCTGAAGCAGGAAGGCTACCGCGTCATCCTGATCAACTCCAACCCGGCCACGATCATGACCGATCCGGGCCTGGCGGATGCCACTTATGTGGAGCCGATCACGCCCGAGATCGTCGCCAAGATCATCGAGAAGGAACGGCCGGACGCGCTGCTGCCCACCATGGGCGGCCAGACCGCGCTGAACACCGCGATGAAGCTGGCCGAGGACGGCACGCTGGAAAAGTTCAAGGTGAAGCTGATCGGCGCCAGCCGCGATGCCATCGCCATGGCCGAGGACCGCGAACTGTTCCGCCAGGCGATGCAGCGCATCGGCCTCGACATGCCGAAATCGGCTACCGCGCATACCCTGGATGAAGCCCGCGCCGTGCTGGTGGAAACCGGCCTGCCGGCCGTGATCCGTCCCAGTTTCACGCTGGCCGGCACCGGCGGCGGCATTGCCTATACGCGCGATGAATTCGACGAGATCGTGCTGCGCGGCCTCGATGCCTCGCCGACCACCGAAGTGCTGATCGATGAATCGGTGCTCGGCTGGAAAGAATACGAGATGGAGGTTGTCCGCGACCGCAACGATAACTGCATCATCGTCTGCTCGATTGAAAACATCGACCCGATGGGCGTGCATACCGGCGACAGCATCACCGTGGCCCCGGCGCTGACGCTCACCGACAAGGAATACCAGATCATGCGCGACGCCTCGATGGCGGTGCTGCGCGAGATCGGCGTTGAAACCGGCGGCTCGAACGTGCAGTTCGCGGTCAACCCGGATGATGGCCGCATGGTGGTCATCGAGATGAATCCGCGCGTGTCGCGCTCCTCCGCGCTGGCCTCCAAGGCCACCGGCTTCCCGATTGCCAAGGTGGCGGCGAAGCTGGCGGTGGGCTACACGCTCGACGAATTGATGAACGACATCACCGGGGTGACACCGGCTTCCTTCGAGCCGACGATTGATTACATCGTCACCAAGATGCCGCGCTTCACCTTCGAGAAATTCCCGGGCACCGAGAAGCTCTTGAACACCTCGATGAAGTCGGTGGGCGAGGCGATGTCGATGGGCCGCTGCTTCCAGGAGAGCCTGCAGAAAGCCCTGCGCTCCATGGAAACTGGCCTCACCGGCCTGAACGAGCTGGTGATCCCGAATGTCGAGGATGACGACAAGGAGCTGATCAAGGCGGCTTTGTCCAAGCCGACGCCGGATCGCCTGCTGGTGATCGCCCAGGCTTTCCGCCACGGCCTGACGGTCGAGGAAATCCAGGGTGCCTGCAAGTTCGATCCCTGGTTCCTGCGCCAGATCGAGGAGATCGTGCAGGCGGAACAGGCGATCCGCAAGCACGGCCTGCCCAAGGATGCCGCCGGCCTGCGCCGGCTGAAGCAGATTGGCTTCTCCGATCCGCGCCTGGCCGAACTGGCAGGCGTGAAGGAAGCCGAAGTGGCTGCCGCGCGGGCCAAGGCGAAGGTGCACCCGGTGTTCAAGCGCGTAGATACCTGCGCCGCCGAGTTCGAAAGCCGCACGCCGTATATGTATTCGACCTACGAATTCGGCGAGAGCGCCGAATGCGAAGCGCAACCGAGCGACCGCAAGAAGGTGATCATCCTCGGCGGTGGCCCGAACCGCATCGGCCAGGGCATTGAGTTCGACTATTGCTGCGTCCATGCCGCCTATGCGCTGAAAGAGGCCGGCTATGAGACCATCATGGTCAACTGCAACCCGGAAACCGTGTCGACCGATTACGACACCTCCGACCGCCTGTATTTCGAGCCGCTGACCGTCGAGGACGTGCTGGAGATCGTGCGCGTCGAGCAGTCGAACGGCAAACTGCATGGTGTGATCGTGCAGCTTGGCGGCCAGACGCCGCTGAAACTCGCCGCCGGCCTCGAAGCCGCCCATGTGCCGATCCTCGGCACCTCGCCGGATGCCATCGACCTGGCCGAGGACCGCGAGCGTTTCCAGCAGCTTCTGCAGCAGCTCAACCTGAAGCAGCCGACCAACGGCATCGCGCGGTCGGAAGCCGAGGCTCGCGAAGTGGTCGCTCGCATCGGTTATCCGGTGGTGATCCGCCCGAGCTATGTGCTTGGCGGCCGCGCCATGGAAATCGTGCGCAACAACGCCCAGCTTGAACGCTACATGACCGAGGCGGTGCGGGTTTCCGGCACCTCGCCGGTGCTGATCGACAGCTATCTCTCGGATGCCATCGAAGTGGATGTGGACTGCCTGGCCGATGGCGAGGCGCAGTTCGTCGCCGGCGTGATGGAGCATATCGAGGAAGCGGGTATCCATTCCGGTGACAGTGCCTGCGCGCTGCCGCCCTACAGTCTGGCCCCGGCGATCATCGACGAGATCAAGGCGCAGACCCAGGCGCTGGCCCGCGCCCTCAAGGTCGTCGGCCTGATGAATGTGCAATACGCGGTCAAGGACGGCGTGGTGTTCATCCTCGAGGTCAACCCGCGTGCCTCGCGCACCGTGCCCTTCGTCGCCAAGGCCATCGGCGAGCCGCTGGCAAAGATCGCCGCCCGCGTCATGGCCGGCGAGAAGCTGGCCAGCTTCGGCCTGCAGCAGAAGCGCCATGACCATATCGCGGTGAAGGAAGCAGTGTTCCCGTTCGCCCGTTTCCCCGGCGTGGATATCATCCTCGGCCCGGAAATGAAGTCGACCGGCGAGGTCATGGGCATCGACCGTGATTTCGGCATGGCCTTCGCCAAGGCGCAGCTTGCCGCCGGCACCATCCTGCCGCGCGAGGGCAGCGTGTTCATCTCGGTGCGTGATGGCGACAAGCCGGCCCTGGTGGAAGCCGCCCGCAGCCTGGTGGCGATGGGCCTGCAGGTGGTGGCCACCGCCGGCACCGCGCGCTTCTTCGAAGGCCACGGCATCCCGGTGAAGGTGGTCAAGAAGGTGATGGAAGGCCGCCCGCATATCGTCGATTCGATGAAGAACGGCGAAATCCAGCTGGTCTTCAACACCTCGGAAGGGGCCGCCTCGATCCGTGACAGTTTCGATCTGCGCCGCACCGCGCTGATGAATAAAATCCCGTATTTCACGACCGTGGCCGGTGCAAAGGCCGCCGTGCGCGCCATTGAGGCGTTGCGCTCGGGAAGCCTTGCCGTTGCTCCCTTGCAGGCTTATTTTTAGGGTTTGCGAGGAAGGGAACCATGCAGCGCATACCCATGACCGCATCAGGCTTTCACCGCCTGGAAGCGGAATTGAAGCACCTGAAGAGCGTGGAACGGCCGGAGGTGATCCGGGCGATCTCCGAGGCGCGCGAGCATGGTGACTTGTCGGAAAACGCCGAATACCACGCCGCCAAGGAAAAGCAGGGCTGGATCGAGACCCGGGTGATGGAGCTGGAGGACAAGCTGGCCCGCGCCGATGTCATCGACGTGTCGAAGCTGACCGGCTCCACCGTCAAGTTCGGCGCCACCGTGGTGCTGGCCGACGAGGATACCGACGAGAAAATGACCTACCAGATCGTCGGCGCCGATGAATCCGACATCAAGGGCGGCCTGCTCTCGATCACCGCGCCGCTGGCCCGCGCCCTGATGGGCAAGAGCGCCGGCGACAGCGTGGAGGTGGCCGCCCCCGGCGGCGCCAAGGGCTACGAGATCGTTTCCGTCAGCTTCAAGTAACTGCCCGCATAAAGGGTGGTTCGCCCGCGCGGCCACGGCAGCCGGGCATTCTCCCGCAATGCACCCGGCAGACGGGGGAGTGACGGCGGTCACAGAGCTATTTTCCGCCCTTTTCGCTATACTGGTCTTTCCGGGGCAACCCGGACCGGTCGCCTGTCCGTGTGGCGGGGCCGGGTTTGAGCCAGGCAGCGAGGAGCGCATAGCGCATGAGTGGTCCGAAGCGCGTTCTGCTGGTCGATGACGACCGTACCCTGCAAGGCCTGCTGGCTGAACAGCTGGAGGCGACTAAGGAATTCGCCACCACCTGCGTCAATGACGGCAAGGCGGCCTTGGATATCGTGCAGCGCGAGCTGTTCGACCTGATCCTGCTCGATGTCGGCCTGCCGGACCTGGATGGCCGCGAGGTCTGCCGCGAAATGCGTCGCCAGAGCGTGCGCACCCCGGTGATCATGCTCACCGCCGCCGATAGCGAAGCCGATACCATTCACGGCCTGGAAGCTGGCGCCAACGACTACGTCTCCAAGCCGTTCAAGATGGGCGTGCTGATCGCCCGCGCCCGTGCTCAGTTGCGCCAGTTCGAGCAGAGCGAGGATGCCGTCTTCGCCATCGGGCCCTACAGCTTCCGCCCGGCCAACAAGCTGCTGCTCGACAATGAGAAGGTGGGCAAGAAGGTGCGGCTGACGGAAAAGGAAACCGCGATCCTGAAATACCTGCTGCGCGCCGGCCAGAAGCCGGTGCCGCGCGAGACCTTGCTCACCGAGGTCTGGGGTTACAATGCCGGGGTTTCCACCCATACTCTGGAAACCCATGTTTATCGCCTGCGCCAGAAGATCGAGCGTAATCCGGCGGAAGCCAAGCTGCTGCTGACCGAACCGGGCGGCTACCGGCTGTCGCCATGAACGCAGTGGCGTCGCGTCATTTGCCCTGGAAGCGCGGCGGCCGTTTTTCGGCCATCGCCTGGCGGCCTTCCACGGCATCGGCGCTGCGGAAGGAATTGGCCGAGCGGTCGCGCGCGGCGCGCTCGTCCAGGATGCCGTTGGCGATTTCGTTCAGCGTCTGCTTCATGCCCTTGAGCGAGAGCGGCGCCAGGCCGGTGAGCGTAGCGGTCAGCGCCTCGGCGCGGGCCTCGAGTTCGGCGGCCGGCACCAGCCAGTCGAGGAAGCCGGTGCGCAGCATTTCAGTGGCATCGAATGTCTCGGTGGCGAGGAACAGCCGCTTCGCAGCACTGAGGCCCAGTCGCGACACCGCGCGCCGCAGCCCATGCGGATGGTACTGGATGCCAAGCTTGGCCGGCGGGATGAAGCTGCGGATGCCTTCGGCGCCGAGCCGGAAGTCGCAGGCCAGCGCGATATCGGTGCCGCCGCCATACACGCCGCCCTGCAGCACGCAGAGCGTCGGGCAGGGGAAGGCTTCGAGGCGGTCAGCAACGCGCTCCAGCGGATTGTCGCGCCAGTCATGGCTGCCGACATCGCCCAAGTCGACGCCGGAACAGAAGCTCTTGCCCTTGGCGCGCAGCACCAGCAGCCGCAGCGCCGGCTTCGCCGCCAGCTCCAGCAGGGCGGCGTCAAGCGCGTCTAGGTCGTTGATGTCCAGCGCGTTGTGCTTTTCCGGCCGGTTCAGGGTCAGCGTTGCACGGTCGTCCTGGGTCTCTACAATGAAGGCGTCGGACATGGCGTTTGGGGACCTGTTCTTGGAGAGGGTGGCGGCATTTCCGCATAGCGCGGCTGTGGCTGCAAGCGGCAGCCGGGAGGCAGGCGCATGAGCCAGGATTTTTATGTCCGCTTCTGGGGCGTGCGCGGCTCCATCGCCGTCGGCTCGGCCGATGTGATGCGCTATGGCGGCAATACCTCCTGCCTGGAAATCCGCTGCGGCGAGCATGTGCTGGTATTCGACAGCGGCACCGGCATCCGTGCGCTGGGCAATTTGCTGCAGCGCCAGGCGCCGATCAACGCCGATGTCTTCCTCACCCATACGCATTACGACCATGTTTGCGGCATGCCGCATTTCTGCCCGTTCTTCGATCCGCGCAATACATTCCGCATCCATTCCGGCCATGTTACCGATACCGGCGGTATCAAGAGCGTGCTGAAGCAGTTGATGACCTCGCCGCTTTTCCCGGTGCCGCTGGAAATCTTCCAGGCGAATCTGAGTTTCCATGATTTCCGCCAAGGCGAGGTGATCGAGCCGGCGCCTGGCATCAAAGTGCGCACCGCGCCGCTCAGCCATCCCGATCTTGCCACCGGCTACCGCGTCGAATTCCAGGGCAAGTCGATCTGCTACCTCACCGATACCGAGCATCCGCCGGAAGGATTCTGCGCCGAGCTGGCCGAATTCGTGCGCGGCGCCGATATCGTGGTCTATGACTCGATGTATACGCCGGCGCAGTACAAGACGCGCAAGGGCTGGGGCCATTCCACCTGGGAGGCTGGCGTTGCCTTGTGCGACGCCGCCAAGGCCAAGACCTATGTGGTGTTTCACCACGAGCCCGAGCATGACGATGCCGCCATGGATGCCATCGCCGCCGATGTCGAGGTGGCGCGGCCTGGCTCTGTGGTGGCGCGCGAGGGCATGGTGCTGCGGCCCTGATGACGCCGCGTATCTACTGGCGCCGCCTGCGCATGGGGCTTGAAACGCTGTTCGGCCTCCGCCGTCAGGGTTTTTTCATTCCCTATCGCTATGCCGATGGTATTGCGCCCGCGCAGCCGCTCTATGCTGAAGTGGCGACGCTGATGCAGGGGCGCGAAGCGGCGTTCCGCGAGGTGCTGGCCGGCATCGCAGAGCATGCGGCGGATTTCGCCGGCTTCAAGGGCAGCCCGCGTTTCGAGCAGGACTGGTTCCCCACCCTGGATGCGGCGGCAGCCTATACGCTGGTGCGGCGCTGGCAACCCGGCCGCATTGTCGAGGTCGGCTCCGGCCATTCCACCCGCTTCATGGCCCGCGCCGTGAGCGATGGCGCGCTCCACACCAGTATCACCGCGATCGACCCGGCGCCGCGCGCCTCGCTGAAAGGCCTGGCAGTGGATTTCCGCCCCGGCATCGCCCAGAGCGCCGACCCGGCAATCTTCGATGCCTTGCTGGCCAACGACCTGCTGTTCATCGATTCCAGCCATATCCTGATGCCGGGCAGCGATGTGGACTGGCTGTTCAACCGCGTGCTGCCCAGGCTGCCCTCGGGCTGCCATGTGCATATCCACGATATCTTCCTGCCCGATGATTATCCCGCCGACTGGCTGTGGCGCGGCTATAACGAGCAGCAGGCTTTGCCGCTGCTGCTGGCCGGCGGCGGCTGGCGACTGGATTTCGCCAGCCATTATGCCGCGACAAGGCTTACCAAAGAGGTGGATCAGGCATTGGGGCCGCTGCCGCGCGCCGCCGGCGCCCGCCCGGCCAGTATCTGGCTGACGCGGCTTTAGCCGCGCAGGACGATAGCAATCTTGGCTTCCAACTGCTGCGGCGTCACCGGCTTCACCAGATAGGCGTTCACGCCGACATCGCGCGCCTTGATCACATAGTCGCGCTCGCCATGGCCGGTGATCATGATCGCCGGGGTGTCGCTCGGTGTCGCCCAGGGCAGGTCGCCGGAGCGCAGCTTGGCGACCAGGGCGGCACCGCTATTCCCGGTCATGGCGTAATCGGTAAGCAGCAGATGGAAGGATTGCTTGTTCAGCAGTTCCTCGGCCTCGCGTGCGCTATGCGCGGTATGCAGATCGGCAAAACCCATGCGCCGCAGCATGCGCGACAGCAGGTCGATCATTTCGCTCTGGTCATCGACAATCAGGACACGGTAGGCGGCAAAGGATTGGCGGCTCATGCGGGCGGCGTTTCGCTGGAGAGGAGGGTTCCGATCTTGCTCAGCAGCCGGTCGAGGTCGACCGGCTTGGTGTCGTAGTCGGCGCAGCCGGCGGCGAGGCATTTCTCGCGGTCGGTGGCCAGCGCATGGGCGGTGAGCGCGATGACCGGGATCTGTGTCATCAAAGGGTCGGCCTTCAGCCGCCGCGTCGTCTCCAGCCCGTCGATGCCTTCGCCAAGCCCGATATCCATCAGCACCAGATCCGGCATCTCGCGCGGCGCCACATCCAGGCATTCCTCGCCGGTGATGGCGAAGCAGACGGCGAAGCCGCGCTTGGCCAGGCGTCGGCCCAGCATGTCGCGGTTCATTTCGTTGTCTTCGACAATCAGGATCTTGGTCATGCCGCTTCAACTTCCGCCAGCCGCGCCGGCATGGTGAATTCGAACACCGAGCCTTCGCCGACCTTGGAGCGGGCGGTGATATCGCCGCCGAGCAGGCGGGCGATCTTGCGGCTTAAGGCAAGGCCGAGGCCGGTGCCGCCGAAATGCCGCGCGGTGTTGCTGTCGCCCTGATTGAATTCATCGAAGATATTATCGATCTGGTCCTCGGGGATGCCGATGCCGGTATCGGTGACGGTGAAGCGCAGCCAGTCGGCACCGTCGCGCTGTTCCGAGGTGACGCGGATCACCACGCTGCCATCGCGGGTGAACTTGGCGGCATTGGACAGCAGGTTGATGATGGTCTGGCGTGCCTTGGTCACGTCGGTCCACAGCGTCTGCACCGTGGCGTCGTTCTCCATGATGAACCGGTTGCCGTTCTTTTCCATCAGGCGGCGGATCACGGCGCCGACATCGCCCATCAGGTCGGGCAGCGTGACATGCTCCGGCGTCACTTCCATCTTGCCGGCCTCGATCTTGGTGATGTCGAGGATGTCGTTGATCAGCGCCAGGATGTGACGGCCGGCGGTGCGGATCTTGCCGAGGTCGTCGGCGTAGATCTTGTTGCCCTCCTCCTCGGCTTCTTCCAGCAGGATTTCGGAATAGCCGATGATGGCGTTCAGCGGCGTGCGCAGCTCATGGCTCATCGAGGCGAGGAAATCGGTTTTGGCGTTGCTGGCGAGTTCGGCCTGTTCCTTAGCCTTGGCCAGTTCACGCTCCACCTTCATGCGCTCTTCCATCGGCATGATGGCGTTGATCCAGGCGTCGCCGCCGCCGAACTTGATCGGCTTGCAGGAAACCAGGGCCCAGAAGGTGTTGCCATCGGCGCCGTTGAACAGCACCTGCATTTCCGGCACGGCTTCGTTGCGCAACTGGCAGCCGGCGAGATAGCGGAAATCCTCGTCGCGCGCGAAGTAGCGGCGGTTCGATATGTCGGGGTTGTTGAGGTCCTGCGGCTTGAGGCCGAAGACCCGCATCGCCGAGGGGCTGGCGAACAAAGCCATTTCGCCGCGCGTCACCACCAGCGGGAAGGGCAGGGCTTCCATCAGGCCGCGCTGGGCGCTGGCGATGGCTTCCTGGGCATTCAGGCGGTCCTGCAGGGCGCGGCGCGACACATCGGTGCGCACATGCTCGACGAAGGCCAGCCAGTTGAAGCGCAGCACCTGGGCATAGGCGATGATGCCCATCACCACGCCGAAGGTGACGACGCGGTTCGGCGTGCGGTCGAACACCACGCCGCAGACCAGCAGCACGATGCCGAGCGGCAGGCCGAAGCTGACGCCGCTGCTCGGCATGCGCGAGAGCGCCGAGCCGCCGCCCACCATCATCACGCCCATGATGCCGACGAACATCGATTGTTCCTGGGCGTTGAGATGCGGGAACGTCATGATACAGGCAGTTGCCCAGGTGAGGCCGAGCAGCAGGGCATGGATGCTGGCGCGGCGCACGCGGCCGCGGCTCACCCGCTGCGGGGCCGGCGCATCGGCATATTTGCGCCAGTTCATCAGCATCGGCAGCATCAGCAGCGTGATGATGGCGTAGGGCAGGTAGACGTAGTGGTTCAGAAAGACGTGCGGGGCATTGAGGATGCTGGCAGCCATGCAGAGCAGGTTGCCGAAGACCATGAACGGCACCATCTTGACCAGATGCACCGCCTGATGGACCCGAATCTCGTCGGTATTCTCCTTGTGCCGGAGAAATTCGACCCTGGGCACTTAAGCCATCCCCGCTTGCCAACAACGCAGGCCATATGATGCTCCCCGCCCACGGAAATGGAAAGGGAAAACAACCACCAAGGGTTGCTGAACTTTTAGGCGCAAAGCGGCGGCATCAACGATAGGGATCGGCTGCGTCGCGCAACCCGTCGCCGAAGAAGTTGAAGGCCAAAACCACCAGGACGACCGGAATGGCCGGGGCCATCAGCCACGGGTAAAGCGCCACCACGTTGATATTCTGCGCCTCGTTCAGCAGCACGCCCCAGGAGGTGATTGGCGGCCGCAGGCCAAGGCCGAGGAAGGACAAAGCCGTCTCGCCCAGGATCATGGACGGGATCGACAGCGTTGCCGAGGCGATCAGGTGGCTCATGAAGCTTGGCATCAGGTGACGGCCGATAATGCGGCTGGGGCTGGCGCCCATGAGCTGCGCGGCAGTGCAGAAATCCTCCTCGCGCAAGCTGAGCAGTTTGGAGCGCACGGCGCGGGCGAGGCCCGGCCAGTCGAGTAGGCCGAGGATGATGGTGATGCCGAAATAGACCAGGATCGGCGACCAGGTGACCGGCAGGGCGGCGGATAGCGCCATCCAGAGCGGCAGTTCGGGCAAACTTCGGATGATTTCGATCATGCGCTGGATCACATTGTCGATCCAGCCGCCGTAATAGCCAGAGATGCCGCCCAGCACGATGCCGATGATGAAGCTGATGGCGATGCCGATCAGGCCGACGGTAAGCGAGATGCGGGTGCCGTAGACGATGCGGGAGTAGATGTCGCGCCCGAGCCGGTCGGTGCCCATCAGGTAGAAATGCCCATCCTCCGCCGGGCAGACGAAGTGGAAGCGCATCGGGATCATGCCCCAGAACTGGTAGGCATCGCCCTGGCAGAAGAAGCGCAGCGGCAGCACGCGCCGCGTATCCTCGGTATATTCGCGTTTCAGCGTATCGACATTGAGCTTGAAGCGCAGGCCATAGACAAACGGGCCGACGAACTCGCCCTCATGGAACAGGTGGATCTCGCTCGGCGGCGCGTAGATGGCGCGGGCGTTGCGAGTCTGCACATTGTAAGGCGCGATGAATTCGGAAATCAGCGTCGAGCCATAGATCAGCAGCAGGATCACGGCGCTCCAGACGCCGAGGCGGTGGCGCTTGAACTTCCACCACATCATCTGCCATTGCGAAGCTTGGTAGTAGCGCTCCTGCTCCGGCGACAGCTTCTCGACGGAATAGGGATCGAAGGGCTCCTTCGAGACCCAGTGTTGCAGGCGGGTGTCGTTGGTGCTGTCGGTCATGCTACTTGGCCTTGCCGCCGGTGAGCCGGATGCGCGGATCGAGCAGGGCCAGCAGAATATCGGAAACCAGCATGCCGAACACGGTCAGCACCGCCAGGAACATCAGGAACGAGCCGGCGAGATACTGATCCAGCGATTGCAGCGCGCCGAGCAGCATCGGGCCTGCGGTCGGCAGGCTCATCACCACCGAAACGATCACCGAGCCGGACACCATATGCGGCAGCAGGTTGCCGATATCGGCGATGAACGGATTCAGCGCCATGCGGATCGGGTATTTCACCAGCAGCTTAATCGGTGGCACGCCCTTGGCGCGCGCGGTGGTGACATACTGCTTCTGCAATTCATCTAGCAGGTTGGCGCGCAGGCGGCGGATCATCGCCGCCGTGCCGGACGTGCCGATCACCACCACCGGCACGATCATATGTGCCATCAGCGACTTGAATTTCTCCCAGCCCCAGGGTGCATCAATCAGATGCTCGTCCACCAGGCCGCCGATGCTCATGCCGAACCAGATGTTGAAATAATACAGCATCACCAAAGCGAGCAGGAAATTCGGCGTCGCGAGGCCGAGATAGCCGAGCAGGGTGAAGCCGTAATCGCCCCAGCTATATTGCCGCGTGGCGGAATAGACGCCGATCGGGAAGGAGACGATGTAGACGAACAGGATGGTGAAGAAATTGATCACCGCCGTCATCACCAGGCGGTCGCCGATCAACTCGCTCACCGGCCGGTTATACTCGAACGACCAGCCCCAATCGCCCTGCAGCAGGCCGGCAAAGCCGTTCGGGCCAGGAATGAAGCCCATCCAGATGGCGTATTGCTCGATCAGGCTGCGGTCCAGTGCATATTGGTGGCGCAGGTATTCGGCACGCTCCATCGCCGAGCCTTCGCCCTGGGCGCGCAGCTCGGCAATCTGGTTGCTGAGGAAGTCGCCGGGCGGCAGCTTGATGATGATGAAGATCAAGGCGCTGATGATCAGCAAGGTCGGGATCATCAGCAGCAGCCGGCGGGCCAGGTACATCAGCATGGAATGGCGCTCACTGCTTCATCCAGAAAATTTCCGGCCGGTACATGCCGATCAGTGCGCCGGGATCCCAGTTGTAGATGCCTTCATCGGGCACATTGGCCAGCTTGCGGTTCACCACGATCGGCTGGAACACGCCGGTGATCACGCCGATGGTGTACATCTGGTCCATATGGATGGTGAGCATGCGGTGCCAGATCTGCTCGCGCGTCGTCAGGTCGCCGGCCTCGGTCCAGTCCTCGTTCAGCTTCAGCAGTTCCTTGGCCTCGGTCATGTCCGGCGCTTCGCCATTCTGGCCCTTGGTCTCATAGAACTGGCCCCATTTCGGCCATTGCAACTGGAACTGCGAGGTCGGCGCCAGTTCGGACGGGCTGGCGGCGGCATTCGGCACGCCATTCTCCAGGCCCGACCACACGCTCATCAATGCCTCGCCGGCGAAGATGCGGTTGCGCAGCACGTCGCGCTGGCTCGGCTTCGGGAACATCTTGATGCCGAGCTTGAGCCAGCTTTCGGCGATCAGTTCCAGGATGTCGATCTGCTCGGAAACCTCGCCGGCGGTCTCGATGATGATTTCCATCGGTCGGCCATCGGGCAGCAGGCGGATGCCATCGGCGCCACGCTTGGCAAGCCCCAGTTCATCCAGCAGCTTGTTCGCCTTGGCGATGTCGAACTCGATGTCGCGGGTCTGATACATCGGGCGGAACAGCGGGCTGTCGGGCAGCACGGTGTTGTTGGCTTCCTGCGCCAGGCCGTAGAACAGCGACTGGTTCACCGCCTCGCGGTCGATGCCATGCGAGAGCGCGCGGCGGAAGCGCACGTCGCGCACCAGCTTGCGCCAAGTGGCATCATTCACGTTGAAATTCGGGAAGATGGTGAAATGCGAGCCCTTGGCGGTCTTCCACAGCAGGGTGCGGTAACCGGCGCGCTTCTCGTTCTCTTTCAGGAAGGTGAAATTGGAGAAGGCGATGGTGCGGAACTGCACATCGGCCTCGCCGGCACCGGCCTTGGCCGGGATCAGCTTCGGGTCGGCCTGGGCCAGCACCACGCGGTCGAGATAGGGCAGTTGTACGCCATTGGCATCGACGCGGTGGTAATAGGGATTGCGCACGGCAACGAAGCGGATCGATGGCGGCCGGGTCTGGATCATCCAGGCATCCAGCGTCGGCAGGTCCGGGTTGTCGTTCTCCACCATGTTGTCGATCTTGTTGTGCAACGCCGCCCAGTTGGCGCGCTTCTCGGCCGCCGCCAGCTTCGCCAGCGCCGCCGGATCGGCGTATTTGGCGTGGTATTTCTTCAGGTAGGTGGAGGGGCGGTAGAGATAGAAGGCCGAGGTGCCGGCAATGCGCGGCAGGAAGCGCGGGTTGCGCTGCTTCCAGCTATAGCGGACGGTATAGGCGTCGGGGAATTCCACCAGCGGCCGCTCGCCATCCACCAGCAGGTCGACCGGCGGGCCCGAAGGGCTCAATTCCGGATTGTTGGCGATATCTTCCCAGTAGTAGCGGAAATCCTCCGCCGTGAAGGGCGAGCCATCGGACCATTTATGGCCCTTGCGCAGATGGAAGGTGAAAACCCGCTCGTCCTCCACCTCGAAGCGTTCGCAGAGGTCCGGCACGAAATCGTATTTCTCGTTATAGACCACCAGGCGGTTGTAGCTGATGGTGTTGAGCAGTCGCAATTCGCGGGCGCGGCCGATCAGGGTGCGCATTTCGCCACCCTGCTGGCCGATCTTGTAGGGCGGCTTGAACTCCACCAGCATCGGCTTTTCCGGCAGCCGCTTTTCAATCGGCGGCAGCTTGCCGGCGCCGACATCGGCGGCCAGCGAAGCGGTTTCCTTCAGCGTCACCTGTGCCCAGGCTGCCGTGGTGGATGTGGTAGTGAGAGCGGCGAGCAGAAGGGCGGCGCGGGCGAAGTGTTTCATGCCACAAGCTCCCGGGCATCGGCGGAAGCCGCAGCCCGAACGTAATGGCCCTCGCCGAGATCGATCAGGGCGGGGCGCGTGGTGCCATCAATGGTGAAAGGGGCGGGCCAGGCTGCGGGGATGGAGGCCTTGCCTTCCATCAGCAGCTTGAGATCGAGCCGGGCATTCGGATCCGGCTTCGGCACGGCGGCAAGCAATGCCTTGGTGTAGGGATGCACCGGGCGCTTGAACAGCAATTCGCGCGGCGCCAGTTCCACCAGCCGGCCGGCGCACATCACCGCGATGCGGTCGGCGATATAATCGACCACGGCGAGATTGTGCGAGATGAACAGGTAGGTGAGGCCGAGTTCCTTCTTCAGGTCCTTCAGCAGGTTCAGTACCTGGGCCTGGATCGACACGTCGAGTGCCGAAACCGGCTCGTCGCAGATCAGCAATTCCGGCTGCAAGGCGAGCGCGCGGGCGATGCCGATGCGCTGGCGCTGGCCGCCGGAGAAACTGTGCGGATAGCGGCGCAGGTGGCGCACATCCAGGCCGACCAGGGTCATCAATTCCTTCACGCGCTCGAACCGCTCCGTTTCGTCGCCGATCTGGTGGATCACCAGCGGCTCGGACACGATGTCGAACACCGTCATGCGCGGATTGAGCGAGGAGAACGGGTCCTGGAAGATGAACTGCACCTTGCGGCGGAAGTCGAACAGCGCCTGGCCTTCCAGTTGCAGCACATCAACATCCTGATCGCCGCCATGGAAGCGGATGCTGCCTTCGTCCGGCGTCAGCGCCCGCATGATCATCTTGCTGGTGGTGGTCTTGCCGCAGCCGCTTTCGCCCACCAGCCCTAAGCATTCGCCGCGCTGCACGGCGAAGCTGACATCATCCACCGCCAGCGCCACGGCATTCGACTTGCCACTGAAAAAACCGCCCTTGCGGATGGAGAAGCGCTTGGTCAGGCCGCTCACTTCCAAGAGCGGCTTGCCGGCCTGTTCGGCCACGGGTGCGCGGCGCTTCAGCATACCGCCAACTTCCGCCTTGATTTCGCGGATCGGCACCAGCCGTTCGCCCGGCTTCATGTCGAAGCGCGGCACGGCATTCAGCAGCGCCTTGAGATAGGGATGTTCGGGATGGCGGAAGATGTCGTCGAGCGAACCGCGCTCCATCACCTTGCCGTGGTACATCACCACAATCTCGTCGGCCATGTTGGCAACAACACCGAGATCATGGGTGATCATCAGCACTGCCATGCCGAGTTCGGTCTGCAGGTCCTTGATCAGTTTCAGGATCTGCGCCTGGATCGTCACGTCCAGCGCCGTGGTCGGCTCGTCGGCGATCAGCAGGGCCGGGCGGCAGACCAGCGCCATGGCGATCATGGCGCGCTGGCGCAGGCCACCGGAAAGCTCGAAGGCATAGGTGTTCATGGCGCGGGCCGGATCGGGGAAGCCGACCAGGCGCAGCATGTCGGTGGCGAGCTTGTCGGCCTCTTCCTGGCTGGCGTTGCGGTGCAGCCGCAGGGCTTCCGTCACCTGGTTGCCGATGGTGTGCAGCGGCGACAGCGAGGTCATCGGCTCCTGGAAGATGATCGAGAGGCGGCCGCCCTGCAGCTTGCGCATCTCATCGCCATCGCGCTGCAGCTTGGCGATATCGACAATGGTGCCGCTCCGCGCCGGGTCGCGGAACAGGATCTCGCCGCTGGCGATGTGTGCCGCCCGCGGCAGGATGCCCATGATCGCCTGGCTGACCACTGACTTGCCGCTGCCGGACTCGCCCACCAAAGCCACGGTCTTGCCCTGTGGGACGCGGAAGCTGATGCCATCCACCGCCTTGATCACGCCTTCGGAGACGCGGAACTGCACCCGCAGGTCGCGAACGTCGATCACCGGGGTGAAGTCATCGGCGGCACTCATGCCCTGGCCTCGTCGTGCAAGGCGCCGGCCTGCAGCAGGCGGGCATTGTTCAAGGTGTCGGCATCCGGCGTCAGGCCAAGTTTGTCAGCAGCCGCCAGAGCCACGGCAGCAAGACGCTCGAATCCCTCAAGGTCGCTATCGGCGCGCAATGTTGTTCCCCCGCGGCCCGTTATACTCACCGTCATCCAGCCGCCGCTGCGGTCGCGCCTGGTGGAGTAGTAGCGCAGCCGGACGCTGCGTAATTCCTCCCAGGCCACGCGCCGCCGAGACGCCAGGCCCCAGCGACTGATCCGTGCCACGCCCAGGTCGTCGAGTTCGAACTCGATCTGTTGGCGCCACAGCGTGTGGCAGCCCAGCCAGGCCAGCAGCAGGCTCACGCCGCCAAGTAGGAAAAAGATGACAGATATAGGGGAGTTAAACAACATCAGAGCGAGGCAAAAGGCGAGCGCGGGCCAGGCGCGGAGATGGTCGCGCCAGAGGTGATGCAGCGGGTAGTACAGCCGGGTCATGACAGGGATATTACGTGCAAAAATTAACCCGGTGGCGGCCCGGCGCCGAAGGCCGTATCGATATCCACCCAGAACGCGGCGCGATGCGCCTGGGTATGGGCAATGAAGCGGGCGGTGAAAGCCCAGGTCGCCTCATCCTGCTGCGCATGGTGGGTGAGCAGGCCGAGCGGCTCGGCATCAGGGGTTTCCCGCGCCAGACGAAGCTGGCGCAGCGCCTGGTCGAGGCAGGCGGCTTCACCGAGAAAACCCGCACCCTGGCGCCAATCCACCGGATCGAGATGGGTATTCACCTGCATCAGGCCCGGCGCCGCCCATGCTTCCTCGCGCGCCTTGTAGGTGGAAAGGCCATGCAGCCCCAGGCGCGGCAGATGTGGCAGCAGGGCGGGCGCGATGCGGTTCCAGGGCGGCACCAGCACCGGGCGCAGGCCGATACCGAACAGTTTTTTCAAGCTTTCGCGGCCCTGGCGCAGGTCGGCCAGGGCTTCCTGGGCCGGGCGGGCACTGGGGAATTCCGCCTTCTTCTCGCCCGCCGGGGCATGGTTCCGGTGCGCGAAACCATGTTGCAGTACAGCAATCGAGTCACGGCCCCGCAGCGCCTGGGCCAGCTCGGCGCCGGCGCGGGCTGGGATCACCGCCAGGCTGAGCGGCGCAGCGTTTGCCGCCTGCAGGTCCAGCAGCCGCTGCAATTCTGGCGTCAGTGCGCCGGCATCATCGTCGCGCCACCAGAACAGGGCTTTGCGGCCCAGCGTCGCCCAGGCATCGAGTTCGGCATCAAGTGCTGCCCAGTTACTCACGCGAGCAGCCGGTGGAGAAGGGCAGCCGTGTTGGCGGCGCCATCCAGGTCCAGCACCGGCTTGTCGGGCAAAGCCATGTCCAGGGCGCGGTCGACAGCCTCGGCCAGCGCCGCCGGCGTTGCCTCGGACTCGCGCAGGGCCTGCACTGCGCCGCGCTGGCGCAGCAGGTCGGCGCGCAGGGCCTGCTCGGTCTCGTCGCCGCCCGAGAACGGCACCACCACGGCGCGGGCGCGGGCGGCGAGTGTTTCCATCACCGTGTTGTAGCCGGCCTTGCTGATCGAGACGCGGCAATGCCGCAGCATGCTGGGGAAATCCGGCCGCGCCCAATCGACGATCACGCCATCGGGTGCCATGGCGCGCAAGGCCGCCACATCCTCGGCGCTTTCCTGCCGGCTTACCAGCAGGCGCCAGGTGAGATCGCGCGCCCGCGAGAGTGGCCGCGCGGCGATGGCCGTGCGGAACAGCGGCATGCCGACCGCGCCGCCGCCGGCCGAGACCAGCACTTCATCGCGCCCGGCCTCGGTCGGCTGCAATTCGGATTGCTCGACGATATAGCCGGTGTAATGCAACGGGGTGGTGATGCGGCCAGCCAGCGGGAAAGTCTGCTCGAACGGGATGAAACGCGGGTCGCCGTGGATCAGCGTGCCGTCGTAATGGTTTTCCAGCCAGGCCAGCACATCCAGGTCGCGCTCTGGCTTGGTGCGGTCGACCAGGATGTCGCGCACCGAACTCAGCACCAGCGGGCGCGCTTTGCTCGAACGGATATGCGCCAGCCAGGGCAGCAATTCATGCCGCATCGGCCGGCGCGCATAGGGAAACAGTTCGGTGATCACGGCCGCCGGCTGGAACTCATCGAACAGGCGGTAAAGCTCGGCGCGGCGCTGTTCCCACCAGGCATCATCGACGCGGTTGCCGGCGAAATCGAGGATGATGCGGAAACTGGCATCGGCGGCGCGAGCCGGCGGCAATTGTGCGAAGCGGATACCATCCAGCTTGCCCAGTGTCGGATCGGGATAGCCGCCGGAAACCAGCAGCACCTCGAAGTCGGCGCGGGCCAGCGCGCGGGCAATCGCGGCGACGCGGTGCAGATGGCCGACGCCAAGCAGATGCTGCACATAGATCAGGACTTTGGCACTCATCGCGGCACCAGCGGAATATTCATCTGTTCGGGGCGCGGCAAGCCGTCGGCCTCCAGGCGGAAGACATGCAGGCAGGTCCAGTCCAGCTTCACCGGCGGCTTGCCCAGCATCGGCCAGTCATAGGCCAGCGCCAGTATGGCACGGATTACGCCCTTGTGGCTCATGGCGCCGCAATTCACGCCGGCTTCGGCACGGGCGCGCAGCCAGGGCTTGAGGCGGTCCTGCACCTGGCGCGGGCTTTCGCCATTCGGCGGCTGCAGGTCCAGGCCGCGCGATTCATTCTCCAGGAAATCGCCGAGATGACTCAGGTCGTCCAGCGTCTTGCCTTCATACTCGCCCCAATGGGTCTCGATCAATGCGGCGTCAGGCGCCGGTTCAAGGCCGAGGGCTTTTGCCGTCTGCCGCGTGCGGATCAGCGGGCTGGTGAACCACGGCCAGGCATCGTAGGGCGCAGGCAGCTTCTGCTGTTGCAGTTTCGCCAGCGCGCTATCGAGTGCCGGAATATCGGCGCGGCCTTGCAGCCGGCCGGCTTCGTTCCAGGCGGTGCGGGTATGGCGGTAGAGCGCGAGCAGCGTCATGCCGGCAGGCCGAGTTTACGGAACACGGCATGGAAATGGCGCTGCGCCGCCGGGATGTCATGCTCCATGGCGACATTGCTCAGTGCCGCCTCGCGCATGCGTGCCAGCCGGCCCGGCGCATCCAGCAGGTCGCCGAGCGCCACCGCCATCGCCGGCCAATCATCCATCGGCGTCAGCCAGCCGGTTTCGCCGGTCTTGACGATATCGGGCACGCCGCGCGTATCGGAAGCCAGCACCGGCAGGCCGCAGGCCTGGGCTTCCAGCAAGGCCATGCCATAGGCCTCATTCACCGCCGGCCAGACATAGAGATCGCTCACGGCATAGACGCCTGCGAGTTCTTCCGGCGTCAGCAGCCCGGTGAAGGTGGCGCGCGCACCAAGCGGCGCCAGGGCGGCTTCCACATCGGCGCGTGCCGAGCCGTCCCCCACCACCAGCAGCCGCCAGGGTTTATGCAGCGCGCGGCGCAGCACGTCGCCGAGCGCGCGGAAGGAGGCAAGCTTGTCGCCCGGCCGCATCATGCCGACAGCCAGCAGCCAGGGCTCGTCGGTGGGCAGGCGATAGCGCTGGCCCCAGACCGGGCGCAGCGCATCGCGGTGCGCCAGCACGCGGGCATAGGGTTGCGCATCGAGGAAGGGCGGCAGCGAATACACCCGCTCCGCGCCGGCCAGGCGCTCGACGCAGGTGCGGTCCAGGTTGGTGAGGCAGAACAGCGCATCGGCCATGCGGATGGCATTGGCCGCCTGCACATAGCCCTTGGCCCAGGCGGAATTGGCGCGCTTCGGTGCCACCGAAGGCTCGGCGATCACGTAAGGCTTGCCGAAGCGCTGCTTCAGCGCCGGGCCGATATAATCGGCGGCCTTGTGATAGACGTGATAGGTGAAGAACAGGTCCGGCAAGGACGCCGGCGGGCCGGAGAAAACCCGCGTCAGGCGCGAGACTTCGGCGGTGCTGGCGTCCGCGATGCCGGTTTCGCGTGCCGGATTGCCATCGCTGTTATAGGTGCGCAGATCGGAGATCACCTGCACCTCATGGCCCATGCCCTGCAACGCCGCCATCAGCAGCCGCGCCATGCGGCGGTCGCCGGATGGCGAAGGATGGTCGGGCGGTTTCAGCGGGGCGTAGAAGCCAATGCGCATCGCTACACTGCCTCCAGGCCGAAGCGCCGCGCCAGGTCGGCAATGCCGGCCTGCATGCTGAAAGTCTCGCGCACCCGGTTTGCTCCGGCTTCGCCCAAGCCTTGGCGCAAGGCCGGATCGGTGATCAGGCGCTGAAGGGCAGCGGCGAGCGCCGTTGCATCTTCGGGCGGCACCAGCAGCCCGGTTCGTTCCGGCTGGATCAGTTCGGGAATGGCGGAGAGATCGGTGCTGACGCAGGCGAGCCCCTGGCTCTGCGCTTCCATCAGCACATTCGGCAGGCCATCCATGTCGCCATCGCCATCCTGTCGGCTCGCCAGCGCGAACAGATCGGCCTGACGATAGGCCTCGATCACCGCATCCTGGGCCTGGGCGCCACGCCAGGCGATACGGTCGGCAAGGCCGAGCCGCTGCGCCTGTTGTTTCAGCGCCGGCAACAATGGCCCGCCGCCGATATGCTCGAAACGCCAATGCAGGTCGCGCGGCAGCTTTGCCAGGGCATCGAGCAGAATGTCGTAGCCCTTCTTGGCGACCGCGCGGCCGACCGAGACCAGCCGCACCGGATCGGCGGCGTCGCTGCCATCGCGCGCCGGGCGCGCTGCGGGTGGCGAAGGAAAGCGGCTGGCATCGATGCCGTGATAGACCAGGCTGACTTTCTCTGCGGCATTGATGCTGCGCAGATGCGCGATGTTATGCGCGTTGCAGGTGACGGCCCATTGGCAATCGGCAAGTTTCTCCTGCTTCTCCCAGGCTGGCGTGGTCCACAGGTCGCGGGCATGGGCCGAGGCGGTCCAGGGCAGGCCACAGAGATGCGCCGCGTAGCGCGCCACCGAGCCTGGTGTGTGCACGAAATGCGCATGGATATGGCGATAACGCGCGGGCAGTTCGGCGGCCAGCACCAGGGCCTGACCGAGCCGGCGGGCCCGGTTCGGCGTCAGGTCGCGCAGCAGGTCGCGCCACCACAGTTTCAACGTTTCGCCATAGCCGGGCAGGCGACGGGCCTGCCACCAGCCGCGCAGCACGCGCAGCGGTTCCTGGTAGAGATATTCCGGCAGATACAGGATCGGCGCACGGATGGCGTCGTTCAGCGCATGGCGCTTCTTATCGGTGGGATGGCGCAGCGAGACGATCATGATCTCGAGGCCAAGTTTTTCCAGCGCGGCGATTTCCTGGGCGATGAAGGTCTCTGAGAGACGCGGATAGCCCTTGAGCACAAAAGCGACGGGAACTGGACTCACGCGCGGAACTCGACCACCTGGCCGGTCGGGGCTTCGCGCGGGGTCGGGCGCAGCCAGGGATGCACCAGACGGTTCACATTCTCCAGGCCTTCCAGCAGGCCCGGAATCACCACTTCGGAAGGCAGGCGCTGGCGCGGCAGGGCGCGGATCGCCGCCGACATCTCGGCTGCGTCATAGCGCTCGTCATCTTCCAGCATGCGGACCAGGCCCAGCTCCTGGGCGCGGGCGGCGCGGATATACTGCTCCATGCGCGGCTTCTTGCGCGGCACGATGATGGCGCGCTTGTTCAGCGACAGGATCTCGCAGAAGGTGTTGTAGCCGCCCATGGCGATGACACCGACGGCATTCTGCACCAGATGCTCCATATGGGCATCGAAGGTGATGGCCTCGACGCGCGGCAGCCGTGCCACGCGGGCGAGGAATTCCGCCCGGCGCTCGCGCTGCATGAACGGGCCCAGCACCAGCAGGGCCGGGTAGGGCAGCATCTCGTTGCTCTCATAGGCGCGCAGCACCCATTCGATCAGGCCTTCGCCATCGCCGCCGCCGCCCGGCGTCACCAGCAGGAACGGGCGCTGGGTGATTTCGGGCAACTGGTGCTCGTTCGGCGGCTCACCGGAGGTGCGCGGCAGGTAGCCGGTATAGACGATCTTGCGCGCCACCTTCTCGGGCAGGTCGATGCCTTCCAGCGGGTCGCAGAATTGTGGCAGGCCGTAGACCCAGATCTGGTCATAGAGATTGCGCAAAGCCGGCATCACATTTTTACGCCGCCATTCCGGCTCCAGCGCCTTCGGCTCGTCCATCACGTCGCGCAGGCCCAGTACCAGCTTGGTGCCCCGGGTCTTGAGCATGCGCAGCGTATCGGCAACCTCACCGCGCAGACCCAGGGGCTCCTTATCGACGATAAAGATATCGGGATCGAAAGCCTGGGCGGTGTGCTGGATGATCTCGGCCCGCAGCTTCAGCGTATCCTCGATATGGATCGGCAGGCTCAGCGAGGTGTATTGCCCGTCGCGTAGCTTGATCACGCCGGGAATGCGCACGAAATCGACCCGGCTGCGGAAATCGAAACTGCCAATGATCGGTGAGCCGGACAGGATCAGCACCGACATATCCGGATTGTTCTCGACCAGGGCATGGCCAAGGGTACGGCAACGGCGCAAATGGCCGAGGCCGAACGTGTCGTGGCTGTAGATCAGCACACGCGTTCCGTCGCTACGCGACACCATGAGAACCCCCCGAGGGTCGAAACTTGCCCCGACTATGGCATGCCGGCCGGGGCCGGGCCAAGGGGTAACGGGGGGAGCTAACGTGTTAATATTCCATACACAAGTATAAGAATCTGAAGGCCGGGGTGCCGGTTGGCGGCGGCCTGCCGGCTGTTATAGAGTGGCCGGAACCCGCAGGGGGCAAGGCGTGGAAAAGAACCTATACAAATTCATCATCAAGCATTCGTTGCGTCAGCAGGTGATCATTACCCTGCTATCGGTCGCATCCTTCATTCCCTACTACTATTACCTGTCGATGCCCAAGACGATCATCAACGAGGGCATCGCGGGCAAGGGCGTGCATTACCCCGTCGACCTCTTCGGCCTCGGCATCGTGGATCTCGGCAAGGTCGATTACCTGATGGTCCTGTGCCTTGGCTTCCTGTTCCTTGTGCTGGTGCAGCAGGCATTCAAATACGCTATCAACGTGTTCCAGGGCATTGCCGGCGAACGCATGCTGCGTCGCCTGCGCTATGACCTCTACTGCCATGTGCTGCGCTTTCCGCTGCCGACTTTCCGCAAGACCAGCCAGGGCGAAATCATTCCGATGATCATCGCCGAGGTGGAGCCGGTTGGCGGCTTCATCGGCGAAAGCTTCGCGCTGCCGATCTTCCAGGGCGGCATGCTGCTGGTGATCTTCGGCTTCCTGCTGATTCAGAATCCGGTGATGGCGCTGGCGGCGGTGGCGCTGTATCCGATCCAGTTCTACATCGTGCCGAAGCTGCAGCGCCGCGTGCGCGCGCTGGGCAAGGAGCGCATCAAGAACCAGCGCCGGCTCTCGGACCGCATCGGCGAGACGGTGACCGGTGTGGTCGAACTGCATACCCATGACGGTTCCAACCGCATGCTGGCGGATTTCTCCAAGAAGCTCGGCGTCAGCTACTGGATCCGCGTCGAAATCTTCCAGCGCAAGTTCGTCATCAAGTTCGTCAACAATTTCATCCAGCAGCTTGGGCCGTTCTTCTTCTACACCATCGGCGGCTATTTCGTGATCAAGGGCCAGATGGATGTGGGTACCGTGATCGCGGCGGTGAACGCGCATAAGGAAATGGCGGCGCCGTGGAAGGAGCTGCTGAACCACTACCAGACCCGCGAGGATGTGAAGCAGAAATACGAACAGGTGGTGAGCCAGTTCGAGCCGCAGGGCCTCAAGCCCGCGACCGACATCCTGGAAGAGCCCGCCGAGCCGGTGTCGCTGGCCGGCCCGATTGTCACCAGCAGCCTGGCCTTGAGCGACGACCAGGGCGTGACGGTGCTGGACAATGTCGGTGTCACCTTGCCCTGGCCGGCACGCGTCGCCGTGGTTGGCGGCAGCGGACGCGAGGAATTCCTCCAGACCCTGGCGCGGCTGCATGAGCCGACACGCGGCAAGGTGTCGATCAATGGCTGCGTGCTGGCCGACCTGCCGGAAACCGTCACCGGGCGTCAGCTCGCCTATGTCGGCGCTTCGGCGCATATCTTCAACGCCACGCTGGGCGACAACCTGTTCCTCGGCCTGCGCCAGCGCCCGGTGCATGAGAAGCAGCGCGATGACGAAGCCAAGCGCCTCTATGCCCGCGAGATGACCGAACTGCAGGCATCCGGCAATATCCTCTACGATGTCGATGCCGATTGGACCGATTACCGCCGCGCCGGCGCGGAAAGCCCGGAGCAACTGACCCAGCGCGCCATCCAGGCGCTGCAAGTCGCGGCCTTCGACGACGACGTGTATCAGCTAGGCATGCGCGGCACGATCAATCCGAAGCAGCAATTCCGGCTGGCGGAACAGGTGCTGGAGGCCCGGCGTGCCTTCCGCTCGCGGCTGGCCGATAGCGACATTGCCGATCTGGTCGAGGGCTGGGATCCCGGGCGCTACAATTCCAACGCCACGGTGGCGGAAAACCTGATGTTCGGCACCGCGCGCGACGGCGCTTATGATGTCGACAACCTGTCGCGCGATCCGCATATCCTGAAAGTGCTCGATGAAGTGGGCCTGCGCGACCGCTTCGTGCAGATCGGCTATGACGTGGCCTCCACCATGGTCGAATTGTTCGCTGACCTGCCGCCGGACCATGAATTCTTCCAGCAATTCAGTTTCATCTCGTCGGAAGACCTGCCGGAATACAAGGACATGCTGGCGCGCGCGCGGCCCGATGCGCTGGGCCAGTTGCGCGAGGAAGACCGCGTGCGGCTGATGTCGCTGCCGTTCAAGCTGATCCTAGCGCGGCATCGCTTGGGCCATTTCGACGAGGCCGAGCGCGAACAGATCCTCAAGGCGCGCAAGATTTTCGCCGACACGCTGCCGCCGGAACGCCGCGCCAGCATTGCCTTTTTCGATCCCGAGACCTTCAACGCCTCGGCCAGCATCGTCGACAACATCCTGTTCGGCCGGGTCGCCTATGGCCAGGCCCAGGCGCAGGAGAAGATCGGTCGCGTGATGGCCGATGTGATCGAGCAGGGCGGCCTGCGCGAACCGATCATCGCCGTCGGCTTCCAGTTCGAGGTCGGCATTGCCGGTGCCCGGCTCGGCGCGGCGCAGCGTCAGAAGCTGGCGATTGCGCGCGCCTTGCTGAAACAGCCGGACTGGCTGATGCTGTCGGAAAGCACCGCCTCGCTCGATCCGCGCAGCCATGCCGCCGTGCTGCGGCAGATGCTGGAGCAGCGCCAGGGCGCCGGCCTGGTCTGGTCTTTGCAGCGCGCCGCCGATGCGGCTGGATTCGATATGGTGCTGGTATTCGAGGAAGGCCATCTGGTTGCCCAGGGCAATTTCGCCGAACTGGCCGAACATAACGCGCGATTCAAACATCTGCTGGCCGGCTGAGCCGCCGCAGGAGCGAAAGGATTGAGCCATGAGCCTGAACGAAGAAGTGGAAGCCCTGCGGCGTATCCCGCTTTTCGCCAAGATCGAGCCGGCCAAGCTCAAGCTTCTGGCCTTCACCAGCCAGCGCATCACCTACAAGCCGGGCGACGTGCTGTTCAATCAGGGCGATCCCGGCGATGCCGCCTATGTCATCTTCGGCGGTGAGGCCGATGTTTCGGTCAACACGCCGAATGGCCCGCTCACCGTGGCGCGGCTGAAGCAGAATGATTTCGTCGGCGAAATCGCCATCCTCTGCGACGTGCCGCGCACCGCTACCGTCACCGCCAAGACCGAGCTGGTGACCTTGCGCATCGCCAAGGACCTGTTCTTCCGCCTGATCAACGATTTCCCGCAGATTGCCATCGAGATCATGCGCGTGCTGGCGCAGCGCCTGGAGCGCACCACCGCCGACCTGCGCGCTGCTGCCGCAAAGAATTCGTGATCGGGTGAGGCAGCGCGCGTGAGCCGGCTCGACAGTTTCATCCGTCGCCTTTCGGCGCAGCGTAGCGTGCTGGATTGGGCGGCCCAGGCGATCCGCGATGTGTCTGGCCCGGTGCTGGAAGTGGGCTTGGGCAATGGCCGCACCTACGATCACCTGCGCGAAAAGCTGCCCGGCCGCGACATCTACGCTTTTGACCGCGCCGACAACGCGCATCCGCAATCCAAGCCGGCCGGTGATCTGCTGGTGCTTGGGGAATTCTCCGTCACGCTGCCTGCCTTCGCCGCGCGCCATGGCGCTGTGGCGGCGCTGATCCATTGCGATACCGGCTCGGGCGACGCGGCGGCGAATGCGCGCCAGGCCGCCTGGCTGTCCGATCTGGTGCCGACCCTGGGCCGCACTGGCGCCATCGTGCTCTCCGACCAGCGTCTGACGCATCCTCGCCTCAGCGTCATGACGCCACCGGTGGAAATCCCGCCGGAACGGTATTTCCTCTACACAATTTTCTAAAGCACGCTCACAAACAAACTAGGCCTCTCAGAACCCTGGCCGGCTATACTGTAGTTGGTTAGCATCACGTCCTTCGCAGTTGCGGGAGGGATGGAATGGGCGCGCCAGGGCCGCTCAATCGCATAACGGATATACCGGGTCTGCTGGTCGGCCAGGCCGCCGATGAAGCTGTGCGCAGCGGCGTCAGCGTCATCCTGGCGGATAAGCGTTTCGCCGCCAGTGTCGATTGCCGTGGCGGGGCGCCGGGCACGCGCGAGACCGATCTGCTGCGGCCCGAGGCGATGATGCCGGAGATCGACGCCCTCTGCCTTGCGGGCGGCTCGGCCTTTGGCCTCGATGCGGCGTCGGGCGTGGTGCATGCGCTGGCGCGTCAGGGCAAGGGCTTCGCCATGGCGCAGTTGCGGGTTCCAATCGTGCCCGCCGCGATCCTGTTCGACCTGATGAATGGCGGGAATAAGGACTGGCCGGAAGAATCGCCGTATCGCCGCTTAGGCATTGCCGCCTGTGGCGAGGCACGCGCCGATTTCGCGCTCGGCAATGCTGGCGCCGGGTTTGGCGCGGCGGCCGGCCGTATCAAGGGCGGCATCGGTTCCGCCTCCTGGGTCAGCGATGATGGCCTGATCGTCGGCGCCTATGTGGCGGTGAATGCGGTCGGCAGCGTGCTGACGCCAGGCAATCGCGCCTTCTGGGCGGCGCCCTGGGAACAGGGCAATGAATTCGGCGGGCTCGGCGTGGATACGCAGACCGGCGCCCTCGACCATGAACTCGCCGCCGAGGGCCGCATCGCCGGCCATACCTGCATCGGCGCGGTGGCGACCAATGCGCGGCTGGACAAGAGTTGCCTGCGCCACATCGCCACCATGGCGCATGATGGCCTGGCCCGCGCCATCCGACCGGTGCATACGCCGTTCGATGGCGATACGGTATTCTCCCTGTCGCTGCCATCCTGGCAGGGGCAGCCGGATGATGCCGCTATGCTGCCGCGCCTGGTGGCGCGCATCGGCAGCATCGCCGCCGATTGCCTGGTCCGTGCCGTGGCGCGCGGCGTCTGGGAGGCCGAACCGCTCGGCGCGCTGCCGGCGGCGAAACAGATTCTGCAACGGGTTTGAGCACAGCTAAGTCAGGAGGCATCATCATGCTGCGACGCTATTTCCTCACCGGTACGCTTGCCATTGCCGCGCTGCTGCTGGCCTTGCCCGGCGCCAGTGCCTTGGCGCAAGCGAAGAAGGATACCGTGACGCTCGGCATGGTGCTGGAGCCGCCGGGGCTCGATCCCACCGTGGCGCCGGCCGCCGCCATCGGCGAGATCACGCATTTCAATATCTTCGAGGGCCTGACCCGCATCCGCGAGAATGGCACCGTGGCGCCGCTGCTCGCCGAAAGCTGGGTCGCCAGCACCGACATGAAGGAATTCACCTTCAAGCTCAAGGCCGGCGTGAAGTTCAGCGACGGCACGCCGCTCACCTCGGCGGAAGTGAAATCCTCCTTCGAGACCTATGGCGGCGCGCAGAGCACCAACAAGCGCAAGGCGGTGTTCACCAACATGGCCGAGATCGGCGCACCCGATCCGCTCACCGTCACCATCAAGCTGAAGGAGACGGATGCGAATTTCCTGTTCTCGCTGGGTGAGAATACGGCGGTGATCACCGCGCCGGCCAGCCGCGCCAGCAATGCCATAAATCCCATCGGCACCGGCCCCTACAAGCTGGAGAAATGGGTGAAAGGCGATTCCGTCACGCTCGCGGCGCAGCCGAATTTCCGCGATCCGGCTGCCATCCGCATCAAGACCGTCACTTTCCGCATCATCGCCGATCCGGCGGCGCAGGTGGCGGCATTGCTGGCCGGCGATATCGACGGTTTCCCGATCGGCATGAGCGGCGAGAATGTGCCGCAGTTCCAGAAGGACAAGCGTTTCCGCGTCACCACCGGCACCACCGAGGGCGAGGTGATGCTGGCGCTCAACAACAAGCGCAAGCCGCTGGATGACCTGCGGGTGCGCCGCGCGCTGGCCCATGCCATCGACCGCAAGGCACTGATCGAGGCGGTGGCGTCGGGCTACGGCACGGTGATCGGCAGCCATTTCCCGCCGCATGATCCGGCCTATGTCGATCTCTCGAATGCCTACCCGTATGATCCGGCGAAGGCCAAGGCGCTCTTGAAGGAAGCCGGGCTTGAGAAGCTGGAACTCACCCTGCGGCTGCCGCCGCCGGCCTATGCCCGGCGTGGCGGCGAAGTGGTGGCGGCGATGCTGGCGGAGGCCGGCATCAATGCCAAGATCGAGAATATGGAATGGGCGCAGTGGCTGGACGTGGTGTTCAAGAATTTCAACTACGACCTGACCATCATCAATCATGTCGAGCCGAACGACATCATCAAGTATGCCGAGCCGAATTACTATTGGCAGTATGACAGCCCGGAATTCCGCAACCTGCTGGCCCAGGCCAACACCACGCTGGATGGGAAGGAGCGCACCGAGATCATGCAGCGCATGCAGCGGGTGCTGTCGCGCGATGCGGTCAATGTGTGGCTCTACAATGCTTCGCGGGTCGCCATCTACAAGGTCAACCTCAAGGGCTTCTGGTCCAGCGCGCCGATCTTCGCCAACGATCTTTCGGCGGTGTATTGGGAGTAGGGGGCGCTAAAGGAAATGGGCTCCTCGCTTTCGCGAGGATGACAATTGAGAAGCATCCGTCATGCCCGCGAAAGCGGGCATCCCATTTTCTGGTTACGCGGACTTTCCGGCGACGTTGAAAGACCCGGCCTAATTCGCCGGTGGGGCGCCCATGAAGCTTTCGACCAGGGCGGCGCAGACCAGGTTCCAGCCATCCACCAGCACGAAGAAGATCAGCTTGAACGGCAGCGAGATCACCACTGGCGGCAGCATCATCATGCCCATCGACATCAGGATGGAGGCCACCACCATGTCGACGACAATGAAGGGAATGAACAGCAGGAAGCCGATCTCGAAGGCGCGTTTAAGCTCGCTGATCATGTAGGCCGGCACCAGCACGCGCAGCGGGATGGCTTCCGGGTTGGCTGGCGGCGCTAGCCGGGCGAAATTGGCGAACAGCGCCAGATCCTTCTCGCGCACATGGCCGCGCATGAACTGGTGGAATGGCGCCACGGCGCGGTCAAATGCCGTCTGCTGGTCGATGCGCTCCTCGATCAGCGGCTGGATGCCTTCGTTATAGGAACGCTCCAGCGTCGGCTGCATGATGAAGAAGGTGAGGAACAGCGCCAGGCTGATCAGCACGGTGTTCGGCGGCGTCGACTGGGTGCCGAGCGCGGTGCGCAGGATCGAGAATACCACGACGATGCGGATGAAGCTGGTCAGCACGATCAGGATCGAGGGCGCCAGCGTCAGCACCGTGGTGAGCGCGACGAGCTGGATGACCCGGCCGGTGAGTGAGCCGGTGCCCTCGCCAAGATCGATATTGATCGATTGCGCCATGGCCGGGCCGAAGAAGGCCAGCGCGGCATAGGCGAGCGCGGCACCGCTGAGCAGCATCACCATGCTGCCCGGCAGCCAGCCAGCGCGGCGTTTCCAGGCAGCCCGGCATTTCCACGCGGCGATCTCAGTCCGCACCGCTGGCTCCGTCCTTGTTCGGGTCGCGGCCGGGCATGCGCAGGGAAGGGAACATCGGCGCCTTGGGCAAGGTATCGGCTTCGGTCTTGGCCACCGGGATGCCGGTTTCGATCACCACGTCGCCATCATCGCCGAGCAGCAGCAGATGCTCGACATTGTCGCGCCGTACCAGGATGAGGCGGCGCGTGCCATCCACCGGCGCCAGTTCGATCACGCCGATGCGCTGGCCGCTGCGCCATTTGCCGACACGCATGTTGCCGGCGAAATATTTCATCGCCCAGTAGAACGCCCCGAGCAGGATGAGCACGACGCCCAAGCCAATGCCGACGCGCATATAATCGATCTGGTCCATGGTGCTCCTGCTTCGGTCGAATGTGCGTGCCACGCCCGATTCGCGTCAAGGAAGATTGGGTCGGGTCAAGGAAGATTGGTCCGCGGGCTTAAGCGCCCGGCGTCTTGCCCTGGGTGCGGTAGATGTAGCTGAGGATTTCCGCCACGGCGGCGAAGGCCTCGACCGGGATCAGGGTATCGATATCGAGCTTGCCGAGGATCTCCACCAGGTCCGAATCCTGGCGGATGGTGATGCCGTTATCCATGGCAATGCGGATCACTTGTTCCGCCATATGCCCTTGGGCATTGGCCACCACGCGAGGCGCATCTTCCTTTGCGGCATCGTAGCGCAGGGCTACGGCCTTTAGTTTTTTTGGCGGTTTTCCAGTCTCGTCAGCCATTTCTCAGGCCCTCAGACGGTTTCATTTATTAATATATCCCGGCAATTCGTTAATAAATGATTCAATGATTCCGGGCATCCTCGCCGCCATGGACCTGAACCGCATCAACATCATGAAAGCGATTGCCCGCCGGATGGAGTATACCGGCGAACGGCAGCGCGTGCTGGCCGAGAATATCGCCAATGCGGATACGCCGAACTACAAGCCCAAGGACCTGCAGAAGGCCACGTTCACCGATCTGGTGAAGGGGCCGAGCCAGCGCGTTGCCATCGCCGCCACCCAGCCCGGCCATATCAGCCGCACTTCGGCGGGCAGCAGCAACGGTAGCTGGAAGGTGGAACGCGCCAAGGGCGATTTCGAAGTGGCGCCGAACGGCAATGCGGTGAACCTGGAACAGCAGACCATGATGCTGGCGGAAAACCAGGGCGAACATAATCTGATGACCAACCTGTATCGCAAGCAGGTCGGTCTGCTGCGCAAGGCCCTCGGGCCGCGTCAGCAATAAGCAATAGGAGCGGGCGATGGAACTCAAGGATGCGATGAAGATTTCCGCCTCGGGCATGAAGGCCCAGAGCGACCGCCTCAAGGTCATCGCGGAAAACCTCGCCAATTCGGACTCGCTGGGCAAGACCCCGGGTTCCGACCCGTATCGCCGCAAGGTGGTAAGCTTCAAGAACGAACTCGACCGCGCCACCGGCGTTACCATGGTCAAGACCAAGCCGCCGACCCGCGACCGCTCGGATTTCGAGCTGAAATACGATCCGGGCCATCCGGCCGCCAATGCCGATGGCTATGTGAAGCTGCCGAATGTGCGCCCGGTGATCGAAATGGCCGATATGCGCGAAGCGCAGCGGTCCTACGAAGCCAATCTGAACGTCATCGAAGGCGCCAAGTCGATGGTCAACCGCACCATCGACCTGCTGCGCAACTGATCCGGATAGGGGCAAAGCATGGCTGACATACGTATCGGCGGGCTTGCCGACGGGCTTGCCATCGTAGGCCGCGCCAACCAGGGCGGCGGCGCTAATCCGGTGGGCGACAGTGGTTTCGGCGATATGGTGCGCCAGGCGCTGAATTCCACCGTGGAAGCCCAGCAGAAGGCCGAAACCCTGTCCACCCAGGCGGTGAACGGCAAGGCCGATGTCACCGAGATCGTCACCGCCGTGACCAACGCGGAACTGGCGCTCGATACCGCCATCGCGGTGCGCGACAAGGTGATCAACGCCTACCAGGAAATCATGCGCATGCCCATTTGATGGCCCATTTGTTGGGTCGCATCGCGCGAATCAGGTATACACTGCGGAAAACGAGCGAATCGATGACCGCAGTAGAAGTAACCGATGTGATGCGCGATGCCATCTGGGTCCTGATCAAGGTCTCCGGGCCGGCGATGGCTGTCTCGCTGATCATCGGCTTGGCGATTGCGCTGTTTCAGGCGCTGACCCAGTTGCAGGAACCCACGCTCACCTTCGTGCCCAAGATCCTGGCGATTTTCGGCACCCTGATCATTTCCATGCCGTTCATGATCGGCACCATGGTGGCCTTCATGGAGCAATTGGCGCAGCGCATCGCCGGATTGAATTAGCGGCGGCCCCGGATGCTGCAGCAGATCGTCGCCGGCAACGTCTTCATCTTCATGCTGATCCTGTGCCGGATCGGCAGTGCCATGATGTCGCTGCCGGGCATCGGCGAAGCCTCGATCCCGCCGCGCGTCCGCCTCAGCCTGGCCTTGCTGATGTCTGGCCTGCTGGTGCCGATCCTGGGGCCGAGCCTGCCGACCTTGCCGGCACAGCCGATGAACCTGGCCTTCCTGCTGCTCACCGAAATCGGCTTCGGCCTCGCCATCGGCCTGGTCACCCGCATGCTGCTCACCGCCATGCATGTCGCCGGCACGGTGATCGCCATGCAGGCCGGCCTTTCGGCCGCCACCTTCTTCGATCCCAACATGGGCGGCCAGAACGCCATCCTCAGCGGCGCACTGATCTTCATGGGCACTGCCTTGCTGTTCGCCACCGACATGCACCTGGTGCTGTTGCAGGCGGTGTATGACAGCTACACCCTGTTTCCGCCGCTGCGCGTGCCGGCTTTTGGCGATTTCGCGCAAGTCACCGTGCAACTCCTCAGCGATGCCTTCTCGCTCGGCATGCGCATGGCGGCGCCCTTCATCGTCTATGGCGTGGTGTTCAACGTTGCGCTCGGGCTGCTCAACCGCCTGATGCCGACCCTGCAGATTTTCTTCATCATGCAGGCGCCGCAGATCGCCCTGTCCTTCGTGCTGTTCGGCTTCACGCTCACCGCCATCGGCATCGCCTACACCACGTATTTCGAGCAGACCGTCGCCCAGTTCCTGGCGCCGGCCGCGCCGCGATAGGGAGGCCGCCGCATGTCGGAAGATGCCGATCCCGAATCCAAAACCGAAGACCCATCTGAGAAGCGGCTGCGCGATGCCGAAGAGAAAGGCAACATCGCGCGGTCGCAGGAAATCGGGCACTGGTTCACCTTCATGGCCGCGATGATCGGCATGTACATGCTGGGCGACGCCCTGGTGCGCCGCTTCACCGGCAGCACAACGGTATTCTTCCAGGCGCCGCATAAAATTCCGATGGACCCGGCGCATATCACGCGCCTCGCCATGGACATGATGATCGACATCAGCGCGGTGCTGCTGCCGATCCTCGGCCTGTTCGCGGTGTTCGGCCTGGCCGGCAGCCTGATCCAGAATCCGCTGCATTTCAGTCCCGACAAGCTGATGCCGGATATCAACAAGCTCAACCCGCTGACCGGCCTCAAGCGCATCGCCTCGGTGGCGACCCTGGTGGAGTTCGTCAAGAACATCATCAAGATCACGGTGATCGGCGTGCTGCTGGTCTACCTGATCCTGCCGGAACTGGATTCGCTGGAAACCCTGGTGGCGCTGGATATCAGCCTGATGCTGCCGCATACCATGCGCATCGTGTTCAAGCTGCTCGGCGCCATGCTGATCATCGTGTTCCTGGTGGCCGTGGCCGACTATCTCTACCAGCGCTACAACCACATGAAACAGCTCCGCATGACCAAGCAGGAGTTGAAGGACGAATACAAGGAAAGCGAAGGCGACCCGCATATCAAGGCGCGGCTGCGCCAGTTGCGCATGCAGCGCGTGCGCCAGCGCATGATGGCGGCGGTGCCGGAAGCCAGCGTGGTGGTCACCAACCCGACCCACTATGCCGTGGCGCTGAAATACGAGATCGGCAAGATGGACGCGCCCATCGTGGTGGCCAAGGGCGCCGACCTGATCGCCAAGCGCATCCGCGAACTCGCCACCGAGCATGAAGTGCCGATTGTCGAGAATGTGCCGCTGGCCCGCGCGCTGTTCCTGGTCGAGATCGACGACCCGATCCCGGTGGAGCATTACAAGGCGGTGGCCGATGTCATCAGCTACGTGATGAAGCTGAAGGACAAGCTGAATTAGGGGCTGCTGGGTTCAAGCCCAACCATCCTCCGTCGTCATGCCCGGACTTGATCCGGGCATCTTGTGCAAGCAGACTATGAGACCGCCGGGTCGAGCCCGGCGGTGACGACGCTATAAAAATATGATCGCGGAAGTTAAACGGGTAACTCGTCACTCCTGTCCCACCGCCGCTTATTTCACAAAATGTTCTCATTTGCTCCGCCGGCATCCCCCGGGCGGTTAATTCTTTGCGTCCTGACGTTGCGTCAGGACTTGACAGGCGACACACCCCGCGATTCGCTGGAACTATGGTAAATAGCCGTAAACTATGCAGTTTTTGCCGCTGGAGGCACAATCTGCCGGGGTGTTATCCACAGCTTGAGGTTAACCCCGGTTAACCCTGCGGTAATAATTCTTAAGATTGAATGACTTAAGTATTTTTTCCTATTTTGGCATGCGCCTTGCTCTCCGGTGGGTGCGGTTCCGCCGCGCGACCCTCAGCAAGGAAAAGGAGACAGCATGTCCATCAGTGCCGCGATGCAGGCGGCCTTGGCCGGCCTGAACGGCCAGGCCGCCGCCATCGGCTTCATATCCGACAACGTCGCCAATGCCTCGACGCCTGGCTACAAGAAGGTGGAGTCGCGTTTCTCCACGCTGATCACGCAGTCGAGCGCCCAGGCCAACAGCCATTCGCCGGGCGGCGTGCAGAACCGCCCGTTCTTCGCCAACAATGCGCAAGGCCCGATCCAGCAGGTCGCCTCGGGCACGTCATTCGCCGTCTCGGGCGATGGCTTCATCCCGGTGTCGAAGCAGGTCGGCATCGGCGCCGATGGCCAGCCGGTGTTCGAGCAGACCGCGTATTACACGCGGGTCGGTGATTTCACCCAGAACACCAAGGGCTATCTCGTCAACTCGTCGGGTTACTATCTGCAGGGCTGGGCGGTGGACCCGGTGACGGGGGCGGTGGATACCTCGCAGACGCGCGAGATCCGCGTCTCCGATCTGCTCGACCAGCCGGTGCAGACCAGCCAGATCGAGTATTCCGCCACGCTGCCGGCCAATGCGCTGGACGCGGATGGCAACCTCCCGGCGACGCTGCCGGTTTCTTCCTTCCAGGTCTATGACGCGCTCGGCAATGCCCGCACGCTGAACCTGACCTGGACCCGCACGGCAGCGAGCGAATGGGAATTGACCATCGACGCGCCGGGCAGCACGCCATCGAGCTTCGGCCCGGCCACGGTGAGCTTCGGCGGCGATGTCAACGGCACGGCAGCACCTGCCGGCACCATCTCAGGCCTTGGCACCGGCGGCGGCCTTACCGGCACGGTCGGCACTGCGCTTGGCGACGATGCCTCCTTCAGCCTGGATCTCGATTTTGGCTCCGGGCCGCAGGCGGTGCGTTTCGATCTCGGCTCGTTCGGTTCCACCAACGGCACCACGCAGTTCGGCGGCACCACGCTGCAGCTCAACGATTTGCAGCAGAACGGCGTGCCGCAGGGCAATTACAAGAGCCTGGCGATCGATGCCAACGGCATGGTCTCGGTCACCTTCGACAACGGCAATGTGAAAACCTTCTACCAGGTGCCGTTGGCGAAATTCCGCGACCCCACCGAACTCGACCGCGTCGATGGCAATGCCTTCGTCGCCACGCCGCAATCGGGCACTGCCGTGCTCGGCCAGGCCGGCGGCAGCGGCGTCGGCGACATCGTCGCCTCGGCCATCGAGCAATCCAACGTCGATATCGCGGAAGAGTTCGCCAAGATGATCGTGGCGCAGCGGGCCTATTCGGCCAATGCCCGGCTGGTCACGGTGGCGGACGAATTGCTGCAGGAAACCCTCAATATCAGCCGTTGAGATACCGGCTAAGCCAAAAGGAACGACACCATGACCATGATCTCCACCGTCGGTAACAGCACCGCGAACCAGAACACGACGCAGAATGCCGCCTCGAACAAGCTCACGGCGGATATGCAGACCTTCCTCAAGCTGCTGACCACGCAGCTCAAGAACCAGGACCCGACCAACCCGATGGACCCGAAGGACTTCACCGAGCAACTGGTGCAGTTCTCGCAGATCGAGCAGCAGATCCAGCAGACCGGCAAGCTCGACCAGATTCTTGCTGCGCTGGATGGCAGCAAGTCCAGCGATGCCCTGGCCTATATCGGCAAGGAAGTGCAGGCGATGGGCAACGTCAATTACCTGGAGGATGGCGAGGCCAAGTTCTCCTATGGCGTGCCCAAGGGCGCCGTCACCGTCGAGATCAAGGTCTATGACGCGGATGGCAAGGTGGTCTACACCGGCACCGGCGACACTTCCTTCGGCCGGCATGATTTCACCTGGGACGGCAAGACCACCGAGGGCGTGCAGAAGCCCGATGGCGGTGCCTACAAGATCGAGGTGACGGCCAAGGATGCCAAGGGCGAGAAGCTCGAAACCGACGTGCTGGTGCGCGGCGTGGTCGATGCGGTCGAGACCATGGACGGCAAGGCCTATCTGGTGATCGGCAAGCTCGGCATCGACCCGGATGACGTGGTGCTGTCGCGCCAGCCCAGCGATGCCTGAACTCTGGCAATAAGGGCAGGGGCTTCAAGCGGTGTACGGGCCGGTTTGCCGCTCTCCCGGGCGGCAGGCCGATAAATGCGACGGCACCTCTTGACGTTCCCAGCAAGGCTTCCCACTTGCGCTCTGAACCCTTGGTCCGGGCCCCTCTGGCGAGCGTAGCCGGCTTACTCGCGATGTCGGACCTGCTTCTGACATCGTTTTCCGGCTGACATGGAGAGATCCGTGGCGTTCGAATTCCTGTATGCCGACTGGCTCGGCAAACCCCTGTGGATGTGGTTCGTTTTCCTTGGCATTGTGGTCGCGCTGCTGGTCTTTGACCTCGGCATCCTGCACCGCGAGACGCGCGAAATCGGTGTGCGTGAAAGCCTGGTCATGTCGGGCGTGTATCTCAGTCTCGGCATGCTGTTCGGCACCTGGATCTGGTGGCAGCTTGGCGCCACTGCCGGCATGAACTATGTCACCGGTTTCGCTGTGGAGAAGGCGTTGGCGATGGACAACGTCTTCGTCATGGCGATGATCTTCGCATACCTCGGAATTCCGGCAAAATACCAGCATCGTGTGCTGTTCTGGGGCATTCTGGGCGTTATCGTGCTGCGCGCGGTGATGATCGGCGCCGGTGCGGCGGTGGTCAGCCAGTTTTCCTGGGTGCTGCATGTTTTCGCGGTATTCCTGATCGCCACCGGCATCAAGATGCTGGCCTTTGCCGACAAGGAATATGATGTCGGCAGCAACCCGATCCTCCGCTTCATGCGCCGGCGTTTCCGGGTCACCGACGAACTGCATGGCGAGAAATTCTTTGTCATGCAGCCGAATGCGGCCGGTGCCAATGTGCGCTACATGACGCCGCTGTTCATGGCGCTGGTGCTGATCGAATTGGCGGATGTCATCTTCGCGGTTGACTCGGTGCCGGCGATTTTCGCCATCACCACCGATCCGTTCATTGTCTACACCTCGAATATCTTCGCCATCCTGGGCTTGCGCGCGCTGTATTTTGCCCTGGCGGCGATGATCCATCGCTTCCACTACCTGAAATATGCGCTGGCGGCGGTGCTCATCTTCATCGGCGGCAAGATCATCGGTGCGGACCTGCTCGGGATCGAGAAAGTTCCCGCCGTGGTTTCGCTCGGTGTCACCTTCACGCTGCTGATTTCCGGTGTGGTCTGGAGCTTGTACAAGACGCGGGCGACAGCCGGCGTCAGCGAAGAAAGGATATAATGCCATGGAAGCGCTGTTTACCTGGGTCATCAACGCCATCCTGCTGGGGCCGCTGCAGGCGGAGATTTTCGGTGAACTCGCCTCGGCCCGAACCGTTGCACCGATCATCACGGAAGCCAAAACATGCATCGCGGCCGGTATCCCTGCACTGGCGCAGGATATGCTAAGAGAACCCGGCGCGGCCTTTGACTCTCTGGTGCGTTACTGGCTGGATATGACACAGCCACGGCAACTGGTTGCCGAGATGCTGCCGCAATGCGCCAATCTGATTGATGCGGCTGGGCTGATCGAGCGCACGGCATCGCGCTGATCCGAATCTGAGGGTGGATAATAATGGTGTGGTCGCGCGCGGCAGGATCGAGAAGGACACAATGGCGCTTGCTGCTGCTTGCCCCCATCGTTCTGCTGCTGCTCGGCTGCACCGCGCCGCCGGATGGCGTGACACCGCTATCGGATTTCGATAGCCGGCGCTATCTCGGGCAATGGTACGAAATCGCCCGCCTGGATCACCGCTTCGAGCGCGGCCTGTCGAATGTCACCGCGCAGTATGAGGCCAATGCCGATGGCAGCCTGCGAGTCATCAATCGCGGGCTGGAGCGCGGCGCCTGCAGGTGGAAGCAGGCCGAGGGCAAGGCCCGGTTTCTCGGGGCACCTTCGGTTGCCAGCCTCAGCGTGACCTTTTTCTGGCCGTTCTCCGGCGGCTATCATGTCATTGCCCTCGACCGCCAGGATTATGCCTGGGCCATGGTTTCCGGCCCGTCGCGGGACTATCTATGGATTCTGGCCCGGCGGCCTGAACTGGACGCGAAAATCCAGGCGCAACTGATCGAACAGGCGCGCGGCCTGGGTTTCGAAACCGCGGCGCTGATCCTGGTGGATCAATCCACACCGCCCTGCGCGCCTGCCAGCGCCCCGGCCCGGTGAAACAGCCGGCTTGACGCCCCAGCACGGCAACGCCCATAACCGATGACGCAAGACTCAGCGGAGTCGGTTATGGCGCAAACATGCCCGCGTCCATAACCGGTATTCCGCGACAAGGCGGAGTACCGGTTATGGCGCAATCATGGTTGTCCGGGCTGCTGGGCGGCGCTGCCGCTCCGGACCGCGCGGCTTTGGCGCAGATCGTTGCCGATGCCGCGCCGCATGCCCGCGTCATCACCCGCGCCGCCGCCTTGCCGGGCCAGTCGAAAGCCCTGGTGGTGGTCTGTGCCAATGCCATCTATGGCCGTCTGGCGCAAAGCTGCGGCCAGCCCGAGCGGGTCTCGCCGCTGGAACTCAGCCCCCAGGCGCAATTGGCACTGGAACGCCTCAGCCGCCGCGTGCCGGCCTCGGGTGCCGTCACCGATCAGGTGATGTTCAGCCGCGCCGATGGTGCTGAACTGTGGCTCGCGGTCAGCGTCATGGTGCGGCCCGATGAAGCCGCCGAGCTGATCTGGGATTTCGCCGATATCACCCATGAGCATCACGCGCTGATGGACATGGCGGTGCAGCGCGATGCGCTGGCCGGTTTTCTGGACAACGCGCCGGTGGGACTCTATTCCATCGCGCCGGACGGGCATTTCCTGTTCGCCAACCGGACCTTCTCGGCCTGGCTGGGCTTGAGCCCCGATGCACTGACCGGCGGCGCGCTGAAACTCAACGATGTGCTGCTGCCAGCCGATGAGTCCGGTACTGCGCAAGGCACGGGCCGCGCCATCACGCCGGATTGGGAGGGCGGCGAGGCCAAGCTCAGCCCGCCCGGCACGGCGCATGGCTCGGCCGCCGAGCCGCTGCGTCTGGTCGGCGTCAGCCAGTCGGCGGTGCCGGGCGCCGATGGCCATGTCCTGCGCTATTCCGCCGTGGTGCATGACCTGAGCCGCGAATTGCGCGTGCGCGGCACTTTGCGCCCGGTGGAAGCCGAGTTCCGCCGCTTCTTCGATCAGGCCCCCATCGGCATCCTGGTGCTGGATGCGGCGGGCAGCATCATCGAGGGCAATGCGGCTTTCGGCGTGCTCTGTGGCCGTCATGACTGGCCGGGCCAGCGCCTTGCCGCCGTGGTGCGTGAGGAGGATGGTGCCGAACTGAACCGCCATCTCATGGCGGTGCGGCGCAACGAGGCGGTGACGCGGCCGCTGGAGGTGCGTTTCCCGGGCCAGGACCCGGCGCGGCCGCGCATTGCGGAATTGTTTGCCGCCTCGCTCGATGCCGGCGCCGACAGTCAGGCGACGCAGCTTGTCTACCTGGTCGACACCACGCACCAGCGCAACCTGCAACAGCAATTCAATCAGAGCCAGAAGATGCAGGCGGTGGGCCAGCTCGCCGGCGGCATTGCGCATGACTTCAACAACCTGCTCACCGCCATGATCGGCTTCTGCGACCTGCTGCTGCAGCGCCACCAGCCCGGCGACCAGAGCTTCGCCGATATCATGCAGGTGAAGCAGAATGCCAACCGCGCCGCCAATCTGGTGCGCCAGCTGCTCGCCTTCTCGCGCCAGCAGACTTTGATGCCGAAGGTGCTGGATGTCACCGATGTGTTGGCCGACCTGCGCAACCTGATCGGTCGCCTGATTGGCGAGACCATCCAGCTTCGCCTGGTGCATGGCCGCGATCTCGGCCTGGTGCGCGTCGACCAGGGCCAGCTTGAACAGGTGATCATCAACCTGGCGGTGAATGCGCGCGACGCCATGCTGCATGGTGCCGGCGGCAGTGCGGGAAGTGGCGGCGAATTGCGCATCCGCACTGCCTATTGGCGGCCGCAGCAGCCGACGCTGACGCTCGGCGGCGAAATGATGCCGCCCGGCGATTATGTGCTGATCGAGGTCAGCGACAGCGGCCACGGCATCGCGCCGGAGAATCTGGCGAAGATTTTCGATCCCTTCTTCACCACCAAGGCGGTGGGCGCCGGCACCGGGCTTGGCCTCTCCACCGTCTACGGCATCATCAAGCAGACCGGCGGCTTCATCCAGGTGGAAAGCGAAGTCGGGCAGGGCGCCACCTTCCGCATCTTCCTGCCGCGCCATGAGCCGAGCGCCACCGAACGCTCCGCCACCCGCGACGATGGCCGCGCGGTCGCCGCGCCCGATCTCACCGGCCAGGGCCTGGTGCTGCTGGTGGAGGATGAGGATGCGGTGCGCGCCTTCGCCACCCGGGCTTTGCGCAACAAGGGTTACACCGTGATCGAGGCCAATTCCGGCGAGCAGGCATTGAGCCTGCCGGCGGAACAGCTCGATCGTGTCGAGGTGCTGGTGACCGATGTGGTGATGCCGAACATGGATGGGCCGACCTTGGCCGAACACATGCGCCAGCGCCGCCCGGATTTGAAGATCCTGTTCATCTCCGGCTATGCCGAGGATGCGCTGCGCCGCAGCCTCGCCAATGCCGATAACGTGTCGTTCCTGCCCAAGCCGTTCTCCCTCAGCCAGCTCGCCGGTAAGTTGAAGGACGTGATGGGCTGACAGCCCCGGCGCGTGGCTGTTCCGTGGGAATCGCTAAGGCGTGCCCGGAAACCGGAACGGGCCAGAACAGAGCCGGGTATGTTCCCGGAACAAAGCAAAAAAATGAGGGAAACCAGCGAGTTATAGATTTCGCTGGACAACGCATACAAAATTAGAACATATACGGGGTTAACCGAGCCTCGTTGCAATTCCGCGGGGGCCGTGAAAGGATGGGGTCCACCAATGGCAGCCACTGCCGCCGCTACTTCCGCCAGCCTCCGTTTAGTGGACAAGGACAACATGGATAAGGGTAAAGCTCTCGAAGCCGCGCTCAGCCAGATCGAGCGTTCCTTCGGCAAGGGCTCGATCATGCGCCTCGGTCAGCGCCAGAGCATGGAAGTGGAGGAAATCTCCACCGGTTCGCTCGGCCTGGATATCGCGCTCGGCATCGGCGGCCTGCCCAAGGGCCGTATCATCGAAATCTACGGCCCGGAATCCTCGGGCAAGACCACCGTCGCCCTGCATGTGGTGGCGGAAGCCCAGAAGCGTGGCGGCACCTGCGCCTTCGTCGACGCCGAACATGCCCTCGATCCGGCCTATGCCCGCAAGCTGGGTGTGAATATCGGCGACCTGCTGATCTCGCAGCCCGATACCGGCGAACAGGCGCTTGAGATCGCCGATACCCTGGTGCGCTCCGGCGCCATCGAGGTGCTGGTGGTCGACTCGGTCGCCGCCCTGGTGCCGAAGGCCGAACTGGAAGGCGAGATGGGCGATTCTCTGCCCGGACTGCAGGCCCGCCTGATGAGCCAGGCTCTGCGCAAGCTCACCGCGTCGATTTCCAAGTCGAACTGCATGGTGATCTTCATCAATCAGATCCGCATGAAGATCGGCGTCATGTTCGGCAACCCGGAAACCACCACCGGCGGCCATGCGCTGAAATTCTATGCTTCCGTGCGCCTCGATATCCGCCGCATCGGCGCGATCAAGAACAAGGACGACGTGGTCGGCAACCAGACCCGCGTCAAGGTGGTGAAGAACAAGGTGGCGCCGCCGTTCAAGGTGGTCGAGTTCGACATCATGTATGGCGAAGGCATTTCCAAGACCGGCGAACTGGTCGACCTCGGCGTCAAGGCCAATGTGGTCGAGAAGTCGGGCGCCTGGTTCTCCTATGACAGCCAGCGCATCGGCCAGGGCCGTGAGCAGGCGAAGAACTTCCTGAAAGAGAATCCCGAAGTCGCCGCCAAGATCGAGGCCGCGATCCGCGCCAATGCCGGCGTGGTGGCCGCTGCCATCGATGCCGGGCCGGGCGAGGATGACGACGAGGAATAGTTTCTAGTTTTCCCAGCGTGGGCAGCCGGTAATCCACGGCTTCCCCCACGATTTTTCTCCTCCATGGGACCCCCGGCGCCGGAACTCGGCGCCGGGGTTTTTTTTGGCCCCGCGCAAGACTTTCGCCCCGGGCAAAGCTGTGGCGCGGTTCCAAAGGCCGGGCCGGTTGCTATAGTGAGCAGCAATATTCAGCCGGAGGAAAAACGCCCATGTCCGTTGAAGCGCAGCCGCTCGATCCCCAGGTGATCGAGACCCTGAAGGGCATCACCACAGCCACGCTCACCACTGTGCTGTTGAAGAAGGGCCTGCGCAATGTCTGGCTGCGCGGCGCCAAGCCGTTGAAGCCCGGCCAGCCGCGCATTGTCGGCCGTGCCTTCACGCTGCGCTTTGTGCCGGCGCGCGAGGATCTGGCGACGCCGGAATCCTGGGCCTCGCCGAAATCCACCCGCGGCGCCATCGAGGCGATGCCAGCGGGCTGCATCGCCGTGGTCGATGCCATGGGCGTGAAAGACGCCGGCATTTTCGGCGATATCCTTTGCGCCCGCATGCAGAAGCGCGGCGTTGCCGCCCTGGTGACGGATGGCGTGGTGCGCGATGTCGCCGGCGTGCTCGGCACCGGCCTGCCGGTCTGGTGCGATGGTTATGCCGCGCCGCCCTCGGTGGCCGGCCTCACCTTCGTCGACTGGCAGGAGCCGATTGCCTGCGGCGGTGTCGCCGTGTTCCCGAACGACATCATCGTGGTGGATGACGATGGCGCCGTGCTGATCCCGCAGGCTCTGCTTGATGCCGTGCTGCCGCTGGCCGTCGAGCAGGAGCGCCAGGAAGCCTGGATCATGGGCGAGATCGATGCCGGCGTGCCGCTGCCCGGTCTCTATCCGCCGAATGAAGCCACCAAGGCGCGCTACGAAGCCTCGAAGAAGAAGTGAGCCGACCATGAGCCAGGGCACCAGCAAGCGGGGATTGCGCAAAGGCCTGACCAGCTATGGCGATGCCGAATTCTCGCTGTTCCTGCGCAAGGTGTTCATCAAGGCGGCGGGCTATTCCGACGATGCGCTGGACCGCCCGATTGTCGGCATCACCAACACCTACAGCGATTTCAATCCCTGCCACGGCAACGTGCCGGACCTGATCGAAGCGGTGAAGCGCGGCGTCATGCTGTCGGGTGCGCTGCCGATGGTGTTTCCCACCATCTCGATCCATGAAAGCTTCGCCCATCCGACCTCGATGTTCCTGCGCAACCTGATGGCGATGGACACCGAGGAAATGCTGCGGGCGCAGCCGATGGATGCCGTGGTGCTGATTGGCGGCTGCGACAAGACCGTGCCGGCACAGCTCATGGGCGCGATCAGCACCGATCTGCCCACCGTGTTTCTGCCCGTCGGCCCGATGGTGGTGGGGCATCATCAGGGCGAGGTGCTGGGCGCCTGCACCGATTGCCGCCGGCTCTGGGGCAGCTATCGCGGCGGCCAGATGGCGGAAGCCGAAATCGAGGCGGTGTCGAACCGCCTGGCGCCCTCGGTTGGCACCTGCATGGTGATGGGCACCGCCTCCACCATGGCCTGCATTTCCGAGGCGCTTGGCTTCACCCTGCCGCTCGGCGGCACCGTGCCCGCGCCCCATGCCGAACGCCGCCGCATCGCCGAGGCCTCTGGCATGCGCGCCGCCGAAATGGCCAAGACCGGCGGGCCGCGCCCCAGCGAACTGATGACGCCGGCCAGTTTGCGCAACGCCCAGGTGGTGCTGCAGGCCATTGGTGGCTCCACCAACGGCATCGTGCATCTGGCCGCCATGGCCGGCCGCGCCGGGCTGGAGCTGGACCTCAACAGCTTCGACGAGATCGGCCGCAACACGCCGGTACTGATCGACCTCAAGCCGTCCGGCAACGATTACATGGAGCATTTCCACCATGCCGGCGGCGTGCCGCGCCTGATGCGCGAACTGGCCGACCTGCTGGATCTTTCCGCCCCCACCGTAGCCGGCGGCACGCTGGCCGATGTGGTGGCGGCTGCCGAGGAAGTGCGCGGCCAGACTGCCATTCGCCCGCGCAGCAATCCGCTCAAGGCGGAGGGCGGCATGGCAGTGCTGCATGGCAACCTGGCGCCGCGCGGCGCGGTGATCAAGCAGGCGGCGGCTTCGCCCAAGCTGATGCAGCATGAGGGCCGCGCCGTGGTGTTCACCTCGGTTGAGGACATGACCAACCGTGTCGACGACCCGGACCTGGATGTGACCGCCGATGACGTGCTGGTATTGCTCAATGCCGGGCCGAAGGGCGCGCCGGGCATGCCGGAAGCCGGCTATCTGCCAATCCCGAAAAAGCTGGCCCGCCAGGGCGTGAAGGACATGGTGCGAATCTCCGATGCGCGCATGAGCGGCACGGCGTTCGGCACTATCGTATTGCATATCACACCGGAATCCGCCGATGGCGGCCCGCTCGGCCTGGTGCGGACCGGCGACCGCATCCGCCTGGATGTGGCAAAGCGCCGCATCGACCTTCTGGTGGAAGATGACGAATTGTCACGCCGCGCCGCCGAGCCTGTCACATTGCCGCATGAACTGCCGACGCGCGGCTATGCCAAGCTGTACATGGACACTGTATTGCAGGCCGATGGCGGCTGCGACTTCGACTTTCTGGTGCCTGGTAAACAAGCATAAGCAATAGGTCATACTGAGAAGTATTGCCTTGTAGCGCGAACTACCTTATTCGGGAGTTATGCTTCCCGAATCATTCATCTTTGGCAGCCAGCGTTTCTTCCCGAAGGACACCGATGTGGTCGTCGCCCGTTGGTGCGCCGATCAGGGTCGCACGCTGGATGACCTCGCGCCCAAGGTCGGCCTGTCGCGCATGGCGCTGAGCCTGATCCTGCGCGGCATCGATCCGGTCACCCCGGCCATCGAGCGCAAGCTGCGCGAATTGATGACCGGCGCGCAGCAGCGCTCGGCTTAAAGCAGCCACAACATTCCAGTGTGTTCGTCATGCCAGGACTTGATCCGGGCATCTCGCGCAAGCACGCAGTGAGACCGCCGGGTCAAGCCCGGCGGTGACGACATTAAGGAATCAGGGCTTAATGGCAGGCTAAAGTCGGGCATGACGATGTGTTAGGGTTGATCGCACAAGCTGAAACGAAAAAGCCCGGCGCTAAGGCCGGGCTTTCCGTAGTTGATGTAGCCGTGTCTCAGCCGAAGGCGTCGGCGATGATGCCGGCATACCAGCCCAGCGTATGCTCGGCTTCCTGCTTGCGGAAGGCCGCATCGGCGCGGGCGGGGCTGACGCCGCCGCTGTTCGGCACTTCCGCCACGGTTTCGCCCGGGCGATAGGTGCCGGTGACGGAGATGCCGTAATCCGGCGACACCAGGCTGTAGCAGGTGTTGTGGAACACCGCCGGCGGCGCGGCCTGGCCGCGCAGCGAGGCGACGATGTTGGCGGCCACCACCTTGGCCTGGCTGTTCGCCGCCGAGCCGGATTTCGGCATCGCGCCGGCAATCGAGGCATCGCCCAGCACATGCACGTCGGCCGCCTTGCGCGAGGCGAAGGACTTCGGATCGACGGCGCACCAGCCGTTGCTTTCGGCGAGCCCGGCATCGATGGCGATCTTGCCGGCGGTCTGCGGCGGGATCAGGTTCAGCACATTGGCCTTCTCGGTGCCGAAGCCGGCCTTGATCGAGAGATTGGCGACATCTACTTCCTCCACCTTGCCGCCATCCTTGCCGGCGACCCAGGTGATCATGCCGGGATATTCCGACTCCCAGGCAGCCTGGAACAGGCCCTGCTTGGAGAAGGCATCCTTGGCGTCGAAGATCAGGATCTTCGACTTCGGCTTCTTGGTCTTGAGATACCAGGCGATCATGCTCACCCGCTCATACGGGCCGGGCGGGCAGCGGAACGGATTGGCCGGCGGCGCGATGATCACGGTGCCGCCATCGGGCATGGCTTCAAGCTGGCGGCGCAGCAGGGCGGTCTGTGCTCCGGCCTTCCAGGCATGCGGCACGCGCTCGGCGCCCTTTTCGCTGTAGCCCGGCACGCCGCCATAGTTCAGCTCGATGCCCGGCGCCACCACCAGCTTGTCGTAGGGCAGCACGGCGCCATCGGCCAGCCGCACGCGCTTGGCGCCGGTGTCGATGGCGGTGGCGCTGGCCCGCACCAGCTTCACGCCCCAGCGCTGCTGCAGCGGATCGCGGCGGTGCTGGATCGAGTCCAGGCTGCGCACGCCGGCCAGCACATAATTCGAGAACGGGCAGGTGGTGTAGATGGCGTCGCGGTCGATCAGCGTCACGTCGAGGCTGGGATCGAACAGCTTGAGATAGCGTGCGGCGGTGGCGCCGCCGAAGCCGCCGCCAACCACGACCACACGGGCCGGGGCATTGCGGTTGACCTGGGCTGCGGCGAAGCCGGGGAAGGTGAAGCAGGCGCTGGCGGCGATGCCGGCGCCGAGCAGTTGACGGCGATTGAAGTCGGTCATGGCATCCCCCTTCAGTTACGCGCCAGATGTTCGGCGATCGCCTTGAGCTGATCGTCCGAATAGCCGCGCGCGATGCGGCCCATGATGGTGGAGGGCTTCTTGTTGGTCTTCACCTCGATCAGCGCCTCATACAGCGTCTTGGCATCGACGCCGTGGATCGGCGGCATGGTCGGCGACACATAGGTCGGGCTGCCATGGCAGAGGTTGCAGGTCTGGGCCGCGAAAGCGGCTTCCGAAAGCGGTTGCGGAGCCTGCTGCGCGAGCGCGGGGGCAGCAAGCCCGAGGCCGGCCACAAGCGCGGCGGCAAGCATAGTGGGGCGGTACATCGACATCCTCCCTGGTGACGAACCGGGAGGACGCTATCCCAGAGTAAAAATTCAATCAACTTCGTTTGTGATTATATTAATTAAACAAAGAAATTATGTTTTTTATGGTTCGCCAGGAATCTTCGGCGTGCCTCGCGCGGAAACCACAATGGCCAGCAGGATAAGCCCGGCCCCGGCCAGCATCGGCCAGGAAATTGGCTCGGCGAAGGCCAGCAGGCCGACCAGCAGCGAGGTGATGAGTTCACCAGCGCCGGCAATCGCCGAACGCTCCGGCCCGGCGATGGGGGCGCCCAGCAGCAGCAGGCCGAGCGCGCCGAAGGTGCTCAAAATCGCCAGCGCCGCGGCCGCGCCCCAGGCCTTGAAGGATGTCGGCACGATCACGCCGCCTTCCCAGATCAGGCATAGCCCCAGCATTGCCAGGAAGCCGCCGATGAACACGCCGCCGAGCCGCACCGGCACGATGATGTGGCTCAGGCGCCGCGCCGCAATATGGATGAACAGGGAATAGGCGGTGGGCGGGATGAAGCAGAGCAGCACCGGCAGCAAAGGCGCGCCGGCCACTGCATCGGGAGAGAGGATCAGGGCGGCGGCGATGAACACCAGGGCAGCGGCGATCAGATTGGCGCGGGTCAGCTTCTCGCCGAAGGCCAGCCAGCCGAGCAGGATGGTGAACAAAGGATAGGTGAACAGGATCAGCACCGTCAGCGCCACGGTGAGGTATTGCAGCGCGATGAAGTAGAACAGCATCGAGCTCATATAGGCGGCGCCGGCGATGAAGGCGAAAACGAAGTCGCGGCGCTGTTTCAGAATGGCGGGCAGGAAGGGCAGGCAGCAGGCCGCCGCGATGGCGAAGCGCCACACCAGCAGCGATAGCGGCGTTTGACCTTCCTCGTAGGCCATGCGGATGAACAGCGGCATGATGCCGAAGCCGATGGCACCGAAACCGACCAGGGCCATGCCGAAAAGCGGCGAGCGGGTGAAGCGGGGAGACGACATGGCGGCGACCGGAGGTAAGCTGACGGGGCGTCACCTTGGCATGGCCCGCCGAATCATGAAAGCCGCGTGATCGGATCGAAAACCGCTATGGCGCGAAAGCGGTTTACGCCTAGACTTGTCCTCAGCCGCGCTCAAGACGGCGGGAGGAAACGATGCGTATTCCAATGATGCGTGTTGTGTTGTCGCGCCTTGGTTTGGTGGCGGCACTGCTGATCTCGGGAGAAGCCATGGCTCAGACCGCCGCGCCACCGCTGGATGTGCTGGCGCCAAAAGGCCCGTTGCGCGTCGCCATTGCCATTTCGCCCGCGCCCTCGGCGCTCTATGCCGTGAAGGATGCCGGCGGCCAGTTCAAGGGCGTCACCGTCGATCTCGGCCGCGCCTTGGCTGCCAAGATCGGGCGCCCGCTGCACTTCGTCGACTACGCTTCCACCGGTGAAATCACGGCTGCCGGCGACAAGGATGCCTGGGATGTCACCTTCATGCCGCATGACGCGGCACGCGCCAAGCTGGTGGATTTCGGCGCTGCCTATCACCTGCTGCAAAGCACGCTGCTGGTGGTGGAGCGCGCCAAGGCGAACACGTTGGCGGAAGTCGACCGCGCCGATATCCGCATCGCCGGCGTGGAAGGTACCGCCACGGGTCGCGCTGCCTCTGTCTATTACAAGCAGGCCAAGATTGTCTGGGTGCGCGGCGTCGATGATGCTGTGGCCTTGGTCAATGCCGGCAATGCCGAGGCTATCGGGCTATCGCGCGAGTCTTTGCTTGGCCTGCTCGGCAAGGTGCCGAATTCCAAGGTGCTCGATGGCGGCTTCCTCAATTCCACCACGTCGGTCGCCGTGCCGCGCGGCAAGGGCGCGGCGGTTTTGCCTTATGTGAATGCCTTCATTGAGGAGCAGAAGGCCAATGGCAATGTGCGCAAGTCGCTCGATGCCATGGGGCTTACAGCGTCGATGGTGGCGCCCGCCGGCATGAAAGCGGAATAGGGCGGAGAGAAGCCGTCATACCCGCGCCCCCTTTACGTCATACTCGCGAAAGCGAGTATCCCATTTGGTAATGAGCTGACAAGAAAATGGGACCCTCGCTTTCGCGAGGGTGACAAGTAAGGCGGGGTCTCTATTGCGTCACGCCCCGAACATCATTTCCAGCGGCGCCATGCCGGCGAAGCTGCCGCGCAGGCGGGTGCCGGGCTTGAAAAAGCGCAGGCCGGTGAAAGCGCCGGTGGTGACGATCTGGCCCGGCTGCACGCCGCCGCAATGATCCTTCACCTGGCGCAGCAATTCGATCAGCAGATCGAAGGGCGAGCCGCCCGGCTGGGTCAACAGGCCATCGACGACAATGCTGGCATCGGCGATCAGTTCACCGTTCAGGCGAATGAAATCATCGGGCTGCCATGGCTTGTCATACGCCGTGCCGGTGATCATCCCGGCATTGATCTGCATATCCGCCAGTCGCCAATGCGCGTCAGTGGTTTCCATGTTGAGCAGCCGGCTATCCAGCACCTCGAAGACCGGCAGCGGCGTGACCGAGGCGGCGAGTTTCGCGGCATAGTCCGGCGCATCCAGGGGCGGCAGGGCGCTGTCGATGCGGAAGGCGATTTCCAGTTCCAGGCCGCAGAGCCGGGAGTCTTCGCGCGGCCACAGCTTGGGCGCGGCCGCGATGCCGCTGGCGCGGATCGGGGCGAAGATGATCGGCTGGTCCGGCGCACCGCGCCCGACCTTCCAGCCGCCGACCGGGCCTAATGCTGCCATCACGCCGGCCTGAATGGCGAGGACATCGGCATGGTCGATGGCAATGCCGGCGGGGTCGAATAGCGGGCCGCCCTGGCGGGCGGCGAGCAGCCGCGCAACGATCTCGCCGCGCTGCTGATCCGTGATCATTTGAAATCGCGCGCGTTCAGCCATTCGCCATGGCGCGTCGAGCTTGCCTCGGCCAGCGCGACGAAAATCTCCACGATGTCTTCTGGCGCTGGCAGGGTCAGTGGGTCTTCGCCGGGGAAGGCGGCGGCGCGCATCTCGGTGCGGGTGCCGCCGGGATTGACCACGTTGACACGGATGCTGCCGGCTTCGACCTCGCGGGCATAGGTCAGCGCCATGTTGTCGAGCGCTGCCTTGCTGGCGGCATAGGCGCCCCAATAGGCGCGCGGCTCGCGGGCGACGGTGGAGGAAACGAAGATGACGCGGCCCGAACCCGAGGCATGCAGCAGCGGATGCGTGGCGCGCAGCAGCCGCTGGTTGGCATGCACATTCAGCTTGAACACCTTCTCCCACAGATCCGGCGGATATTGCGGCGTCGGTGTCAGCTTGCCGAATAGGCCGGCATTGGCCACAAGGATGTCGAGCTTGCCGAACCGCTCGAACAGCGGCGCGGCCAGGCCGTCGATCAGCTCGGTCTTTTCCATGTCCATCGGCACCAGCGTGGCGCTGCCGCCGATGCCGCGAATCTCGTCATCGAGTTCTTCCAGCGCACCGACGGTGCGGGCGACCAGGATGACGTGGGCGCCCTCGCGGGCATACTGCTTGGCAATCGCGGCGCCGATGCCGCGGCTGGCGCCGGTGATCAGCGCGATCCGGTCCTTGAGACGCATGATTGAGATTCTCTAACGTTCAGCGATCAGCCGGTTTCGGCCAACAGGGTGAGCTGGCGCGGGCCGCGCGCGGTACGATCTGCTTCATCGGTCAGCCCGATGGGGTAGTCGCCGGAGAAGCAGGCATCGCAATAGGCCGGGTTGGCCGGATCGCGGCTCTGGCGGCCCATGGCGCGGTAGAGGCCATCCATGCTGAGGAAGGCAAGGCTGTCGGCCTTGATGAACTTCGCCATCTCTTCGACGCTGTGGGTTGCCGCCAGCAGCTTGGAGCGTTCCGGTGTATCGACGCCGTAGAAGCAGCTATGCGTCGTCGGCGGCGAGGCAATGCGCATGTGCACTTCCTTGGCGCCGGCTTCGCGCACCATTTCCACGATCTTGGTGGAGGTGGTGCCGCGCACGATGGAATCGTCCACCAGGATCACCCGCTTGCCCTGGATATAGGCGCGGTTGGCATTGTGCTTCAGCTTGACGCCGAGATGGCGGATCTGGTCGGTCGGTTCGATGAAGGTGCGGCCGACATAATGGTTGCGGATGATGCCAAGCTCGAACGGGATGCCGCTCTCGGCGGCATAGCCGATCGCCGCCGGCACGCCGCTATCGGGCACCGGGATCACCACATCGGCATCGACATGATTCTCGCGCGCCAGCTCGGCGCCGATGCGCTTGCGCGATTCATAGACGCTCAGGCCCTCGACCTGGGAATCGGGCCGCGCGAAGTAGATATACTCAAAAATGCAGAAGCGGCGCTTCACCGGCGGGAAGGGGTGATGGCTGTGGATGCCCTCGGCGTCGATCACCACCAACTCGCCCGGCTCGACATCGCGCACATAATCGGCGCCCATGATATCCAGCGCGCAGGTCTCGGAGGCGAGGATCGGCGCACCCTTGAGGTTGCCCAGCACCAGCGGCCGCACGCCCCAGGGATCGCGCACGCCGATCAGCTTCTTCGGCGTCAGGCAGACCAGCGCATAGGCGCCCTCGATCTGCTTCAGCGCATCGACGATACGCTCGACCACGGAAGCCTTGCGGCTGAGCGCCACCAGATGGGTGATCACCTCGGTGTCCATGGTGGACTGGAAGATCGAGCCCTTGGCCACCAGGTCGTCGCGGATCTGGCGCGCATTGGTCAGGTTGCCGTTATGCGCCAGCGCGATGCCGCCGCCTTCGAGATCGGCATAGATCGGCTGCACGTTGCGCAGCAGCGTCGCACCCGAGGTCGAGTAGCGCACATGGCCGATGGCGGTGAGGCCGGGCAGTTCGCGGATCACCTTCTCGGAGGAGAAGTTCGGCGCCACATGGCCGAGCGCGCGGTGGCTGTTGAAGCGGCCTTCGTGGAAACTGACGATGCCGGCGGCTTCCTGGCCGCGATGCTGTAGCGCATGCAGCCCCAGCACCGTGTTGGCCGCCGCGTCGGGCGTGCCGTAGATGCCGAAGATGCCGCACTCCTCGCGGAGTTTGTCGTCGTCGAAGGGGTTGGTGTGCAGCATCATCATTGCTCCGCCGCCCGATGGCATGTCGCCAACGGACGGTTCATGGCTTGTCCTGCGTGCGGATTAGGCTCTCGATGCCCCGGCGTTCCTCGGTCTTATAGCCGGAATCGCGGCCGGAGTCAGCGCCGCTGCCGACCGGTGTACGGTTCGGCACCGGCGTCGGACGGCCGCCGCCTCCGGATGTTGGGCTGGCCGGCGCGGGGCTAGCTGCCCCGGCGCCCCGGCTGCCAGTGAGTTGCTCAATGACGCGGTCATGCAGCCAGGTATAGGCCTGGGTCGCCAGGGGGCGGGTACGCGACTCGGTGTACCAGCCCGGCTCTGCATTGGGTTTCATCACGAACTTATCCAGGACCCAGAAGGCCACCACCACGATCAGCGCACCACGGGCCAAACCGAGCAAAAAGCCCAGCGAGCGGTCGATGGCGCTGATCGCAGAGGTGCGGACCCGCTCGGCGATGAGATGGGTCAGCAGGGAGCAAAAGATAAGGGTGGGGAGGAAAATTCCTGCGCCGGCGGCAATGCCGGCCAGCAGCCCGGACTGGATATACTGCCGCGCGAAGGCCTCGGCGGGCACGAAGAAATACCAGGTGGCGATCACCGCGGCGATCCAGCCGGCGGTGGACAGCACCAGCCCGACAAAGCCCCTAAACAGCGCCAGCAACGCGGAAATCAGCAGAATCGCGAAGACGCCGAGGTCTACCGGGTTGATCGGCAGCTTGTCCATCAGCCTCTCACTCCTCGTCGTCCATGGCGCCGGAACGGCCACCCTGGCGGCCGCCATACTGACTGGCGCGTTGGGACGCCCGGCGGGCATCGGGGAACAGTTCCACCAGCTCGCCCAGGCGAATCAGCTCCACGCCCTTGATGCCTTTTACCTTACTTTTGCCGGCAAGGGGCATAATGGCTTGCTGGAACCCGAGTTTCGCCGCCTCTTTCAGCCGTGCCTCGGCCTGGCTGACCGGGCGGACCTCCCCGGCCAGGCTGATCTCGCCGAAAAACACGCTGCGTTCCGGCACCGGGGTATCGGCGAGCGCCGAGAGCAGGGCGGCGGCCACCGCCAGGTCGGCGGCAGGCTCCACCACCCGCAAGCCGCCGGCAACGTTGAGATAGACGTCGCAGCCGGCGAAGCGCAGGCCGCAGCGGGCATCCAGCACCGCCAGCACCATGGCCAGCCGGCCAGAATCCCAGCCGACCACGGTGCGGCGCGGGGTGGCCAGCGGCGAGGGCGCCACCAGGGCCTGGATCTCCACCAGCAGCGGCCGGGTGCCTTCCATGCCGGCCAGCACGGCGGCGCCGCTCATCGGTTTGGTCTTGCCGGCATCCTCGGCGCCGCCGAGGAACAGGGCGGAGGGATTGGCCACTTCCGACAGGCCACCATCGGTCATTGAGAACACGCCGATCTCGTCGGTGGCGCCGAAGCGGTTCTTCACCGCGCGCAGGATACGGAACTGGTGCCCGCGCTCGCCCTCGAAATACAGCACCGTGTCGACCATGTGCTCGACCACGCGCGGGCCGGCGATCTGGCCATCCTTGGTGACATGGCCGACCAGGAACACGGCGGCCGAGGACCGCTTGGCGACGCGGATCAGCTCCTGGGCGCAGGTGCGGACCTGGGTGACGGTGCCGGGTGCGGAATCGATATTGTCGGCGAAGATGGTCTGGATCGAGTCGATCACGATCACAGCGGGGCCGGCTCCCTTGGCGGTCACGCTCTCGATGCCGGCGAGGATGTCGCGCAAGGAATTGGCCGAAGCCAGCTTCACCGGTGCATCGGCAAGGCCCAGCCGCTGGGCCCGCATGCCGATCTGGCCGACGGCTTCTTCGCCCGAGATGTACAATGTCGTGACACCGCGCCGTGCGATGGCGGCGGTGGCCTGCAGCAGCAAAGTCGATTTGCCGATGCCGGGATCGCCGCCGATCAGGATGGCCGAGCCGGGCACCAGGCCGCCGCCGAGCACGCGGTCGAATTCGTTGATCCCGGTGATGGTGCGGGTGACATTCTCCGGCTGTGCATCCAGGGCGGAGAAGGCCAGCGCCTTGCCCTTGCCCGCCGAGAGACCCTTGGGCACCGGCGTCGCCGCGGCTTCCTCCTGGATGCGGTTCCAGGCACCGCAGGCATCGCAGCGGCCCTGCCATTTGCGGTAGACGGCGCCGCAATCCTGGCAGACGAAATTTTCCGAGGCGCGCGCCATCAGGGCTTCAGCACGTCCATCTTGATCGGACCTTCGGCGCGGCCATGGATGAACTGATCGACATAGGCATTGCCGGAATTGTCGATTTCGCTCACCGGCCCCTGCCAGATGATGCGGCCCTTGTAGATCATGGCGATGCGGTCGGCGATCTTGCGCGCCGAGGCCATGTCGTGGGTGATGGAAAGGGTGGAGGCGCCGAGCTTCTTGGCGCAGGAAACGATCAGGTCGTTGATCACATCGGCCATGATCGGATCGAGGCCGGTGGTCGGTTCGTCGAAGAAGATGATTTCCGGCTCGGCGGCGATGGCGCGCGCCAGCGCCACGCGCTTCTGCATGCCGCCGGAAAGCTCGGCTGGCGACAATTCGCCGACATCCGGGGTGAGGCCGACCTGGGCCAGCTTGTCCAGCGCGATCTGCTTCGCCTTGGTGCGTTCCATCTTGCGGCCCTGGATCAGGCCGAAAGCCACGTTCTCCCAGACCTTGAGGCTGTCGAACAGCGCACCGCCCTGGAACAGCATGCCGAACTTGCGCAAGGCCTGCTCGCGCTGGGTGGCATCGAATTTCATCGACTCCTGGCCGTCGATCAGGATGCTGCCGCTATCGGCCTTGATCAGGCCTAGCACGCATTTCAGCATCACCGACTTGCCGGTGCCGGAGCCGCCGATCACCACCACGGACTCGCCCTTGCGCACATCCAGCGACAGGCCGTCGAGCACTGTCTTCGGCCCGAAGCGTTTTCTCACATCCTTGAGGGAGAGTTTCAGGTCGGTCATTTGGTGGCGAAGAACAGTTCGGTGACGAGGTAGTTCGACACCAGGATCAGGATCGAGGCGGAGACCACGGCATCGGTGGTGGCGCGGCCGACGCCCTGGGCGCCGCCCTTGGAATGGAAGCCGTGGTAGCAGCCCATCAGCGCGATGATGAAACCGAACACCCCGGCCTTCACCAGGCCCGACACCACGTCCAGCGTTTCCAGGAAATCGAAGGTGTTCTTCAGGTAGGTGCCCTGGTTGAAGCCGAGCTTCTGCGTGCCGATGACATAGCCGCCCATCACGCCGATGATATCGGCCACCAGCACCAGGATCGGCAGCGTGATGATGCCGGCATAGAGGCGCGGCGCCACCAGATACTTGAACGGGTTGGTGGACAAGGTGGTCAGCGCGTCGATCTGCTCGGTCACGCGCATGGTGCCGATTTCGGCCGCCATCGCGGAGGCAACGCGGCCCGCCACCATCAGGCCGCCGAGCACCGGGCCGAGTTCGCGGGTGATGCCGATCACCACGATGGTGGCGACGGCGCTTTCGGCGTTGAAGCGCGCCGAGCCGATATAGATCTGCAGCGCCAGCACCATGCCGGTGAACAGGGCGGTGAGGCCGACCACGGGCAGCGAGTAATAACCGATCACCATCATCTGGCGCAGGATCAGCCGGCCGTAGAAGGGCGGGGTGAGGCAATGGCGCAGCCCGGTGCCGGCGAACATCGCCAGACGGCCAATCGCGGCAAGGAAATCGAGGAAGATGCGGCCGACGATGGCAAGCGGGTTCATCGGTAGACTCGTGCGTAGCGCTTGCCGAGATCGGTGAGCAGTTCGTAGGCGATGGTGCCGGCATGGCCGGCCTGCTCATCGAGCGGCACGGCGCCGCCGATCAGCGTGGCGCGCATGCCAGGGCGGCAATGCTCCGGCGGCAGGGCGGAAACGTCGAGCGTGATCATGTCCATGGAGACCCGTCCGACCAGCGGCACCCGCATTTCGCCCGCTTGCCCATCCGGTCCAATTCCCTTGAGCGCGGCAAAGCCACGGTTGGAGAGAGAGCGGAGAAAACCGTCCGCGTAACCCACCGCCAGGGTGGCAATTCGGCTCGGTTTTTCAACGCGATACGCGGCACCGTAGCCAACCGTTTCGGGGAAGTCAATGTCGCGTACCTGCAGGATCGCAGCTTCCAGCCGCACCACTTCGCGCATGCTGATTCCGGGCCCCGGACTGGCCCCATAAAGCGCAATGCCGGGGCGCAGGATATCGTGATGGTAGGGCTTGCCCAGGAAGATGCCGGCGGAATTGGCGAAGCTGGCCTTGAGGCCGGGGAAGCAGGCGCGCAAGGCATTGAAACGCAGCCGCTGGGCCTCGTTGAGCGGATGCTCCGGCTCGTCGGCGCAGGCCAGGTGGCTCATCACGAAATCCAGCGTGATTCCATCCAGCGCCTTGGGATCGGCAAGCAGGGCATCCACTTCGCTGGGCTGCAGGCCTAAGCGGTTCATGCCGGTATCGGCCTGCAAGGCAGCGGGCAGGGCGCGGCCGGCTTTGCGTGCCGCTTCGCGCCAGCGCGTGATCTGCTCGGGCGTGGAAAGCACCGGCACGATGCCGGCGATCAGGCAATCGGTTTCGGCCCCGGCGGGAATGCCATGCAGGCAATAAATCGTCGCCTTGGGCAGGGCCTGGCGCAGCTTTATGGCTTCTTCCATATGCGCCACGAAGAAGCGGCGGCAGCCGGCCTCGAACAGCGCCTGGCCAACTTTGTCAGCGCCCAGGCCATAGCCATCGGCCTTCACCACGGCGGCGCATTCGGCCTCGGGCGCCATGGCACCGAGGCGGCGCCAATTGGCCACCAGGGCAGCGAGGTCGATGGTCAGGATGCCCCGATCACCGAAAATGGCCGGGGTGCCGGAAATGCTGGTCATGGGCTGTGTTTATCCTGAAAGCAGCGGGGTTAAAACCCTTGGCATTGCTTGCCCGGGTACAGCTAGCCCAGGCACAGCTTGCCCAGGCACAGCTTGCTCTGGCAGGTCGGGCAGGGCAGACTGGCCGGGTCGGGGGACCGGCCCCGGAAGAGGGCTGCCACTACATACTATTCCAGTTGTCAGGACGGCATCCGGCCGGCCAGTCCGAGGTTTCATGTCCGCCCCGTCTTCCAATTCTGGCCCGTCTTCCGCCTCTGGCCCGCCCTCAGCTTCCCCTCCAGGCCTGTTCGCGCGCCTCAATGGCAATGCCTATCTGCTGCTGACCCTGACCATGATGATGTGGGCGGGCCATGCCTCGGTCAGCCGTCTGGCGGTCGGCGAAATCTCGCCGGCCTCGCTCACCTTCCTGCGCTGGTTCGTCGTCGCCGGCATCATGTACGGCCTGTGCCGCCAGGGCCTGCGCGAGCATTGGCCGGTGCTGAAGCCGCGGATGTTCTATCTCGCCCTCATGGGGGCGCTGGGCTACACCAGCTACAACATCCTGCTCTACTGGTCAGCGCATAGCACCACCGCGATCAACATCAGCATCATCAACGGCGCCATGCCGGCGCTGATCTTCATTTTCGCCCTGGTGTTTTTCGGCCAGCGGGTTTCGGCGCTGCAATGGATCGGCATGCTGGTTTCGATGGCCGGCGTGATCCTCACCGGCGCCAAGGGCGATTTGCAGCATCTGCTCGAGTTGCGCATCAACCATGGCGACCTGCTGATCCTGATCGCCGCCATCCTCTATTCCGGCTATTCGGTGCTGCTGCGCAAGCGGCCCATCGTGCCGAGCCTGGTATTCTTCGCTGCGATGACGCCGGCGGCGCTGGTCTCATCCTTCATTCCGCTGGCCATCGAGATCGCGGCGGGCGAGTTCTACTGGCCCAGCACCAAGGGCTGGCTGCTGCTGCTCTATGTCGCGATCTTCCCGTCGCTATTGTCGCAGATCTTCTTCATCCGCTCGGTGGAATTGATCGGCGCCGGGCGTGCCGGCCTGTTCACCAACCTGGTGCCGCTGTTCGGCGCCGGCTTCGCCATGCTGATCCTGGGCGAGGAACTTGCGCTGTATCACATCGTGGCGCTGGTGCTGGTGCTGGGCGGCATCCTGCTGGCGGAATGGCGCGCAAATCGCTAGGTGGTAGGCGGCGATCAACCCAGCGTCACTCAGCCTAGCGTCACATCCAGGAACAGCATCACCACGAAGCCGCCGAACAGCGAGGCGGTGGCGCCGCGCTCGGAGCCATGGCGATGCGTCTCCGGGATCACTTCCGATGAGATGATGAACAGCATGGCGCCAGCGGCAAAGGCCAGCGCCCAGGGCAACAAGGCGGCGGACATCACGATGGCGCCGGCACCGACCAGGCCGCCCAACGGCTCGACCACACCGCTCAGGAAAGCCACCAGGAAGCTGCGGCCCTGGCTGTAGCCTTCGCCACGCAAGGCCACCGCCACGGCGAGGCCTTCCGGCATGTTCTGCAGGCCGATGCCGAGCATGACGCCGACGCCGGCAACCGGATCGTTGCTTGCCGCTGCCAGGCCGACCGCCAGCCCTTCCGGGAAATTGTGGATGGCGATGGCGGCAACGAACAGCCAGATGCGGCTCAGGCGCGAGGCGTCGGCATTCTCGCGGCCTTTCTGGAAATGCTCATGCGGCACCAGGCCATGCGCCAGATGCATCAGCAGGGCACCGACCAGCAGGGCGGCGATGACGCCGCCGGCCGCACTTGGCCGGCTGCCAAGGCCGATTTCGGCAGCATCAAGCGCCGGCAGCAGCAGCGAGAAGAAGGTGGCGGCCAGCATCACCCCGGCGGCGAAGGCCAGCATGGCGTTCTGCACCGCCGGATTGATGCGCTGGATGAAGAATACTGGCGCGGCGCCGAGCCCGGTCATCACCACGCCGGCAAACACGCTGGCGCTCACGCCGGCCCAGAAGGGCGGCAGGGCGGCGAGCGGCGCGGCAAGGGCGGAGACGAAATCCATTTTTAGTTCCGGCAGGGAGAGGCGTTCCGGTATGGCGTCTAGCGCCCGCTGCCGTCAAGGGCGGGGTTGGGGAGGCCGGCTTGGCTGTGTTTGCGAGCTATCCCCTTGACGAATGTAAGAGCTTGGCCTATATTCTCTGCAACAGGAGGCAATCATGGCTAAGCAATTCACTGTACAGGACTTTTTCCGCCGCTTTGGTACGGACGATGCCTGTCTTGACCACCTTATGATGGTCCGGTTTGGTGAGCGGCTGGCGTGCCCGAAGTGTTCCAAGGTTGGCCGCTTTGTGCGGATCAAGGGCATCCCTGCTTACGGCTGCCCGCAGCCCCATTGCGGCTATCACATTCACCCCATGGCCGGCACCCCGTTTACCCGGTCGCATATGCCGCTGCAAAAGTGGTTCTACGCCATGTACCTGTTCACCACGTCCCGGCATGGCGTGTCCGCCAAGGAACTACAGCGCCAGCTAGGCGTGACCTACAAGACCGCGTGGCGCATCGCGCACGAAATCCGCAAGTACATGGCCGAGGTTGACGGCACCCCGCCGATGGGCGGTCACGTCGAAATGGACGAAACCTTTATCGGTGGTGAGAACCGTGGCGAAGGCTCCGGCTCGGGCCGTAAGGGTAAGTCTGTGGTGTTCGGCATGATCGAGCGTGAAGGCGTGCTTTACACCCGGGTCATTCCCAATGTGAAGCAGGCGACGATTGAGCCGATTGTCCGTGAACTGGTGGCAGATGGCAGCACGATCAGCACCGACGAAGCCCCGGCCTATCAGGGCCTGTCCAACGGCTACGACCACGGCGCCGTCAACCACCGCAAGGACGAGTGGGTCCGTGGCAAGCACCACACGAACACCATTGAGAATTTCTGGGCGATCTTGAAGCGGTCAATCCGCAGCACGCATATCAGCGTTTCCGCGAAGCATCTTCCGAAGTATCTAGGCGAGTTTGAGTATCGCCACAATATGCGGAACCATCCGGAGAAGATGTTTGGCCGTCTGCTGCTTTCGTTTTCGTCATAGCACCTAGCAGACGGTCAAACGCATCCTCGTCACCTATAGAGCGATGTTCTTGTGCGAACTTCCCCAGCTTATTCTCGCGGCGAGCTTCTTCCAGATTCAGATAGCCGTCTATCGGCATGTGATCCTCACTGTTCGGCCAACTTTGCGTCCATTACCGTCAAACGATGAATGGCGCCCCCTTTAAATGTTGGCTTGGCCGTAATCTCCAGCATCTTGTGTCGAATATTCTGCGTGTAGATATTCGGATATACCTTAGCCTGTGGATCGGCAAGATCACCCGTAATATGAGATTTATCGTCTCCATTTATGAACATCTGCACGGTCATATTATGGGCTACAAAGCCGTCTATCACCACCCGATACTGAGTAAGATCACCAATCTCCACTTTGTCCGGCGAACGGATAGATTGGGCAGTAGGAATGTCAATTACAACGCCGCCAGTACGCAGCTCACCGAGCTGCATTTGAGAGCAAGTATTACCTATTGCCGTGGTGGCCTCGATGACAAATTTCTGATTTTCTTTCGTTAAGTGTTTAACAAGATCAATGAGCCGAGACTCGGACTCGGCATTGCGTGCCAAAAGCAATTGCTGGGATGCCGCAGCATCTTCCCTAATCTTTTGGGTCAGTTCCATCAGTGCTGCAAAGTGCGCGTCCACTTCATTGCTCCTTGCGCTTGATGATAGCATGACGATAGAAAAGAGCCGCTGAATAGCCTCTGATCCCAACGCAGCCAACCATTCCGACATCAAGTTTATTGTACTTGGGTCTGTGAAAAGAGCTTCGACGGGGATGGGGTACGAGCCAGGTTTTTCTACCGGCGCGGCATAAAATTTTATCCGAGGAATAGCCTTTTTCTTCGGGACCTCTCCCCACAAAAGCGTTGAAGCGGCAGAGTTCAGAATCTTGCTCACACCCGATATGGAGACGCCCAACGTCCGCAAATCCATGCGGTTGTGGTGAGCATCCAACCCGTCGAATTTGATAGTGAATGGCGTGAAAACCGGTTGTGTCGCAGCCATACATTTCCCCCGATGCCTTTGGCACCACCTTAGCGGGCCAAGCGAGGGGATTATACTCCCAATCTCTTACATTCTTAAAAGGGATAGTCATGCTGTGTTTCACGTGAAACACTACAGGAACACTTCCCGGTTTCGGGCCGTTTTCGGCTGTTTCACACCGGAATGACTTGGCGCGGCGTCTTGAGTGCCCAGCGGTTGGCGTCCGGTTCCACCAGCAGCATGTCGCCCTGGGCGATCAGGCCGAGGCCGGGCAGTTGCAGGCTCGGATGCAGTTCGAACAGGCTCGGCGCTGTCAGGGTTTCCGGCTGCGCTGCCTGGTTGCTGAGGTTGCTGGCGCGGTCGAAGGGCTGCTGGAACAGGGCGGAAAGCGGCGGGTCCTCGTAGGCATAGCCGAGCGCATGGCCGAGGCGGAAGGCGAAGCCTTGGGAATAGCCGCGTGCCGCCAGTTCGGCGCGGGCCTCGGCTTCCAGGGCGGCGATACGCTGGGCGGCGTCCGGGCCCGGACCCGTATTAGGGCGCAGGCCCAGGAACAGCAGGTCGCCAGCCGCGCGCAGGGCCTCGTGGGCGGCCAGCAGGGCGGCGGGCGCGGGGCCGATGCTGTAGCTGCGGATGGCATGGCCGAAGGCGCCATCCAGGGTCAGCATCAGGCCGACCGTGACACTGCTGGCGGCAGCGCCAAGCTGTGCCGGATCGGGTGCCATGATGTCGGCATCGGTGCCGGCCGGACCATAGGAAATCCACGAGCGGCAATCATTGCAGCCCTGGTCATAGGCCTCGCGGCGCAGTGATTCCTGCAGGCGTGGCGCGTTCGGCTGTTTCACGAGAAACCGGGGCACGGCGGCAAACAGATGGTCGCAAAGCGCGGCGGCGGCTTCGTGGCGTTTGAGGTCGCGCGGTGCCTTGGCCTGGCGCAGGCGGTGCGCTTCGGCATCCAGCGCCAGCCATGCGGTTTGCGACAACGCGGCCTGCAAGCCGGTGAACAGCCAGGCCGGCATCTCGCCGCCGCCGATCAGGCCGACGCGGTGCGGCTGGTCGATCCGCGCCGCGATCCAGCCGGCGAGTTCCGGCGTCGCCACATAGGAGACGCCGAGATCGGGGCGATGCTTGGCGAGATGGGCGGCGAGGAAATAGTTCGGCGTTGCCAGCGCGGCGAAATGATTGGCGCCGGGCAGCAGCAGGCCGAGCAGCCAGCCATCCAGCGCATCGGCATCGAGCAGGAAACGGCCATGGGCGCGGGCTGCGGAGCCGAGGCCGGCACCACTGCCGGGCATGAAGACCAGTGCCGCGCCGCACGCCGCTGGCGGCAGCAGGCCGGCATAGGCGGCGATGGCCTCGGACGGGGCTGTGGCCTTGGAAAGAAGTGCGGCCATGATGGCTCCGGCAGGATGAAGGGCGTAAGCCCAGCATCGGCCAGAGACCAGGGGATGTGCAAATCGTTCCTTGCTATGGCCCGCGATAAGCCGGGCTTATCGCAGCTTATGCCGGCTGTGCCAGCAGCGGCCGCATCCGGTCCTCGGCGATGAAATACTTGCGCGCATAGGCAACGATCTGGCCGTCGGTGGGATGGTCCACGGTCTCGACACCAGCGATGCGTGCTTCAAGCTGCGGCTTGGCGCGATGGGCGTAGCGGATGAATTCCAGCTTGGCATTGCCGGGACCGAGTACCAGGATTTCGCCGCTGCCATCGAGCGACGCGGCAATGGCGTCGAAGAAGCCGGTGTCGATGGCCTGCTTGCCGGCGCCGGGTTGGCCGGCCTTGTGATGCAGGTGATGCTTGTGGCCGTGCACGGTGAGCTTTTCCGCTTCCTCGCGATTGAACTGGAAGACGCGGGCCTCGGCATGGTCGAGCCAGACAACGGCGTGGTAATGCGACATGGGCTGCTTCCTTTGCTGCAATGGAAGCAGGCTAGCGCGGCGCTCTCCGCCGCGCCTTGACGCAGGTCAATCGCCGTAGCTTTCGGGCAGGTGATCCGGGCCGGCATAATCGCTGAAGCGGGTCAGGTTCGGCTCGAAATGCAGCACCACGCGGCCGATCGGGCCGTGGCGCTGCTTGCCGACGATGACTTCGGCGAGGTTGGCGATGCGCGCCATCTTGTCCTGCCACACGGCATGCTCGGGCGTGCCTTCCGTGGGCTGCTTGCGCATCTCGTAATATTCCTCGCGGTAGACGAACATCACCACGTCGGCGTCCTGCTCGATGGCGCCCGATTCACGCAAGTCGGAAAGCTGCGGCCGCTTGTCGTCGCGGCTCTCAACGGCGCGGCTGAGCTGGGACAGCGCCACCACCGGCACGTTCAGGTCCTTGGCCAGCGCCTTCAGCGCCTGGGTCACTTCCGAGATTTCCTGCACGCGGTTGTCGTTGCGGCGCGAATTCGAGCCGCGCACGAGCTGCAGGTAGTCGACGACGATCAGCCCGATATTGGCGGTACGTTTCAGGCGCCGCGCGCGGCTGCGCAGCAGCGAGATCGAGATGGCGCCGGTATCGTCGATATAGAACGGCACCTGGCTCAACAGCTTGGCCGTCGGCACGATCTGGCGGCTGAATTCCTCTTCCGAGATTTCGCCGCGGCGCAGCTTCTCGGACGTGACGCCGCTCTGCTCGGAGAGAATACGCGTGGCGAGCTGTTCCGCCGACATTTCTAGGCTGAAGAAGGCGACCGGGGCGCCGCGCTCGCCGCCGCTCTCGAAATAAAGCTTGGCGGCGTTGAACGCCATGTTGGTGGCCAACGCGGTCTTGCCCATGGAGGGGCGGCCGGCGAGGATCAGCAGGTCGCTCTTGTGCAGGCCGCCGAGCTTGCCATCGAGATCCTTCAGCAAGGTCTCGACGCCGCTCATGCCGCCCTTCTTCCAGGCGGCGTCGATCATCTCGATCGACTGGCGCATGGAATCCTTGAAGGCGATGAAGCCGCCTTCGGCGTTGCCTTCATCGGCGAGCTTGAACAACTGCTGCTCGGCATCCTCGATCTGGCCGCGCGCTGCTTCGTCCACCTTGGGATCATAGGCGCGGTTCACCATGTCCTCGCCGACGCGGATCAGTTCGCGCCGCATGGCGAGATCGTGGATCACGCGGGCGTAATCCTCGGCATTGATCACCGTGGTGGCAGCGGCGGCGAGGCGGGCGAGGTAGGAGGTGCCGCCGACCTGCGCCAGCAATTCATCGCGCTCGAAATACGCCTTCAGCGTCACCGGGTTGGCGATCTCGCCGCGCTCCACCAGGGTCAGCGCCGCTTCATAGATGCGGCGATGCGCTTCGTTGTGGAAATGCTCCGGCCTTAAGAATCCCGAGACGCGGTGCGCCGCGTCGTTATTCACCAGGATGGCGCCAAGCAGTTCCTGCTCCGCATCCAGGTTGTGCGGCGGCACGCGGTAGATCGGCTCGTCGCTATTGGCGGCGGGGGAGGCGGGGAGCGAAACGGGTGCGTTCATGACGGCGGAATGACTAACCAATGACAGGAGAGGCCGGGCGGGGCATTAAGACGGATTGAAGAAGCGGGCGCCATGCTGGCGTGTTTTCATTCACACCAAATATTCCGGTGGATAAACCGCCCTCGAATATCAATGCTTTGCGGATGCTTATCCACAGCTACAACAACAGCGTGCGCTTGCTTGCCTAAGATCCTCGGCTCGGAGGCCGAGGATGACGATGCTGTAATTTTCATCGCCATGCCCGGACTTGCCCCGGGCATCTCGAGGAGATTGAGGCAAAGAAAAACCCGCCGGAAAAGTTCCGGCGGGCTGATCTTGAGCGCCGACGCGCGGTTGTCGAAGCTTAGGCTTCGGCTTCCTCGGTCTCTTCGGCTTCCTCGGCTTCCGGCTGCTCGAAGAAAGCCTCGCCGGTGCCGGCCTGGGCTTCGGCTTCGGACGCCGAGCGGGCGACGTTCACCTTGACCGAGACGCTGACTTCCGGATGCAGGGTGACCTGCACTTCCGAGATGCCGATGGCCTTGATCGGGGTGGTGAGCACCACCTGACCGCGGCTGATGGTGAAGCCGGCCTCGGTGGCGGCTTCGGCGATGTCGCGGGCGCTGACCGAGCCGTAGAGCTGGCCGCTGTCGCCAGCCTGGCGCAGGATGGTGACCGACAGGCCGGTCATCTTCTCGGCAACCTTCTCGGCTTCGCCGCGCTGCGCGAGGTTCTGCGCCTCGAGCTGGGCGCGCTGCTTCTCGAACTGGGCCTTGTTGGCGGCAGTGGCGCGCAGCGCCTTCTTGCGCGGCAGCAGGAAGTTACGGGCAAAGCCGTCCTTCACCTTCACCACATCGCCCATCTGGCCGAGCTTCTCGACCCGCTGCAAAAGGATCACGTCCATCAGTCACTCTCCCGGCTGGTTCCTGCCCCGGCGCCACGCCGGCGGAAACCCGCCCATTCCTCGATCAATCCCAGGCCCACCACCAGTATTCCAACCAGTGCGCTGGCCACCACCAAGGCAGCGTAGAACGCCGCCAAAATCAAACCCGTCGCTGGCGCCCTGCCGGCCAGCGCATGCACCACCGCCAGCCCCTGCAAAAAATAGGGGAAGGCGAGGATCGCCGCCGCCGTGGCAGCGATGAAACGCGTCTCCTGCGGCAGCAGCAGCGCCAGCCCGACCGCGCCCGCCAGTGCTATGGCAAGGAAGCGCGGCAAGGTCAACGCGGCGTATTGCGGCGTCGGCCGGGCATTCTGCTTCACCAGCACCGCCAGCCCCTGGGCCAGGGTGCCGTTGATGGTCAGCATGGTCAGCCAGCTCATGGCCACCACCGCCGGCATCAACCGTGAGGCCGTTGCCGCCAGGTCCTTCGCCGTCTGCTGCCCGCCTTCGGGCTGCATCACCGAGAAGAACTGCGCCAGCACCGGCTGCAGCACGCCCGGCAAGCCGCCTTCGCGGCCCGCCGTGGCAAGCAGGGCAAGGGCAAACAGAAGCCCAGCCCAACCTGCCAACCGCATAATCAGGCCGCCGACCGGATACCAGTCGAGGCCATCAACCACATTGGCGCCGCTATCCGCTTCCTCTGCCGGGCGGGCAAGCAAGGCCTGCCGCACCAGCCAGAGCGCCGGCAGACCGAACAGCAGCGCGAACACCACTGCGGCCTGCAGGCCATTGAAGCCCGACACCAATGTGCCGGCAGCCACCGCCCACCCTGCTGCACCGACGCCCTTGGTGAGGCCGGCAAAGAACAGCGGCAGCGGGGCCAGATACCCGAGCATCAATCCCAGCGGACCAGCGGCGGCAGTCATCACCAGCAGGGCGCTGGCTATGCCGGCAAGCAGGCCGAAGACGAGACTGCGAGTCATCGCGACGCCATACCAACCGGGCGGAACCAGAAAAGGTGCCGCCCGGCCTTACTCACATCACTTGATGACGAAGGGCAGCAGAGCCAGGTTGCGCGCGCGCTTGATGGCGGTCGCCAGCTCGCGCTGCTTCTTGGCCGAAACTGCGGTGATGCGCGACGGCACGATCTTGCCGCGCTCGGAGATGAAGCGCGACAGCAGCTTCACATCCTTGTAGTCGATCTTCGGGGCATTGGCGCCGGAGAACGGGCAGGTCTTGCGACGGCGGAAGAACGGACGGCGCGCGCCGCCAGCACCACCAGCCGCGCCACCGGCACCGCCGGCGCCGCCACGACGCTCACCACCCTGCGAGGAACCACGCTGCTGGAAAGCCATTATTCAGTCTCCCCGGTGGAGTCTTCACGGTCGCGCGGACGACGGTCGCCACGATCACCACGGTCGCCGCGGTCACCACGATCGAAACGGTCGCCACGATCGAAGCGGTCGCCTTCGCGGCGCGGACGATCTTCGCGGTTCTTGTTCTGCAGCATCACGGAGGGGCCTTCCTCCAAAGCTTCCACGCGCACGGTCATGTAGCGCAGGATGTCTTCGTTGATGCGCATGTTGCGCTCCAACTCGGCCACAGCGCCGCCCTCGGCGGTGATGTTCAGAAGGACGTAGTGGCCCTTCTTGTTCTTCTTGATGCGGTAGGTCAGGTTGCGCAGGCCCCAATTCTCAGTCTTGGTGACTTCGCCGCCCTGGCCCTTGATGATATCGGTGAATTGCGCCGCCATTGCCTCGACCTGAGCGGTCGAGATATCCTGGCGCGCGATGAAAACGTTCTCGTAGAACGCCATCGTGCAGCTCTCCTTCTGGCTGTTAGCGGTCCGGTGCCGGGCGCCCCATGCGCTGGCGGGTCGGACCTAGCCGGAATTCCATGCGGAACCCCAGCAAGGAGCTATGTAGGCGGCGGACTATACACATCGGCGGACGGCCCGCAAGCGCTTTTTACCCTCTTTTGTACCCGGATTAACGATCTGCGCTTGCCTCGGGGGCGGGCCACCCTATAGTGCGCCCCCATGAATTCCCTCGGTTTCGCCAAGCCCGAAGGCCAGACCCGCGTGGTTGTGGCCATGTCCGGTGGTGTCGACAGTTCGGTGGTGGCCGGGCTGCTGAAGCGCCAGGGCTATGACGTGGTCGGCATCACGCTGCAGCTTTACGACCATGGCGAGGCGATCCGCCGCAAGGGCGCCTGCTGCGCGGGCCAGGATATCCACGATGCCCGCACGGTCGCCGCCCGGCTCGACATGCCGCATTACGTGCTGGATTACGAAAGCCGCTTCCGCCAGAGCGTGATCGACGATTTCGCCGATTCCTATATGCGCGGCGAAACCCCGATCCCCTGCATCCGTTGCAACCAGACGGTCAAGTTCCGCGACCTGCTGGCCGCCGCCCGCGACCTCGATGCCGATTGCCTGGCCACCGGGCATTATGTCCGCCGCGTGCTGGGGGCGGATGGCGCGGAAATGCACCGGGGCCGTGATCCGCGCCGCGACCAGAGCTATTTCCTCTACACGACGACGCGCGAACAGCTCGATTACCTGCGCTTTCCGCTCGGCGACATGGAAAAGCCCGCCGTGCGCGCCATTGCCGCCGATCTCGGCCTCTTGGTGGCCGAGAAGCCGGACAGCCAGGATATCTGCTTCGTGCCGGAAGGCGACTATGCCAGCGTGGTGACGCGGCTGCGCCCGGCCGCCGCCGAGCCCGGCGATATCGTGCATGTCGATGGCAGCATTCTCGGTCGCCACCAGGGCGTGATCCATTTCACCGTCGGCCAGCGCAAGGGGATCGGCATCGCGCATCACGAGCCGCTTTATGTGGTGCGGATCGAGGCCGGCCAGCGCCGCGTCATCGTCGGCCCGAAGCCGGCCCTGGCGCAAAGCCGCGTGCGGCTTACCGGCCTCAACTGGCTGGCCGCCGAGCCGCTCAGCGAACAGGGCCGCGCCGTGCAGGTGAAACTGCGCTCGGCGCAGCCGGCAGTGGCGGCAATGGTCCATCCCGGCCAGGCGCCCGGCGAGGCGCTGTTGCTGCTCGATCAGCCGGAATACGGCGTGGCACCGGGCCAGGCCGGCGTGATGTATGACGGCGACCGCCTGCTCGGCGGCGGCTGGATCGCGCGCGAGGCGGCGGCGCAGGCGGCATAAAGCTGACTGCTTGAGCATTCTGGATTTTCAGGGGAAATCGGCGCCTGAGGCTGGTAGCGGGGGGCGGGATTGAACCGCCGACCCAAGGCTTATGAGTCCTTTGCTCTACCACTGAGCTACCCCGCCATAGGCAGCCTCAGGCGCGGCGGCAGACATAAGAGTCCGGCGCCGCCTTGTCAAGCGACCTTGGCCGCTGCCAGGGGACAAAAAGCCAGCAATCAGCGACAAAGAATGCGAGGGCAGCGACAAAAAAAGCCGGGGTTGCCCCCGGCTTTTCGGTTCCGCGCCCGAGGCGGCGGAAATCAGTTCACGGTCTGCTTCAGCTTGCCGGTGGCGTAGCGGCGCGACATCTCTTCCAGATCGACCGGGGTGATCTTGCCGGCCATGCCGGCGCAGCCGAACGAGATGTAGCGCGCCTTGCACACTTCGGTCGCCGCCTTCTGGGCGTCGGCGAGATACTTGCGCGGGTCGAACTCGCTCTTCTTGGTGGCGAGGTGCTTACGGATCGCGGCGGTCATGGCGAGGCGGATATCGGTGTCGATATTCACCTTGCGCACGCCATACTTGATGGCTTCCTGAATCTCGCTCACCGGCACGCCGTAGGTTTCCTTCAGCTCGCCGCCATACTGGCGGATCTCGGCCAGCAATTCCTGCGGCACCGAGGAGGAGCCGTGCATCACCAGATGGGTGTTCGGGATGCGCTTGTTGATTTCCTTGATGCGGTCGATGGCGAGGATGTCGCCGGTCGGCTGGCGCGAGAATTTGTAGGCGCCATGCGAGGTGCCGATGGCGATGGCGAGCGCGTCGCACTGGGTCTCGGCGACGAAATTCGCCGCTTCGGTCGGATCGGTCAGCAGCATCTCGCGGGTCATGGTACCTTCGGCGCCATGGCCGTCTTCCTTGTCGCCGCGCATGGTCTCGAGCGAGCCAAGGCAGCCGAGTTCGCCTTCCACGGTGACGCCGATGCTATGCGCCAGGTCGGTCACCTTCTTGGTCACGGCGACGTTGTATTCGTAATCCGACGGCGTCTTGGCGTCTTCCTTGAGCGAGCCGTCCATCATCACCGAGGAGAAGCCCGAGCGGATCGCGGCGATGCAGATCGCCGGCGAGGCGCCATGGTCCTGGTGCATCACCACCGGGATATGCGGATAGGCTTCGACGGCGGCGACCACCAGATGGCGCAGGAAATGCTCGCCGGCATATTTGCGCGCACCGGCCGAGCCCTGCAGGATCACCGGGCTGTTGGTCTCGTTGGCCGCTTCCATGATGGCGCGGACCTGTTCCATGTTGTTGACGTTGAAAGCCGGCAGACCGTAGCCGTGCTCGGCCGCGTGATCCAAAAGCTGCCGCATCGACACCAACGCCATGATTTCCTCCGAAGATAAAGTGAAACTGCCCGGGTCCCTCCGGGTGCGGGCGGAAGGTATTGCAAAACGGCTGTCATATCCAGCCTGATCAGGGGAAACCCCGCCAGGAACCGCGACGCTCCCGGGTGTGGCGGAAAACCGCCGGAATTAACGCAGCTTCTGGCGCTGTTCCAGGCGGCGGACACGTTCCCGGTGCAGCACGTAGAGGCCGGAGCCGACCACCACCACGATGCCGATCCAGGCCAGCATGTTGGGCCAGTCACCCCAGATCAGGTAGCCGAACAGCAGCGAGAAGATCAGCGCCACATAGCGGAACGGCGAAACCAGCGACAGGTCGCCATGCCGCATGGCGTCGATCACCATCTGGTAGCCGCCGATCAGGAAACAGGCGGCGCAGCAGAGCAAGGCCACGCTATGCAGGTTCATCGGCTGCCAGCCTTCCGCCACCGTCATGATGCCGCCGCCCAGCATCACCAGCACCGAAGTGCCCAGGGTGACGATCAGGGAGGGGATGCCGAGGCTGACCTGGCGGGTGATCATGTCGCGCGCGACGATGAACACCACCGAACCCAGCGCCACCAGCGACCAGCCATTGAAGCCCTCGGCACTCGGCTGCACGATCAGCAGCACGCCACCAAAGCCGCAGACTACCGCCGTCCAGCGCCGCCAGCCGACGCTTTCGCGCAGCACGATTGCCGCCACGGCGGTCAGCGCCAGCGGCGAGGTCATGCCGATGGCGCTGATATTGGCGATTGGCATGTGGAACAGGGCGGCGAGGTAAAGCACGGAGGCCAGCAGGTCGAGGATGCCGCGGCCGATCACGATCTTCTGCAGCACCAGGCCGAGCTGCGGCAGCAGGCCGTTGCTCCAGGCCAGCAGCAGGATCAGCACATTGGCGACAATGCCGCGCACCAGCAGCACCTGCCCGAGTGAGGTATGCTCGCCGGCCAGCTTGATCAGCGTGTCGTTGGCGACGAACAGCATCATGCCGAGGATCATCGACATGACGCCACGGCGGTTGCCTTGGCCGAACAGCGGGGCGAGCAGGGACATTTCTCGGGCGGGGGTAAGCGTCGGAACGGGAGCGGGCGAGGGGGTAGAACGAACGGAGGGTCGTTTGTATGCACCCTAACCCCGGCAGCGGACCCTGACCAGGGCTCGGGCTGTGGAAAAGACTACTTCCAGTATGTAACTGGCCAGTGTGTAACTGGCATGTGAGCGCAAAGGGTGCTTGACCCTGGCCGGCCAAGGGCCACATTGGCACAGCAACGCCCCAGGAGGCCCGCCATGTTCTTCATGACCCCGCGCCACAAGACTGCGATGCCCGAGCCGGCCCGTGCCCTGAAGGGGCGGGCGGAAGCCATGCCGGTGCCAGGGAAGCACTTCATCAATGGCCGGCCGCTGCAGGCACCGTTCCCTGAGGGCCTGGAACAGGTGATCTTCGGGCTTGGCTGTTTCTGGGGCGCCGAGCGCAAATTCTGGCAATTGCCTGGCGTCTACTCCACGGCGGTCGGCTATGCCGCCGGCTACACCCCGAACCCGACCTATGAAGAGGTGTGCAGCGGCCTGACCGGGCATAATGAAGTGGTGCTGGTGGTCTATGATCCCAAGCTGGTCAGCTTCGATACCCTGCTCAAGACCTTCTGGGAAAGCCATGACCCGACTCAAGGCATGCGCCAGGGCAATGATGTCGGCACGCAATACCGCTCCGGCATCTATGTCACCACGCCCGAGCAGCGCCGCGCGGCGGAAGCTTCAGCGAAAGCCTACCAGGGTGCGCTGAGCGCCGCCCGGCGTGGCCGCATCACCACCGAGATCCTGGAGGCGCCGCGCTTTTACTATGCCGAGGATTATCACCAGCAGTATCTGGGCAAGAATCCGGGCGGCTATTGCGGCCTCGGCGGCACCGGCGTGTCCTGTCCCATCGGTACCGGGGTAGGGGCCTGATTCATTTACCGGGGCCGGTCTGGGCTCTTGTATTCACCAGCGGGGCTGGGGCAATCTTCTAGTAACTGGCGCATAAACGCGCCCTGACAGGAGGTTGTAACGATGCGACGCCACCCGACCCGCAGGTCTTTCCATTTGCTCGCCAGCACGGCCGTTTTCGGCCTCGGCATGGCGCTTTCCGTGCTGCCGGCCCAGGCCCAGGCGCAGGAACTGAAGATCGGCCTGTCGGCCGAGCCGAGCGCGCTCGACCCGCATTACCACAACCTGACGCCGAACCATCAGATCGCGCAGCATCTGTTCGACACCCTGACCTTCCAGGACGAGAACCAGAAGCTGGTGCCGGGCCTGGCCGAGAGCTGGAAGCCGGTCAGCGAGACGACCTGGGAATTCAAGCTGCGCAAGGGCGTGAAGTTCCATGACGGTTCGCCCTTCACCGCCGCCGATGTGGTGTTCTCGCTGAATCGCCCGCCGAAGGTGCCGAACAGCCCGTCGTCGCTGTCGATCTACACGCGCCCGATCACCGAGATCAAGGTGGTGGACGAGTTCACCCTGCATCTCTCCACCAAGGCGGCCTATCCGCTGCTGCCGACCGACATGAGCCGCGTCTACATCATGTCGTCCAAGGCCGCGAAGGCCGATGTGGCGGAAGGCATGACCACGGAAGCCCTCTCCAAGGGCGAGGGCCTGATCGGCACCGGTCCGTACAAGTTCGTCGAATGGGTGCGCGGCAATCGCCTGGTGCTGGCCGGCAACAAGGATTACTGGGGCGAAAAGCCGCGCTGGGAGAAGGTGACCTTCCGCCCGATGTCGAATGACGCCGCGCGCGTTGCCGCCCTGCTGGCGGGCGATGTCGACATGGTGGAGAATCCGCCGCCGGCCGATATGAAGAAGCTGCGCGAGAATCCGAATGTGAAGATCAGCCAGGCGGTGTCGAACCGTCTGATCTATATCCATCTCGACACCTTCACCGATGCGCCGGTGACTGTCTCCGACGTGCCGGCGGGCAAGAACCCGCTGAAGGACCGCCGCGTGCGTCAGGCGCTGTCGCAGGCGATCAACCGCGATGCCATCGCCAGCCGCATCATGGAAGGCCTCGGCCAGCCGACCGCCGACTTCATCCCGTATCCGATGTATGGCACCCGCAAGGATGCCAAGCTGGATCCGTATAACGCCGATGCCGCCAAGAAGCTGCTCGCCGATGCCGGTTATCCGAACGGCTTCTCGATCACGCTCGGCACGCCGAATGACCGCTACATCAACGATGCCGAAGTGGCGCAGGCGGTGGCCTCGCAATGGACCCGCATCGGCGTCAAGACCAAGGTCGATGCCGTGACCCGCAACGTGTTCTTCAAGAACCGCGACGAGTTCAAGTATTCGGCCTATCTCGCGGGCTGGGGCGCGGGCACCGGCGAAATGTCCGATCCGCTGCGCGCGCTGGTCGCCACGCCGAACCGTGAAAAGGGCATGGGCACCACCAACAAGGGCCGCTATTCCAACCCGGCGCTGGACGCCGTGCTGGAAGAGGCGCTCTCGACCGTGGACGACAAGAAGCGCGAGGAGCTGCTGCAGAAGGGCTCCAAGATCGCCATGGACGATTACGCCCTGATCCCGCTGCATATCGAAGTGACGCCCTGGGCCACCCGCAAGGGCCTGACCTACAAGGCGCGCGCCGACCAGTTCACGCTGGCCAACGGCGTGGTCAAGGACTAAGCAGCCACGCGCTGTACCGAAGACGCCGCGGGAGCGATCCCGCGGCGTTTTTTTGTTTTTGGGAGCTAACTAATAAGGCCGTCACCCTCGCGAAAGCGAGGGTCCCATTTCATCTGACAATCCATTCTGTCTGACAATAATGGGATGCCCTGTAAGCGCGCGAACGCCTGACGGCGTTCGTGGGCGCACAGACCCGAGGGGGCGCGGGCATGATGATGACTAGGGTGTGAACGTGTTACGGCGCGAACTGCTCGGCGAGGATGCGTTCCTCGAGGTCGTGGCCGGGATCGAACAGCAGTTGCAGCGCGATGTCGCGCGCCTCGGCGATTTCCACTTCCACCACGTCGCGCACCTCGAAGGCATCGGCGGTGGCGCTGACCGGGCGCTTGAAATTATCCAGCACTTCGAACTTCACCTGGGCGGTGCGCGGCAGCAGGGCGCCGCGCCAGCGGCGCGGGCGGAAGGCACTGATCGGCGTCAGCGCCAGCACGCCAGCGGAAAGCGGCAGGATCGGGCCATGGGCGGAAAGATTATAGGCCGTCGAGCCGGCCGGCGTGGAGAGCAGGGCGCCATCGCAGACCAGTTCATCGACGCGCACGCGGCCGTCCACGGTGATGCGCAGCTTGGCCGCCTGGCGGGTCTGGCGCAGCAGCGACACTTCATTGATCGCCAGCGCTTCGCGCTCGCCGCCGGATTCCGACTGCACCTTCATGCGCAGCGGATGCAGCGTCGCCGCCTTCGCCGAGGCAACGCGGGCGGGCAGATCGTCCTCGTCATACTCGTTCATCAGGAAGCCGATGGTGCCCTGGTTCATGCCGTAGATCGGCAGTTTCCGGGTCATGTAGCGGTGCAGGGTCTGCAGCATGAAGCCATCGCCGCCAAGCGCCACGATGACCTCGGCTTCGTCCGGCTTCACCCCGCCATAGCGCGCGATCAGGCGTTCGCGCGCTGCCTCGGCGGGTCCGCCCTTGGCGGCCACGAAGGCGATCCGGTGCAACTGGGTCATGGGGTATCCGGCGATTGAGGTCAAATCACCGGCTCGCAACCGCCGGCAAAGGCAGTATAACCATAGGCTTGGGGCAAGCCAGCCCCGCCAGGGGATCGATACAGGAGCGGGCGTATGCTTGGGGGCAGGGTGAAGCGGATACTGGGGGCTTTGGCGGCACTGTTGCTGGTTGGTGCCGGCACGGCCGTGGCGCAGACCAAGGCCAATGAGGCCAAGGCCAGCGCGCCGACGCTAAACAACGAGGATAGCCGCCATGCCGGCTATTACTACCCGCCGCTGACCTCCACCGAAGTCTACAAGGCGCGCGGCCAGGTGTTGCAGCAGGCGACGCGGGAAACCCGGCTGGCCTTCGTCACCGGCCTGACGCAGCAGCAGATGAGCCGGCCCTATCCGCCGAACTTCGCCATCTTCGCCAAGGGGGAGGATGCCGAGAAGATGATCATCGTGTCGATCGGCGATACCGGCTTCCGCGGCCTCTATCAGGCGCGCGCGCTGCTGGCGCAGCTTACCGCCGTGTCGCGCACCAGCCAGTTGCTGCGCGATTTCGCGGTGGAGGACCTGTTCACTTTCCTCGATCTCGCGCGCATGCTTGGCTTCGAGCAGCTTACCATCTCGGATGGCGATACGTTCGCGCATCAGATCGATATTCGATAGGGTGTCACTATCAAATACGTCGTCACCCTCGGGCTTGACCCGAGGGTCTCATGGAATGTTGTCGGGAGATGCCCGGGTCAAGCCCGGGCATGACGATGAAGTTGGGCATGACTATGGCGCAGGGCGTTCAGCCCCCGGTCACGCTCATGTGGCGCGGCACGGAAACCGCCGGGCGGCGGCGGTCGATGACGAAATCATGGCCCTTGGGCTTGCGCGCGATGGCATCCAGGATGGCGCGGTCGAGCCGTTCGTCGCTTTCCGAGGAGCGCAGCGCGCTGCGCAGATCGGCGGAATCGTCCTGCCCTAAGCACATATAGAGCATGCCGGTGCAGGTCAGACGCACGCGGTTGCAGCTTTCGCAGAAATTATGCGTCATCGGCGTGATGAAGCCCAGCCGGCGCCCGGTCTCGCGCACGGTATAATAGCGCGCCGGGCCGCCGGTGCGGTAATCGGTCTCATCCAGGGTCCAGGATTTCTGGATCTGGGTGCGGGCCATGGAGAGCGGCAGGTATTGATCGACGCGCTGCTCGCCGATATCGCCCATCGGCATCACCTCGATCAGCACAAGATCGAAGCCTTCCTCGCCGCACCACCGGATCAGGTGGTCGAATTCCATGTCGTTGACGCCGCGCAGGGCCACGGCATTGATCTTCACCGCCAGGCCGGCGGCCTTGGCCGCCTGCAACCCGGCCATCACCTTCTCCAGCTTGCCCCAGCGGGTCAGCTCGGTGAATTTCACCGGATCGAGGCTGTCGAGCGACACGTTGATGCGGCGCATGCCGGCGCGGTAGAGGCCTTCGGCATATTTCTCAAGCTGGCTGCCATTGGTGGTCAGCGTCAATTCATCAAGCCCATGGCCCAGCTTCTGCCCCAGGCTGTCGATCAGGGTCATGATGCCGCGCCTGACCAGCGGCTCGCCGCCGGTCAGGCGCAGCTTGCGCACGCCATTGCGGATGAAGGCGGTGCAGAGCCGGTCGAGTTCCTCGAGGCTCAGCACCTCGGCCTTGGGCAGGAAGGTCATGTCTTCCGCCATGCAATAGACGCAGCGGAAGTCGCAGCGGTCGGTGACCGAGACGCGCAGGTAGCTGATGCTGCGGCCAAACGGATCGATCATGGCGTCACGGGGGCGGAACGGGGCATGTCCATGGGACCCAAGATAGGGCCGCCCAGGCCCCCCGGCAACAGCATCGGTTCAGGATATTTTCCCATCCACCGCCCGTTGGCCATCGGCCGGCTTGGGATGCAATGGCAGCCGCACCTCGATGGCGTCGCTGCCCATCACCGGCAGGGTCTGGAACCCGAGTTCGGCGGCCAGGGTACGCATCGCCTGGTTCTCGCGCAGGATGTCGCCGATGATCTCGGCCGTGCCGCGCTGGCGGCAATAGGCGATGATCTTGCGCATCAAGGCATCGCCCAGGCCTAAGCCCTTCATGTCGCTGCGCACCAGCACGGCGAATTCGGCGCGGATATTGTCCGGGTCGGTGATGGCGCGCACCACGCCCAGCGTTTCACTGCCATTACCGCCAGAAACCGGTCGTGTGGCGATGAAGGCCATTTCGCGCTCGTAGTCGATCTGGGTGAAGCGCGCCAGCTCGCGGTGCGGCAGGCGGCGCATCGGCGAAAAGAAGCGCAGGCGGAAATCCTCCGGCGAGACGCGGGCGAGGAAATCCTGGTGCGCCGGTTCGTCCTCGGGCCGGATCGGGCGCAGCAGCACGCGGCTGCCATCGCGCAATTCGATGGTTTCCTCCAGCGCCGTCGGATAAGGCCGGATCGCCAGATGGTCCGGACCATGCAGGCTGCTCGGGCTCACCACCATGCGGGCATCCAGCGCCACCAGGCCCTGGTCGTCGGCATAGAGCGGGTTGATGTCGAGTTCCTTGATCTCGGCATGATCGGAAACGAGCTGCGCCACCCGCACCAGCAATTGCGCCAGTTCGGCGCGGTCGACAACGGGGAAGTCGCGGTATCCCGACAGCAGCCGGCTGACCTTGGTGCGCTCGATCAGGTCGTTGGCCAGATGCATGTTCAGTGGCGGCAGCGCGATGGCACGGTCGCCGATCACCTCGACGCCGACGCCGCCCTGGCCGAACATGATCGCCGGGCCGAAGATCGGATCGGTGAGCGCGCCGACGATCAGTTCATGCGCGCGGGCACGGCGCACCATCGGCTGGATGGTGAAGCCGTCGATACGCGCATCGGGCTTCAGGCGCTTCACGCGCGCCAGCATGCCTTCGGCCGCCGCGCGCACTTCCGCCAGATCATCGAGATTGAGCGCCACGCCGCCGACATCGGATTTATGCGTGATGTCGGGCGACAGGATTTTCAGCGCCACCGGGAAGCCCAGGCGCCGCGCCGCGCTCATCGCCGCCTGCGAGGTCTCCGCCTTCTCGGTCGGCACCGTGGGGATGCCATAGGCGGCGAGGATGCGCTTGCCCTCGATCTCGTTCAGCATGCTGCGGCCTTCGCTCAAGGCCGCCGTGATCACCGCGCGGGTTGCCGCATGATCGGGGATGAAATCCTCCGGCAGCTCGGCCGGAATTTCCATCAGGTTCTTCTGGTTGCGGCGGTAGTCGATCATGTGCTGGAAGGCGCGCGCCGCTGCATCCGGGGTTTCGTAGGAGGGCACATTCGCTGCCGCGAAAGCGCGCCGCGCCGATTGCACCGCTTCGCCGCCGGACCAGCAGGCCAGCAGGTTCTTGTCGGTCTTGGCCGCTGCCGCCACCACCGCCTTGGCCGGCTCGATCGGCGGCACGATGGCGGTGGGCGCATACATTGCCAGCACCGCATCGACATTGGGATCGGCCAGCACGATATCGAGCGCGGCGGTGTAGCGTTCCGCCGGGGCGTCGCCGATCACATCGACGGGATTGCCATGCGACCAGGTGGCTGGCAGGGCGGCATCCAGCGCTGCCAGGGTTTCGGGCGAGAGATCGGCCAGCCGCCCGCCATAAGCGATCAGCTTGTCCACCGCCATCACGCCGGGACCGCCGCCATTGGTGATGATCGCCAGCCGCTCGCCGGGCAGTTTGCGCATATGCGCCAGGGTTTCCACCGCGTCGAACAATTCCTCCACGCCATCCACACGCACGATGCCGGCGCGGCGCAAGGCGGCGGTGTAAACGTCGTCGCCGCCAGCCAGCGCGCCGGTATGCGAGGCGGCGGCCTGGGCGGCGCGGGCATTGCGGCCCGATTTCACCGCCACGATCGGCTTGGTGCGCGCCGCCGCGCGGGCCGCGGAGATGAACTTGCGCGCGTGTTTCACGCTTTCGATGTAGAGCAGGATGGCGCGGGTATTGGCATCGTTGGCGAGATAATCCAGCACATCGCCGAAATCGACGTCGGCTGAGTCGCCGAGTGAGATGAAGTGGCTGAAGCCGATGCCGCGCTCGCGGGCCCAGTCCAGCACCATGGTGCAGAGCGCGCCGGACTGGCTGACGAAGGCCAGCCGGCCCGGCTCGGCGGAAGTATGGGCAAAGCTGGCATTCAGCTTGATGCCGGGAATCAATTGCCCGACGCAGTTCGGCCCCAGGACGCGCAGCAGGTGCGGCCGCGCGGCATCCAGCATCGCCTGCGCCAGGCTGCGGCCATCGGGTGTCTTGTTGTTGCCAAGGCCGGCGGTGAGCACCACGGCTGCCTTGCAGCCCTTTGCGCCCAGTTCGGCGATCACCTGCGGCACTGCTTCCGGCGGCACGCTCACTACCGCCAGGTCTGGCGCGGCTGGAAGGGCTGAGATGGTTGGGAAGCAGGGCAGGCCGCCGAGCAGGCGGTATTTCGGATTCACCGGCCAGATCGGCCCGGCGAAACCACCGTCGATCAGGTTTTTCAGCAGCACGGTGCCGACGCGGGCCGGGCGCTCGGAGGCGCCGATCACGGCAACGGATTGCGGCGCGAACAGTTTGTCGAGATTGCGGATGGTCATGGCGCCACTATACCCCGTCGCCTGTTACACTGGCATGGCCAGATTGCCACATCTCCCAGCCGGCGAGCAGCAGCAAGGGCAGTGGCAACCAGAGCGGCAGGCCGCCGTACCAGAGCGCGAACGGTGCCAGCAGTACCAGCAGGGCGAGCAGTATCCAGGCGCCTACCGCCGGCTGTTGCGGACAGAGCTTGCGGCCCTGGAGATACAGGATCAGGCCGGTGATCAGATTCACCACGGCGATGGCCAGGGCGGCGCCGCCAGCGCCGCTGAGCTGCATCAGCGGCCAGGCCAGCGGCACATAGAGCGCCAGGGCCAGCAGGTTATTCTGTGCTGCCCAGGTGGTGTCTGGCAGCCGCAGCAGGCCGGCGCCGAGGGGCGATTTGATCAGGATGAGATATTGGCTCAGCAGCAGGGCGGCGAAGAGCGGCGCCAGATCGAGCCGTTTTTCGCCGGTGAAGAGCAGGAACAGCCAGGGTTGCAGCAGCACCAGCAGCAGGTAAAGCAGCCCGCCGGCGGCAATGCTGAGATTGGACACCAGGCCGATGATCGCGGCGGCGCGCGGGCGCTGCAGCGCATGATGCACCAGCCCGCCCCAGGCCATGAAGAAAGGCAGCGCCAGCAGGGCATCGAACAGCACCGCGATGCGGGCGGCGATCAGATAATCGGCGGCGGCCTCGATGCCGACCCAGGCGGCAAGCAGAAAGCGGCTGAGGGAATCGAGCGAATAGCGCAGCAGCAGGCCGGCCATCAGCGGGATGCCATAGCGCAGCAGCGGCTGCACCTGTGCGCCATCCCAGGCAAACAGCGGACGGCGCCGGATGCCGGCGAGCCCGATCAGCGCCGCGAGCGTCTGGCCGCAGGTCTGGCCGATCAGCAGGCCGGGCAGGCCGAGACCAGCCCATAATACGAGGACACAACTGGCGAGCAGCCAGACCGCCAGATTGCCCACCGCCAGGAAGCCGGCCAGCGCCACCCGGCGCTCGGCGCGCAATTCGGTGATCAGCAGGGTCTGCACCGCGCCGCTGAGCATCAAGGGCAGCAGCAGCCAGGCGGAGTCGAGCGGTGCGGCATCGAACAGCGCCATCGCCTTGGCGCTGCCATAGAACAGCGCCAGCAGGCTGCCGGTGACGATGCCGGAGGCCAGCGCCACCAGCAGCACGGTGCCGAGCAGGGCCGGGCGGGCCGATTCGGGCTGGCGCGCATGGTGGTAGAGATAGGCGAATTTCAGGCCCAGCAGGCTTAAGGTGAGGCCCGGCGTGGCGCCAGCCTCCACCAGGCTGTAGAGCCCGATCTCTTCCGGCGACAAGGCCGTGATCATCAGCGGCAGCAGCAGCAGGTTGCCCAGCGCCAGCAGGCCGATGGAGACCAGATAGCCGCCAAAATCGCGGTAGAGTGCGTGGCGGAAATCCTCCGGGCTGTGCAGATCGGCGGTATTCATTTTTCCTGCCCGTTTTCCGGCCCTGGCGATTCAAGGTTTACCATTCGTTACAGGTTATGGCCTATTCGGTCGAGAGATGCCCACCGAATTGCACAGCGCGATTGCCGAGGCCCTGGCCGCGGCGAAACAGATGATCCGAGTCGGCGATTTCGTCGGCGCCTCCAAGTTGTGCGACAAGCTGCTGCGGGCAGCGCCGCGCCATGGCGAAGTGCTGCTGCTGCTCGGCCATGTGAAACTCTGCCAGGAAGATGCCGCCGCCGCCTCGCAGGCCCTGCGCGACGGCCTGGCGATCCGCCCCGATATCGCCGAAGGCTGGGTGCATCTCGGCCTTGTCAGCCGCATGCTGGGCGATAGCAATGGCGCCGCTGCGGCGTTTGGTTATGCGCTGAAGCTGGATCCGAAGAATTACCAGGCGATGAATGGCCTCGGCTCGCTGGCGCAGGATGACAGCGATGTGTCCACTGCCGCGCAATGGTTTGCCCGCGCCAGCGAAGCCGCGCCGCTGGATCCGGTGCCGCGCAAGAATCACGCCTTCAACCTTGGAGTCATGGGGCGACTGGACGAAGCCGAAGCACAATTCGCCAAGGCCCTGGCGATCGATCCGAAGAATTACGAAACGCGCATGGATTTCGGCATGTTCCAACTGTCGCGCGGCGATTTCGCAAGCGGCTGGGATCTTTATGAAGGCCGCTGGCGCAGCCGCGCCTTCAAGGAGCCCGATTGGGGCGGAGCCAAGCCGCGCTGGCAGGGCGAAGCCTTGGCCGGGCGCTCGCTGCTGCTCTGGGGCGAGCAGGGCATCGGCGATCAGGTCCTGCACGGCACCATGCTGCGCGATGCGATCCGCCGCGTCGATGCGGCAGGCAGTGGCAGCGGCCACGTCATCATTGCCGTGACCGACCGGCTAGTGCCGCTGTTCGAGCGGGCGCTCGCCGATCTATCGCTACCTGGTATCACCCTGGCCGTGACGCAGCGCCAGGGCGCGGCGGCAGCGGCCGATCTGCAATGTCCCTTCGGCAGCCTCGGGGGCATCCTGCGCCGCTCGGCAGCCGATTTCGCGACGCATGATGATGGTGCTTATCTGCGCGCCGACCCGGCGCGGCGCGATGCTTTGCGCCAGCGCTATCAGGCCTTGGCGCCGGGCAACCGGCTGCTTGGCGTCGCCTGGCGCAGCATCAACCCATTCCTGGCCAAGTCGAAGAATCTGTCGCTGGCCGATCTGGCGCCGGTTTTCGCACTGCCCGGCATTACCTGGGTGAACCTGCAGCATGGCGATGTGGCCGCGGAAATCGCCGCAAGCGGCGTGCCGCTGCATAACGACACTACAATCGACACATTCCGCGATCTCGATGGCCATGCGGCCCAGCTTGCCGCGCTCGATGGCGTCGTTGCCATTAGCTGTTCCACGGTGCATCTCGCCGCGGCCCTCGGCGTGCGCGTCGATCTGCTGCTGCCGCGCGGGCCGGGCCGGCTGTGGTACTGGTCGCGGCCGGAACTGCCGGGGGCCGAGCGCAGCCGCTGGTACAAGTCGGTGCGGCTGTGGCATCAGCAGCAGCCGGGTGAGTGGCAACAACCGGTCGCGGCCGTGGCCGAGGCGCTGCGCCATGGCTGATGCTGTTATGGTCCGGCTGCAGGCGGCATTGATGCAGCATCAGGCCGGCGACCTCGCGGCGGCACGGGCCGGCTATGAAGCCGTGCTGGCAATGCAGCCGGAACAGGCTGATGCATTGCATCTGCTCGGCGTGCTGGAGGATCAGCAGGGACACCATGCCGAAGCCGTGGCGCTGATCCGCCGCGCCGTTGCCGCCAGTCCGCGCGCCGCGAATTTCCAGGGCAATCTCGGCAACGCCTTGCGGGCGCTGGGCGACCATGCCGAGGCCGAGGCCGCCTATCGCGAGGCCAACCGGCTAGATCCGGGTGATCCCGAGGCGCTCTATAACCTCGGCAACCTGCTGCGCGACATGCGCAGGCTGGGTGAGGCGGAAGCTGCCTTCCACGCCACCCTGCGCCTGGCACCGAGGCATCGCGATGCGCTGCATAACCTCGCCATGCTGCTGTGGGAAGAATATGACGCGCCGGAAGCCGATGCCTTTTTCGCGCAGGCACTTGCTCTCACCCCGCAGGATCATGCACTGCGCATGCATTACGGCCTCTATTGTCTGGGACGCGACCGCTTCGATCCCGGCTGGGCGCTCTATGAGTCGCGCTGGCAGAGTGGCCTCTATCCCGAACGCGACTGGGGCATGGGCAAGCCGCTGTGGCGCGGCGAACCGCTCGCGGGCCGCCATCTGCTGCTGTGGGGCGAGCAGGGTGTCGGCGACCAGATGCTGTATGGCACCATGCTGCGCGAGGCGATTCAGCGGGCTGGTGCGGGCCGTGTAACGATTGCCGTCAGCGACCGTCTGGTGCCGCTCTATGCCCGTGCCTTCAGCGCTCTCGGTGTTGCCGTGACCACGCGCGAAGGCGCGGCGGCGGCAGCCGATCTGCAATGCCCCTTCGCCAGCCTCGGCGGCATCCTGCGCCGTGCGCCGGCGGATTTCGCCGGGCATGACGGCGCCTATTTGCGCGCCGATCCGCAGCAGCGCGATACGTTGCGTCAGCGCTATGCTGCCTGGGCGAAACCCGGCGACCGCCTGCTCGGCATTTCCTGGCGCAGCACCAATGCGCGGCTGGCGGATCACAAGAGCATTCCGCTGCCGCTGCTGGCGCCGCTTTTCGCGCTGCCCGGCATCACCTGGATCAGCGTGCAATATGGCGATGTGGCCGCAGATATCGCCGCCGCCGGTGCACCGGTGCGGATTGATGACAGCATCGACGCCATGCGTGACATGGATGGCTTCGCGGCGCAGCTTGGCGCTCTGGATGGCGTGGTCTCGATCAGCAACAGCGCCGTGCATATGGCCGGCGCGCTGGGGCTGCCCTGCGATCTACTGCTGCCGCTCGGGGCAGGGCGGCTATGGTACTGGCCGCGACCAGCCCCCGTACCGACGGCTGTACGGGCGGCAGTATCGGATAGCGATACCGAATCTGACGCGAAAAGCCGCTGGTATGGCTCACTGCGGCTCTGGCATCAAACTGTCACGTGCGATTGGCGCGCGCCAATAGCGAACCTGGCGGGTTGCCTCAACCCGGGTTAGAGGCTTGATTCTCTAAAACAATTCCGGTTTTCGGGGATATTTCGGGCGAGACGTTAACCAAACTGTTAAAAAATCGCTTGACGGGTGTGTTCCCCGCCACTAATCTCACTCCGACTTCCAAAAGGGAGTCGACCTCAATCCTAGAACAGGAGTGACTACTATGGCCAATTCAGTAAATACCAACATCGGTGCCCTCGTCGCGCTTTCCTCGCTGCGCTCGACCAACGCCGACCTCGACAAGACCTCCAAGCGCATCCAGACCGGCTTCCGCGTTGCGGACGCGCAGGATGATGCCGCCGTTTTCGCCGTTGCCCAGGGTATTCGTGGCAACGTTAAGGCCTACGCCTCGGTGCAGTCCTCGCTGGCTGCCGGTGAAGGCCTCGGCCAGGTGACTGGCGCCGCTCTGACCGGCATCTCGAACCTCGTGGGTGACCTCAAGGCCAAGTTCGCCAACCTGGCGGACGGCTCGCTGACCGCTGAGCAGCGCACCACCTACCAGAACGACGCCAACCAGATCCTGAGCCAGATCACCAACTTCGTGAATCAGGCCACCTACAACGGCAAGAACCTGCTGAACACCACCGCCACGGTGACCTTCGTGGCCGACGTGTCCGGCACCACCTTGACGCTGCAGACCGGCAACAACACGCTGAACGGCGCGACCGACCTCGGCCAGGTGATCACTGACTTCACCGACGCCTCGCAGTACTCGACCTCGCTCGCCAGCCTGAACACCTTCGAAGGCCTGGTGAACTCGATCTCCGCGCAGGTTGCCGCGCAGAGCCGTTCGCTGTCGCTGCAGCGCAGCTTCGTGAACGACCTGGTGGACGCGACCAAGAAGGGCCTCGGCGCCCTGGTGGACGCGGACGTCGCCGCCGAATCCGCTGCCCTGCAGTCCCTGCAGGTTCGTCAGCAGCTCGGCGTCCAGGCGCTCTCGATCGCCAACCAGCAGCCGAACACCCTGCTCAGCCTGTTCCGCTAATAGCGGTCAAGCTAAACCGATTGCCGGCAGCAGCCGGCGGAAAAGGGGCCGCAAGGCCCCTTTTCTTTTTGCCATAATGTGACGGTGGGGAGGTAAACCGCGCAGGGAGCTTCCATAAGCGCGGACAATCGTCTAGCGTCCAGCCAATAACGTCCATGCAGAAAGAGGACCGGGGGCCTTCATGGCGCCCGGAGGTTGTCCGTGCCGCTCATCATCACGCTTAAAGCAGGCGAGAAGTTCATCCTGAATCGGGCAGTGCTGAGTCTGTCCAAGTCAGCCAGCATCGTGATCGAAAACAAGGCTTCCTTCCTGCGCGAAAAGCATATCATGCGCCTGGAAGACGCAGTCACCCCAGCCAAGAAAATCTACTATCTATGCCAGCTCACATATTTGTGGGAAGATCGCTTCGAAGAATTTTATCCCCAGATCAAGCAGCTTTGTTTGGACTTCGTTAATGCCGCCCCGAGTACCAATGCCTTGATCGCGAGTATCGGTGCGGCCTTGGCGCAACAGGACTTTTTCCGCCTCCTGAAGCATGCCCGCCGGCTGATTGAAGTGGAGAGGAGATTGCTCGATGTCGGGAATAAATCCGTACACCAAAGCCCAGAACGTCCTTGAGACGCCGCGCCAGATTGAATATCGGCTGTTCTCGTCGGTGACGCGTGCGCTGATGGATGTGCGCCAGCTGATGCAGAGCAAACATCCCGGCGATGTTGCCCGCGTCGCCTATGCTATCGGCTGGAACCGCGATGTTTGGAACCATCTGATGCCGGAAGTGCTGGACGAGAAGAATCCGATGAACCGCGACCTCAAGCTGTCGCTGATCAACATCTGTATTTTCGTCAACAAGCGCACCGACGAGATCACCGAAGGCCGCTCCACCGATATCGAGCCGCTGATCGCGGTCAACCGCAATATCATGGAAGGCCTGAAGTAAGGCCCGATGAATGGCGTGCCGGAGGAAGCCGCAGCCATAGGCAAGCTGTGGCTGGAAGCCAAGAGCGCGCGCCAGTCCGGCAATCTTGCCGCCTCTACCGAACATCTGCGCCGGGCGCTCGCCATCGCGCCTGACAATCCACTCATCCTGCGCCAACTGGCGGTGCAGTTGCGCCATGCTGGCGCGCTGCAGGAAGCTCTGGCCTTGCTCGAACCCGCCTTGCCGCTGGCCATCGAGCATCCCGACCTGGCTTTGACCCTTGCCGATTGTCTGCTGCAGCAGGGTGGCCCGCGCGCCGCGCTTGCCACGCTTGACTATGTGCTGCGCCAGCGCGGGGACCAGCCGGCAGAACTGCTGCTTGGCAAGGCGCGGCTGCATTACATGCAGCATGAATTCCCCGCCGCCGAAGCCGCCTTGCGCGACGTGGTGCGCCAGTCGCCGCAGCGGGCGGAAGCCTGGTCCTTGCTCAGCGCCATTGCCATCGAACTCGGCCGCGATGAGGAAGCCGGCACCGCCAGCCGGCTGGCGCTGAAAATCGACCCGAAGCAGGTGATTGCACTCGGCACCAAGGGGCAGCTTGCCGCCGAGGCCGGCGATAGCGATGCGGCGCGGCATTTCTTCGATCGTGCCCTGGCGCTGGAGCCGGATAACGCCCGCATCCACTACATGCTCGGCCTGCTCGATCTCTCGCTCGGCAATTATGCCGCGGGCTGGCGCGGCTTTGCCTGGCGTCACCGGGTGACACCGCGCATCGCTGCCGATTTCAGCTACGGCCTGCCAGCCTGGCAGCCGGCGGAGACCGCGCCGCAGGGCCGCCTGCTGATCTGGGGTGAGCAGGGCATCGGCGACGAGATCATGTTTGCCGGCATGGTAAGTGGGTTGCTGGTGCGCGAGGTGCGGCCGCTGCTGCTCACCGATCCGCGCCTGGCGCCGCTGTTTTCACGGTCGCTGCCGGGCATCGATGTGGCCGCGCGCCACCCTGGATTTGCCCCGCGCAGCGAAGGCATCACGCGCCAGATAGCGGCTGGCGATCTCGGTGCGCTGCTGCGCCCAGACCGCGCGGCGTTTCCGGTGCGCAGCCGCTACCTTGCCGCAGACCCGGCAAGGGTACGCCACTTCCGCGCCAAATATGCCGAATTGGCGCGCGGCAACAAACTGGTCGGCATTGCCTGGCGCAGCAGCAACGCGGCGCAGGGGCCTTACAAGTCGCTGGCGCTCGACGATTTCGCCCCGCTGCTGCGGCAGCCGGGCTGCTGCTTCATCAATCTCCAGTATGGCAATAACGCCGCCGAGATCGCGGCCTTGCGTGAGACGCATGGCCTTGTGCTGCATGACGACGACGAGGTCGATCCTTTGCGCTCGCTTGAAGACCAGGCGGCACAGATCGCGGCGCTGGATTGCGTGGTCAGTACGTCGAATTCCGCCGTGCATCTGGCCGGCGCGCTGGGGGTGCCGACCTGGCTGCTGCTGCCGCACCGGGGGCGTGGCGTGCAGTGGTATTGGGGGCAGGCCGGTGCCGAGACGCCATGGTACAGCAGCCTCCGGTTGTTGCGATCTGCCGCCAGCGAAACCCTGGCCGTGCAGCTCCAGCGGAGAATGGCCGAGTTCGCCGCCTGGCTGGCCGATTTCCGCGCTGTAACCGCTAATTGAATGGTAATCTCGGGAAGGTTAACCGTATTTACAAATGGTCAACTAGTTTGTGGGAAGAAGAGGGCGTAGGCTCTGCACCGAGCCGGGAATAACTTGAAAAGGGGGCTTGGCCCATGGCGATGTCGGAAGAGGAACAGAGCAAGGTGACGCGCGAAGCCTTTGTGGCTTCGTGGGAAGCGCTGGTGAATGGCGGCGTGTCGCGCGAGATCGTGGCGGCGATTGCCATGAGCATGGCGTTGGCTGAGCTCACGGCCATCTTCGGCAAGGCGGTGACCGCCCATGGCTTGGAGAAGCTGCCCGATACCATCCGCTCGGGTGCCTTTGATCCCAAGTAAGGGTGATCCCAAGTCAGGGGTGAGCTGACTTAACAGTTCCTGCGAATTTTTCAAACGGCACCGGCTGCAGACGCAGCCGGTGCCGTTCGTCTTTTCGTCAGCAGGCTGGGCGAGGCACAAACATTAAGGGCGGCCATTGGCCGCCCTTGACGCTTGCGCAGGACTCCGGCTTTACGCCGACACATCCACCTGACCACCAACACCTTCGGGCAACGGGCCCGCTGATGCACTGGTGCCGCCGCCCTGGTTGGCAGCAGCGGTGATCTGCTTGATGTTGTCGAGGCTGGCGGAGACGGCGCTGAGCACGCTGAGCTGCGTATCGCGGGCGACTTTAAGCCCGACCAACTGCAGTTCCTGGGAAATCGCGGTCATCGATGCCTCCTTCTGAAGCGACGTGGGAATTTTACGACTCACCGCCCAGCGGCGGCAAGGGGCTGTTTAGCGCTTTATTGTGTCGGGTATCACGCCTATTTTTGTTTCAATTGTTTCACGGGAGGAAGCCATGCTGGGGCCGACGCAGTTCGCGGCCACGCCAAAACCGGCGCTGCCGCACGGTGCGGTGGAACAGCGCCAAGTGGTGATCGTGGGCGGCGGGCCGGTGGGGCTTACGGCGGCGCTGGATCTGGCCCGCCACGGCATTGCCGTGCTGCTGCTGGATGACGACGACACGGTCAGCACCGGCAGTCGCGCCATCTGCTACGCCAAGCGCACGCTGGAAATCTGGGATCGCCTGGGCGTGGCGCAGCCGATGCTGGAACACGGTGTCACCTGGCAGGTCGGCAAGGTGTTTCATGGCGAGCGCGAGCTTTATCGTTTCGACCTGCTGCCGGAAAGCGGCCATTGCTTCCCGGCCTTTATCAACCTGCAGCAATATCATGCCGAGTCCGCTCTTGTTGCGGCGGCGCAACGCGAACCGCTGATCGACTTGCGCTGGCGCCACAAGGCTGTTGCCGTGCAGCCGCGCAACGATGGCGCGCGGCTGAGCATCGAAGCGCCCGATGGCGCCTATGAGATCGACGCCGAGTATGTGTTGGCCGCCGATGGTGCGCGCTCCACCTTGCGCCGCAGCCTTGGCCTCGATTTCCACGGCCAGGTATTCGAAGACCGCTTCCTCATCGCCGATGTGAAGATGCAGGCCAGCTTTCCGACTGAACGCTGGTTCTGGTTCGAGCCGCCGTTTCATGGCGGCGGCTCGGCCCTGCTGCACAAACAGCCCGACGATGTGTGGCGCATCGACCTGCAATTGGGCCGCGATGCCGACCCGGAAATCGAACGCCAGCCGGAGCGCGTGCTGCCGCGTCTGCGCCAGATGCTGGGGCCGGCGGCGCGGTTCGAACTGGAATGGGTCAGCGTCTACACGTTTCAATGCCGCCGGCTGGAGCGTTTCCGCCATGGCCGGGTATTCTTCATCGGCGATGCCGCGCACCAGGTTTCGCCCTTCGGCGCACGCGGCGCCAATTCCGGCGTGCAGGATGCCGATAACCTGGCGTGGAAGCTGGCGGCTGTGCTGCGCGGCGAGGCGGATGACGCCTTGCTCGACAGCTACGATACGGAGCGCGTGGCGGCGGCGGACGAGAATATCCTGAACTCGACGCGCTCGACCGATTTCATCGCGCCCCAGGGCGAGGCGGCGCGGCTGTGGCGCGATGCGGTGCTCGAACTGGCCGCCAGCCAGCCCTTCGCCCGCCGCCTGGTCAATTCCGGCCGCCTGTCGCTGCCGACGGCCTATGCCGGTTCAGGCTTTTTCGCGCCGGACGATCCCGGCTTCCAGGCCGGCCCGCCGCCCGGCGCCCCGGCCCTGGATGCCCCTCTGGAGGATGGTTCCTGGCTGCTCAGCCACTGCCAGGCGGGCCGGTTCATCCTGCTGCGCTTCGGCCCCGGCGGCCCGGAGGCTCCCCAGGGGATGACCGTCCTGGACCTGCCCACGGACGGAGCGGCGGCCCAGCGGTATGGTGCCCAGGCAGGCAGCGCCTATCTGCTCAGGCCAGATCAGCATGTGGTGGCCCGCTGGCTGGCGCCGGTTCCGGTGGCGGCGGTCGTTGCGGCCCGGAACCAGGCCCTGGGAGCCGCCACCGGAACCGGGCAAGAGCCGGGCAGGCTTGCAGGCGAGGGTTGACACCACCCGGTAGCCGTCTATCACTGGCGCCGGTTTTTCGACGCTTCAGAGGGAGTCCGCGGTAATGACACGCGCCTTTTTGTTTCCCGGCCAGGGCAGCCAGGCCGTCGGCATGGGCAAGGATCTGGCGGGGGCCTTCGCGGCGGCCCGGCTGGTATTCCAGGAAGTGGACGACGCCCTATCGCAGAAGCTCTCCAGCCTGATGTTCGAAGGCCCGGAAGCCGACCTGACCCTGACCGAGAATGCCCAGCCGGCCCTGATGGCGGTGAGCGTGGCCGTCGCCCGGGTGCTGGAGCAGGATTTCGGCGTCAACCTGGCGGCCAAGGGCGCCTATGCCGCCGGCCATAGCCTGGGTGAATATTCCGCGCTCTGCGCCATGGGAGCGATTTCTTTGAGCGACACCGCGAAGCTTTTGAAGCTGCGCGGCCAGTCGATGCAGAAGGCGGTGCCGGTGGGCGAGGGCGCCATGGCGGCCCTGCTTGGCGCCGAACTGGAGCAGGCGCTGACCGTGGTGGCCGAGGCTGCCCATAATCAAGAGACAGGGCAGAGTGAAATCGTCGGTTGCGCCAACGACAATGGCGGCGGCCAGGTGGTGATCTCGGGCAAGAAGACCGCCGTTGAGCGTGCCATCGAGGTGGCCAAGACCAAGGGTATCAAGCGCGCCATGCTGCTGCCGGTGAGCGCCCCGTTCCATTGCGCCATGATGCAGCCCGCCGCCGATGCCATGGCGGAGGCGCTGGCGAATGCCAATGTGCAGCCGCCGAGGCTGCCGATCGTGTCCAACGTCACCGCCAAGGGCGAGACCAACCCGGCCGATATCCGCAAGCTGCTGGTGCAGCAGGTGACCGGCCTGGTGCGCTGGCGCGAGAGCATGCAATGGCTGAAGGGCCAGGGCGTGACCCAGGCCGTCGAGCTTGGCTCGGGCAAGGTGCTGGCCGGCCTGCTGAAGCGCATCGACAAGGATATCGAGCCGCTGAGCCTCGGCCAGCCGGCCGAAATCGAAGCCTGGGCCAAGACGGTCTAACGAAAAGGAAGCCGACGATGTTCGATCTTACTGGCAAGACCGCGCTGGTCACCGGCGCCACCGGCGGCATCGGCGGCGCCATCGCCGCCGCTTTGCATGCCCAGGGCGCCACCGTGGCGCTTTCCGGCACCCGCGAGGCGGTGCTGCAGGAAGCCGCCGCGAAGCTCGGGAGCCGTGTGCATGTGCTGCCGTGCAATCTCGCCGATGCCGCCGCCGTGGATGCGCTGATCGGCCAGGGCGAGGCGGCAATGGGCCAGGTGGATATCCTGGTGAACAATGCTGGCATCACCCGCGACGGCCTCGCCATGCGCATGAAGGACGAGGATTGGCAGAGCGTGCTGGACGTCAACCTCACCGCCGCCTTTCGTCTGGGTCGCGCCGCGCTCAAGGGCATGATGAAGCGCCGCTGGGGCCGCATCATCTCGATCACCTCGGTGGTTGGCGTCACCGGCAATCCGGGCCAGGTCAACTATTCCGCCGCCAAGGCCGGCCTGATCGGCTTCTCCAAGTCGCTGGCCCAGGAAGTCGCCTCGCGCAACATCACGGTGAACTGCGTCGCCCCTGGTTTCATCGAAACCGCGATGACCGACGCCCTTAATGAACAGCAGAAGACCGCCATCCTGACCAAGGTGCCGGCCGGCCGGCTGGGCCAGAGCCCGGAAATCGCCTCGGCGGTGGTTTACCTGGCCTCCACGGAAGCCGCCTATGTCACCGGCCAGACCTTGCACGTAAACGGCGGAATGGCCATGATTTAGGCCGGAACAGCCGGGGAATCGCCCGGCGGACCGGGGTAACAGGGTGCTTGGAAGCCCCGGCGTTCTATGCTAAGGGAGGCCCCCAACTGCCGGCCAGCCTGCATAAGACGGCCCAGGCAGCAACGAAACACAAGGACTTAGGACAATGAGCGACATTGGTGAGCGCGTTAAGAAGATCGTCGTCGAGCATCTCGGCGTCGAGGCCGAGAAGGTCACTGAGAACGCGAGCTTCATCGACGATCTGGGCGCTGACAGCCTCGACACGGTCGAGCTGGTCATGGCGTTCGAAGAAGAATTCGGCGTCGAAATCCCGGACGATGCGGCCGAGAAGATCCTCACCGTGAAGGACGCGATCGACTTCATCACCGAGAAGTCCGCCTGAGGGATTGCCGGTTGGCTTCCTGCCAATCGCTTGAGCCGGCGCGGGCCACCGCGCCGGTTTCCCGTTTTTACCAGCATGTTTTAAAAGAGGCTCCGCCATGCGTCGTGTCGTCGTCACCGGCCTAGGCTTGGTCACGCCGCTGGCTAGCGGCGTTGAAGCCACCTGGACCCGCCTGATCAATGGCGAGTCGGGTCTTGGCCCGATCACCCGCTTCGATGCCAGCGAAATGCCGGCGAAGATTGCCGGCCAGGTGCCGCTCAAGGCGGATCACCCGGATCGCGCCGATGCCTTCGATCCCGATCAGTGGATGGAAGCCAAGGAGCGCAAGCGGGTCGACGATTTCATCGTCTACGGCCTTGCCGCCGCCAAGCAGGCGGTGATCGATTCCGGCTGGGTGCCCCAGGATGAAGAACAGCGTTGCCGCACCGGCGTGCTGATCGGTTCCGGCATCGGTGGCCTCAACGGCATCGAAGAAGCGGCGATCACGCTGAAGGAAAAGGGCCATCGCCGCATCAGCCCGTTCTTCGTGCCCGGCCGCCTGATCAATCTGGTCTCCGGCCATGTTTCCATTGAATACGGCTTCAAGGGTCCGAACCACGCGGTGGTGACGGCCTGCTCCACTGGCGCCCACGCCATCGGCGATGCCGCCCGGCTGATCATGCTGGACGATGCCGACGTGATGGTGGCCGGCGGTGCCGAAGCCACCATCGGCCCGCTCGGCGTTGCCGGCTTCGCCGCTGCCCGCGCGCTGTCCACCGGCTTCAACGACAACCCGACCGCCGGTTCGCGCCCCTGGGACAAGGGCCGCGACGGCTTCGTGATGGGCGAAGGTGCCGGCTGCGTGGTGCTCGAGGAACTCGAGCATGCCAAGGCGCGTGGCGCCAAGATCTATGCCGAAGTGGTCGGCTATGGCCTTTCCGGCGATGCTCACCACATTACCGCGCCGCATGAGAGTGGCGATGGCGCCTTCCGCTGCATGCAGATGGCGCTGAAGCGCGCCGGCATGACGCCGGGCGATATCGACTATGTGAATGCGCATGGTACCTCGACGCCGCTCGGCGACGAGATCGAACTCAAGGCCGTGAAGCGCCTGTTCGGCAATGCCGTCGCCAACCTGTCGATGTCCTCGACCAAGTCGGCTATCGGCCACCTGCTCGGTGCCGCTGGTGCGGTTGAAGCGATCTTCTCGATCCTGGCGATCAAGACCGGCACCGTGCCGCCGACGCTCAACCTCGACGATCCCTGCGATGGCGCCGAGGGTATGGACCTGGTGCCGAAGCAGGCGAAGCAGCGCGAGGTGCGTGCCGCGCTCTCCAACTCGTTTGGCTTCGGCGGCACCAACGCCTCGCTGGTGCTGAAGCGCTACGACGCCTGATGTCGCGCCCAGAATGATCCGTCTGGTGCGCCTGCTGCTGGCTTTAGTGCTGGTGGCTGGTGCAGCCAGCGGCGGCGCGCTTCTCTGGTTTCAATCCTGGCTTGATAATCCAGGGCCGCTGAAAGCGCCGGCCCTGGTGCAGCTGCCGCGCGGCAGCGGCGTCGATGGCATCGCGCTGCGGCTGGAAGCGGCGGGGGCCGTGGGCGACCACCGCCTGTGGCAACTGGCGGCGCATTGGACCGGCAAGGCGGCTTTGCTCAAGGCCGGCGAATATGCGCTCGAGCCCGGCGACAGCCCGCGCGCCCTGATCGACCGCATCGCGGCGGGCCGCGTGCATTTCCGCAAATTCACCCTGGTTGAAGGCTGGCGCAGCGCCGAGATCATCCAGGCCCTGGCCCAGGCCGAGGCCTTGCAGGGTGCGGTGGCGCAGCCGCCGGCAGAAGGCACGCTGCTGCCGGAAACCTATCTCTATACCTGGGGCGATACGCGGCCTGAGCTGCTGCAGCGCATGGCCAAGGCGCGCGACGAATTGCTCAATCGCCTGTGGGCGCAGCGGGCGCGCGACCTGCCGCTCGAGACGCCGGCCCAGGCGGTGATCCTGGCGTCGATCATCGAGGCCGAGACACCGGTGGCCGCCGAGCGCGCCCAGGTGGCTGGCGTGTTCGTCAACCGGTTGCGGCTGCGCATGAAGCTGCAATCCGATCCCACGGTCGCCTATGGCATCACCAAGGGCTTGACCGAACTCGACCGCCCGCTCAGCCGCGCCGACCTGGCGCAGCCGAGCCCCTGGAATACCTACACGATTGATGCGTTGCCGCCGACACCGATAAACCATCCCGGCCGCGCCAGCCTCAGTGCGGCGCTCAATCCGGCGGCGACCAAGGCGCTGTATTTCGTCGCCGATGGCAAGGGCGGGCATGTCTTTGCCGAGACCTACGAACAGCATCTGCGCAACGTGGCCGCCTACCGCGCCAGCCAAGGGCGCTGACCTTCCAGCGGTTTTGCACTGTCATAATAGCTTCATTTGAGTTCGCGATTTTATTTTCATATTTATCGAAATATGAAAACGACTCAGGCAGTACGCGCCCTGGCGGCGCTGGCACAGGATGACCGGCTGAAACTCTACCGCCTGTTGGTCAAGGCTGGGCCGCAAGGCATGCCGGCAGGCCAGTTGGCACGCAGCAGCCGCATGCCGGCACCGACGGTCAGTTTCCATCTGGCCAAGCTGGTGGCGGCGGATCTGGCCTGGAGCCGCAAGGAAGGCCGCTTCGTGATCTATGGCCCGGATATCGCGGCCATGAACCGGCTGCTGGGTTATCTCACCGATGAATGTTGCGGCGGCCAGCCGGCATTGTGTTGTCCTCCAGGAGAGCAATGAGATGAAGAACGTGCTGTTTCTCTGCACCGGCAATTCGGCGCGCAGTATTCTGGCGGAAAGCCTGATGAATCACTGGGGTGGGGGCCGTTTGCGCGGCTTCAGCGCCGGCAGTTTCCCGAAAGCCGAGCCGCATCCGATGGCCCTGGATCTGCTGCGTTCCCTGCAGTTGCCGGTGGAAGGCCTGCGCAGCAAGAGCTGGGATGAATTCGCCGTCCCCGGTGCGCCGGCAATGGATTTCATCTTCACCGTCTGCGATGCGGCGGCCGGCGAGGTCTGTCCGATCTGGCCCGGCAAACCGATCACGGCGCATTGGGGGCTGCCTGATCCGGCGGCGGTGGAGGGCGATGAGATGACCCGTCGCGCCGCTTTCCGCGAGGCGTTCCGCCTGTTGGAAAACCGCATCAAGATTTTCGCCAGCCTGCGCTTCGATGATCTCGACCGGAATGCCCTGACAGCCGAGACCAAACGCATCGGCCGCGAGTAACCCCGGTGACGCTCGCCCGCCGACTTGCCGCCGAAGCCCTGGGTAGCGGCCTGCTGCTGGCCGCCGTGGTCGGTTCCGGCATCATGGCCGAGCGCCTGGCGGGCGGTCAGGTCGGTCTGGCGCTGCTGGCCAATACCCTGGCGACGCAAGGTGCGCTGGTGGCGTTGATCCTGGCTTTCGCACCGATCAGCGGGGCGCAGTTCAATCCTGCCGTCAGCCTGTTTCTCGCCCTGCGCGGCTTATTGCCCTGGCCGCATCTGCCGCTTTATGCCCTGGCCCAGATTGGTGGCGCCATCCTCGGTGTCTGGCTGGCGCATGGCATGTTCGGCGAGGCGATCTGGCAATGGGGCGTGAAGGCGCGCGCCACGCCGGGCGAATGGCTGAGCGAGATCGTGGCGGCTTTTGGCCTGATCCTGACCATCGGTCTGCTCGAGCGCCAGCGACCGGAGGCGATACCCTATGCCGTGGCCGGCTATATCGGCGCCGCCTATTGGTTCACGGCTTCCACATCCTTCGCCAATCCTGCCGCGGCCATCGCACGCGGCCTGACCGCCAGCTTTTCCAGCATCCGGCCCGAGGACGTGCCGGCATTCGTGCTGGCGGAACTGCTCGGCACGCTGCTGGCGGCGGCTGCCGTTGTCTATTTCTGCGGTGCGCGGCGCAGCAGCCAGTCGGTGAGCGGGTAGGGCAGGGATTCCAGGATGCGGAGCAAGGCCAGCATGCGCCAGGGGAAGGCAATGCGGCCCTGATCGCGTGCCAGCCCCTTGGCGATGATGCGCGCGGCGCGTTCGGCATCCATCAGGAACGGCATCGGAAAGCGGTTCTTCGCTGTCATGCGGCTGACCACGAAACCGGGGCAGACGGCGGAGACGCGCACGCCATGGCGTGCCAGTTGCCCGCGCAGGCTTTCGGCATAGAAGCGGGCGAAGGCCTTGGAGGCGGAGTAGATCGCGGCGCCCGGCATGCTGACGAAACTGGCCATCGAGGCGATCACCGCGATCTGGCCATGGCCCTGCGCCACCAGCAGCCGTGCCGCCGGGTTCACGGTGTTGAACACGCCATCGATATTCACCGCCGCGATGCCGCGCACATGGGCATCGAATTCGTCCCATGACTTGAAGTTGCCCGAGACGCCGGCATTTGCGACCACGAGGTCGAGCGGCATGCTGGCCTCGATCAATGCTGCCATTGCCTCACGGTCGGTGACGGCGGTTGTATGGCCGCTGGCCTCGGCACCCTTGGCGCTGCAGGCAGCCACCACGGCCTGCAGCCGATCGGCATCGCGGCCGGTCAGCACCAGGCGCACGCCGGGGGCGGCGTAGTGCAGTGCCATGGCTTCGCCGATGCCGCTGGAACCACCGGTAATCAGGATATTGCGCGGTGCCGATTCGGCCATGGCTTCGCCTCGTTTCCCTGCGATATACTTAGGTTCGCAGATTACCAGGGAGGCGCTTGCGTGTCGCTGCAGAGTATGACCGGGTTTGCCCGCGCCGATGGCCGCGTGCCGGGTCCGCCAGGCCGCGCCTGGATCTGGGAGTTGAAATCGGTGAATGGCCGTGGCCTGGAACTGCGCTTCCGGCTGCCTTCCGGCCTCGAAGCCGTGGAAGCCGAGGCCCGCGCCCTGGCGCAGCAGAAGCTTGGGCGCGGCAATGTCACGCTCAATCTGAATTTCCTCGACGATGCCGCCTCGGCGCCGAGCTACCGGCTGAACGAGGCACTGCTTGATCAGCTCATCGCGCTGGGGAGCAAGCTGGCTGAGCGCGGCGTTGGTGCGCCGAGCCTGGATGGCCTGCTGGCGGTGCGCGGCGTGGTCGAACCGGTGGCGGAAGCCGCCGATGCCGAGGCCCAGGCGAAGCTTGAGAAGGCGTTGAGCGCCAGCTTCGCGGAGGCCATCGACAAGCTGGCCGCCACCCGCGCGGCGGAAGGCGCCAAGCTTGCAACGCTGCTGGCCGGCCTGCTGGACGAAATCGAAGGCTTTGTAGCCAAGGCGGCGGAAACCGAAGCGGCGCGGCCCGATGGCCTGCGCCGCCGGCTGCAGCAGCAGATGGAAGAATTGCTCGGCCTCAATCCGCCGGTGGCGCCCGAGCGCCTGGCGCAGGAACTGGCGATGCAGATAACGCGGCTGGATGTGCGCGAGGAACTGGATCGCTTGCGCGCCCATATCCAGGCGGCGCGCGCCCTGCTCTCGGGCAAGGAAGCCAAGGGGGCCGGGCGCAAGCTGGATTTCCTGGCGCAGGAATTCAATCGCGAAGCAAATACGCTCTGCTCCAAGGCGTTCGATCCGGCGTTGACCCGGATCGGCCTTGACCTCAAGCTGGTGGTCGACCGCCTGCGCGAGCAGGCACAGAACGTGGAATAGGGGCCGCTTCGATGAGCGAACCGATGCAATTGGCACGGCGCGGCCTGATGCTGGTGCTGTCCTCGCCCTCCGGTGCCGGCAAGACCACGATTTCCCGCCGCCTGCTGGAAGCCGACAAGGAGCTGCATCTCTCGGTTTCGGTGACGACACGCAAGCCGCGTCCCGGCGAGGTGCATGGCACGCATTATCACTTCATCAGCAACGAGGAATTCGGGCTGATGGTGAACCGCCAGGAATTGCTCGAACACGCCAAGGTGTTCGACTATTACTACGGCACGCCGAAGGATCAGGTGGAGAAGCGGCTATCCAGCGGCCAGGATATTCTGTTCGATATCGACTGGCAGGGCACGCAGCAACTGCGCCAGCATGCCCGCGACGATCTGGTCAGCGTGTTCATCCTGCCGCCTTCCACGCGCGACCTGGAAAAGCGTCTCAAGACCCGCGCCCAGGATTCAGCCGAAGTGGTGGCCAAGCGCATGTCCAAGGCCGCCGACGAGATGAGCCATTGGGCGGAATACGATTACGTGGTGGTGAACCACGATATCGAGCAATGCCTGGCGGAAGTAGATGCCATCCTGCGCGCCGAGCGGCTGAAGCGCCACCGTGGCGTCGGCCTGGTCGATTTCGTCAAGCGGCTGCGCGAAGGCTACTGAGCCTTATAGCTGCCGAGCAATCTGGCAGAATTCTTCGATGGAGAGCGTTTCGGCGCGGCGCGTGGCATCGATGCCAAGCGCCTGCAGCCGCGCTTCGGCATCGGGCCACAGGCTTTTCAGCGAGGCGCGCAGCATCTTGCGGCGCTGGCCGAAGGCTGCCGCCGTGACGCGCTCGAGTTTCGCCGTTTCCGCTTCCGCCAGCGGCTGGCGGCGTGGCACCAGTTCCACCACGGTGGAGGTGACTTTCGGCGCCGGCACGAAGGCCTTGGGGCCGATATCGAACAGCATCCGCACCTCCGCGCGCCATTGCACGATCACCGAGAGCCGGCCATAAGCCTCGCTGTTCGGCGCCGCCGCCAGGCGCTCGGCCACTTCCTTCTGCACCAGCAAAGTCAGCTTGGCCGGTGGCTCTGGCCCCAGCAGCCAGCGCAGGATCAGCACGGTGGCGATGTTGTAGGGCAGGTTGGCGGCGATCTGGTAGGGGCTGCCCGCAAGGACAGGAAGATCGGCTTCCATGGCATCGCCTTCGATCACCGAGAGGCGCTCGGCCGATGCCGCAACCAGTGGTGCGAGTGCAGCGATGCAGCGTTCGTCACGCTCAATAGCCGTGACGCGTGGCGCGTCTTCCAGCAGCAGGGCGCGGGTCAGGCCACCGGGGCCTGGGCCGATCTCGATCACCGTGCCGCCGCACCACGGCATGGCGGCGCGGGCGATCTTGCGGGTCAGGTTGAGATCGAGCAGGAAATTCTGTCCGAGCGACTTCTTCGCCGCCAGGTCATGGGCGGCGATCACCTCGCGCAGCGGCGGCAATGCCTCGATTGCACTGTTATCCATGGCGGCCGCTATCCACGCAGCCGGTGCCGGGCCATCTCGCCAGCCAATTGCAGTGCCGCGATCAGGCTGTCCGGCTTGGCGATGCCCTTGCCGGCGATATCAAAGGCGGTGCCGTGGTCGGGCGAGGTGCGGATGATCGGCAGGCCGATAGTGACATTCACGCCACGGTCGAAATCCAGTGTCTTGAGTGGGATCAGGCCCTGGTCGTGATACATGCAGATGGCGGCGTCATAGCCTTGCCGGGCCTCGGCATGAAACATGGTGTCGGGCGGCATCGGGCCTTCGGCAGCAATGCCGAGGCGGCGCAGTTCGGCGACTGCGGACGCCACAATGGTGGCATCTTCGTGGCCCATGCTGCCGGCCTCGCCGGCATGCGGGTTCAGCCCGGCAATGCCAAGGCGCGGCTTGGCAAGGCCAAAATCACGGCGCAGGGCGGCATCGGCAATGCGGGCGATCTTCACGATACCGGCGGTGGTCAGGGTTTCGATGGCCTGGCGCAGGGAGACATGGATCGACACCAGCACGACGCGAAGCTGCGGCGAGGCCAGCATCATCGCCACGTCGGCATTATCGCAGAGCGCGGCGACGAATTCGGTATGGCCGGGATACTTGAAACCGGCGCCATAGAGCGCCGCCTTGTGGATCGGATTGGTCACCACAGCCGCCGTTTCGCCGGCCTGGGTCAGGCGTACCGCCTGTTCGATCGCGGCGATCACCATGGGCGCGTTGGCGTCAGCCGGCTGGCCAGGCGTGACCGGCGCCGCCAGTTGCAGCGGCAGTACCGGCAATGCCGTGCCGAAACAGGCCAGGGCCTCCGCCGGCCTGGCGATGGCCGTCACCGGCACATCAAGGCCGAGGGTCTTGGCCAGGGCGGTGAGGCGCGCGGGATCGTCGAGCAGCAGGAAAGCCGGCAAGGCGGCGGCGTTACGCAACGCCCAGGCTTTCAGCGCGATCTCGCCGCCGATTCCGGCCGGCTCACCCATGGTGAGGGCGAGCGGCAGCGGCAGACGTTCAGCGGAATTCACCACAGCGTCAGCGGAACTCAATAGTTGCGTCACGGCGCAGGTCCTGCAGGTAGCGCTGGCTCATCAGCGCCAGGCGCTGCTGCAGGATGGTGCCGCGCACCTGGTTGCGGTCGATGCCGGATTTCGGCTCCTCGCGGTCGCAGACGGTGAAGAGATGCACCGCGCGCGGCACGGCCACCGGCTGCGATGTCTCGTTCACTTTGAGATCACTGACAGCGGCGCGGAAATTATCCGGCAGGTCGGCCAGGCGCACAACACCGACGCTGCCCGAGCCCTGGGCTTTCAGTTCGCGCGCCAGCGGCTCGATATCTTCGCATTTGGTGATGGTCTCCCGCACGGTGCGGGCCAATGCCACGGTTGCTTCCACATCGCTCGGCTGAGCATTTGGCGCCAGGCCGAGCATGATCTGGCTGAGATTGACCTTGATGTCCTCGGGCGAGGCCTCGGCGACCCGGCGGCGGTCACGCAGGCCCATGATGTAATAGCCGCCTGTGGAGCGCGTCGGTTCCGAGAAGCTGTTGCGCTCCAGCTTCGCCACCACAGCATCGAGTTCATCCGGCAGGCTGCCGCGCGTCACCCAGCCGATATCGCCACCGTTGGCTGCCGTGGCGCCACGGCTGAACTGTTGTGCCAGGGCGGCGAAGTTGCCACGCTGGCGCAACTGCTCGGATACTTGGGTGGCGGTCTGGCGGGCGCTCTCTTCCTGATCGGGGCTATCCACCGGAATCACGATCTCGGAAAGCAGGTCCTCTGTCTGGCCGGCGGTGGCGCGCAGCTTGGCCATGGCCTCGTCGATCTCCGCCTCGGAAATAGTGTTGGAGGCAAAAAAGCGGGCGCGCACCAGGCGGCTCCAGGTCAGGTTGGCACGCACATTCTCGATGAAGGCATTCGGATCGATGCCCATGCGCGGCGCCACCTGCTCGAAACGGCCCGGCGGAATGTTCATCTGCCGCTCGATTGACTCGATGGTGCGGTCCAGTTCTTCCTGCGGCACGCTGAGGCCACGCTTCTTGGCTTCCTGCATGTAGAGGCGTTCATCGACCAGCACGCGCAAGGCCTGCTCGCGCAGCCGGCGGCGGATTTCCGGCGTATCGGGAATGCCCGTGGTGGCGAAGGTCATGCGCATGCGCTCGACCACGTCGCGCACCGTCACCACCTCGTCATTCACCACGGCAACGATGCGCAGGCTGCCATCCTGGGCCATGGCTGGCACCGATATGGCAGTGAACAGGGCCGCAGTCAAAAAGACCTTGCGGGTCATCTGCGGAAGGGATTTGAGCAGGGATCGCATCGGCCGCCTCGACTCAATTGAAATTGGCCAGCCGGAAGCGCAGCCCGAACGTCGTGGCTGGCTGCACATCGCGGTTAACCGTGAAGGTACGCTCGGCGAAGAACATGATGTCGAAACACTCGTCGGTGTAACGCAGGCCGAGGAAGTTTAGCAACGAGCCGCCGCGCTCACCAAGATCGCGGATATGGCGGGCCTCGAAGTTCCAGAATTGGCCGAGCCGGGCCTTGAACGTGCCGGATACCGCCTCGCGTTCGCCAATATCCCCAGTGAAGGTATTATTGGCGATGTCGGCATAGGAAAGTGTCAGGCGCGACGCCTTGGGGCCGATGCCGAGACTGATTTCCTGCCGCTGCACCTCGGATTGGCTGTTCGGCGAGATGCGCAGGCGGTCGGTGAACGTAAGGTACTCGTTCGGCGAGATGGTGATGCGGGCAACATAGTCGGACATCTGTTCGCTGATGCCGGTGCCGGGACCGAATGTATCGTCGCTTTTCAGCCGGTAGGACTGGCCAACCAGTACTTCCGAATAGCCGCCACGGCTGCCATAGACGGCGCTGCGCAGGGCGTAGTTCAGTTTCGGCCCGCCATCGACGCGGTCGGAACCGGGGAAGCGGTTGAAGGCGAAAAGGTTGGTTTCGTCGAATTCAAAACTCAGCGAATCCTCGTTCGGGATCCCGCGCGGATTGCCGCCATAGGGTGCCAGCACCACGCCGACGATCGGTTCCACCAGTTGGCGGATGCTGCCGCTGTCGCGCACCAGCGGATAGCGCCAGTCCAGCGCCAGCATCGGAATGGCGCGACCGGCAAACTGCGTGTCGGCCTCGTTGGTGGCGAGATAGGGGCGGTCCTGCAATTCGTTGACCCAGTAGCCATCGGTCTTGAGCAGGGCGGTGGCCGTATAGACTTCGCCCGATGGCGCGAAATAGGGCTGCGACCACGATACCGTGGTGGAAAGCCGCCGGCTGTCGGTGCCGCCGGTGCGGTAGAGCGCAGCCAGGCTGCTGTCGATGGCCCAGCGGCCGCCATAGGCACCCGGCTGGCCGATAAAGGAGTAGTCGAGCAGCGGCACCACGAAGGGCGTCAGGCCCGGCACATCGGTAGAGCGCAGGCCCTGGAAGCTATAGGCATTCGCCGCCATGAAGCTGCGGTTGTTGATATTCTCGGCGAACAGCCGGCTGGTCAGCACGTTGTTGTTGCCGCGATCCGGGATCTGGTAGCGCGACAGGTAGGTGTCGTCGCTGGAGCGGAACAGGTTGAAACCGTAGGTCAGGTCGCTGCTGTTGCGGAAGATGCCATCGGCGCGAAGGTGGCCGCGGAAATATTCATCCTCGGTACGGTCGCCATTGTTGTTGCGCACATGGGCCCGCGTCACCGACGCATCCATGCGCAGCTCGCCCTTGGCGGTGCGCTGGCGATACTCGCCCATCAGGAAGGCACCTTCCTTGGTCGAGTATTGCGGCGTCATAGTCAGGTCAGCGCTGTCGTCGATCACGTAGTAATAGGGCGTGCGCACAGCAACGCCGAAATAATTGTTGGTGCTGGCGCTGGGCGACAGGAAGCCGCTCTTGCGCCGCACGGTCGGGTCGGGATGGCTGAAATACGGCGTGTAGAGCACCGGGATGCCGAACATCTCGAGCGTCGCATCCTGATAGGTAATCTGCTGTTCCTGTTCGTCATGCGTAACGCGCTCACCCTTGAGCTGCCACAGCGGCGGCTTCGTCGGGTCGGCGGCGCAGAGCGTGCAGGAGGTGTAGACCGCCTTATTCATCACTGTCTTGTTGCCGCCAGTGCGCGTGGCGGAGGCGGCAGCGGCGCGCGAGTTGTCGGAAAGCAGGATGCCGATGTCGCGGATGAAACCGTTGCGCATGCCGTCGGTGAGTTCGACATAGTCGGCGAACAGCACCGTGCCATCATCCTGCATGATGCTGACATTGCCCGATGCCGTGACCTTGCCGTCGCGCTCGCTGTAGCTCACCGTATCGGCCAGCAGGGTACGGCCTTCCTGCACCAGTTCAACATTGTCACGCGCGGTGACGATGCCGAGATTCTGGTCGTAGCTTAGGCTGCCGGCGGTAAGCAGCACCGGATCGCGGTTGCCGAGCGACATCTGTGCCATGGCCGGTCCGGCCAGCAATGTGGCGGCGAATATGCCGGCGGCGAGCAGGGCGGCGGCGAAAATCGGAGGCTGGGCCATGGTCTCAGCCATCCTCCAGATGGAACAGCATCGAAAGGCCAAGCATCAGGCAGATGCCGGTGGGGGCCCAGGCTGCCAGCACCACGGGCAGGGTGCCGTTGAGGCCGAAGGGCTGTACCAGTTCGATGGTGAAATAAAGCAGGAAGCCGACGCCGACGCCCAGGCCGAGCATGACACCAACGCCACCGCGCCGGGTCAGGCGCAGCGAAAAGCTGGCGGCGATCAGCAGCATGGCGCAGAGCAGGAAGGGCGCCGCCAGCAGGGTCTGGAAATGCAGCCGGTGGCGCAGGGCCGAGAAGCCGGCCTGTTCCAGCGTGGTGATGAAGGATGGCAATTGCCAGAACGGAATCGTGTTCGGCGAGGCAAAGCTGTCCTGGATGCGGTCGAAGGTCAGCGTGGTCGGCACTTCCAGCACCGCGTTGAAACTGCTAGCGCGGTCCGGATAGCTGGTGGTGGCGTTGTGCAATTCCCAGAAGCCATCGCGCAGATAGGCTTCGGTGGCATCGATGCGGCGCACGAACTCGTCCGTACCTTCATAGTAGAACAGGATCACGTCACGCAATTCCACGCCCTGCTGCGCTACGCGCAAAGCATGCACCACGATCTGGCCTTGAGCATCGGCCTCGCGCAGCCACAGGCCGGTATTCGATACCGCCATCATCGAGGCGCGGCCGCGCAGCACGCGGGCCTCGATGGCCTCGTAGCGCGACAGCAGCGCAGCCGCCAACGGGTTGTAGACGGTGATGACGAAGCTGCCGACCAGGATCGCCAGCGCCATCGCGGGCGCCAGGAATTGCCACACCGAAACCCCGGCGGCGCGCGTCACGGTCAGTTCCTGGCTGCGGGTGAGGCGGGTGAGTGCCAGCATGCCGCCGAACAGGGCGGCGAACGGAATCAGCTTGATCGACAGGTTGGGCAGCCGCAGCAGCGACATGGCGAATACGGTATCGACGCCCGCCTCGGGCCGGTTGGCGGAGCGGCGCAGCAATTCGATGGTATCGAAACTGTAGGCCAGCACCACCAGCACGGCGAACACCATGGCGATGGCTGCCAGGTAATGCCGGCCGAGATACAGCGCGAGGGTCCAGGAGATCCGCATCAGGTGGCATCCACCGGCGGCAATGCCGGGGTGCGGCGGCTATCGGGTTCGCGCAGCAGCCATAGCGCGCCGGCCAGGAAACCCAGCGGCGCCAGATAGAGCAGCGGGACCAGCAGCGGCTGGCGCATTGCCGCCTGGGCAACGCCGAGGCTGGCAAGCTGCACCACTATGGCAACGCCGGCGGTGCCGAGCAGGCGCAGGCCCTGGCCGCGGCGATTGAACTGGCCGCCGATCACGCCGGCGATGGCGATCATCATCAGTGCCGGGGTATAGAGCGGTGAGGCGAGGCGGCGGTGGCCCTCCACCATCAGCTTGGTGCGGTTGGCGACATCGTCCAGATCCTTCTCGTTGATCCAGAACAGTTCATGCAGGTAGCGTTCGGAAGGCTCGCGCCAGCCTTCGCCATCCTGCTTGCTGTAGGTCGAGAGATCGAGGCTGTAATTGTCGAAGTAGAGAATGCTCAGGCTGCGGCGGCCCTGTTCCACCTGCTGGCGGTTGCCTTTCGCCATCACCAGGCGCGGCCCCTGCGCGGTGAGTACCAGCATGGCGCGTTCCGCCATCATCGTAACCGGGCGCTGCGCATCGCGGCTGTCATGCACCAGGATGCCGCGCATCTCGCCTTCGGCATTGCGTTCGCGCACATAGACGGTGAGATTGTTCGACAGCGTGTTGAACACGCCTTCCATGATCACCATGCCGGCCAGCGCGGTGCGGAATTCGTATTGCGTGGTGCGCAGCGTGCGGGCGCTTAAAGGCCCGAGGAACAGGCCGATGGTATAAAGCAGCAGCACCAGGCCGCCGGCCAGGATCCAGGCCGGGCGGGTGAGGCTGAGGCGGCTGAAGCCGGAGCCGGAAAGCACCACCAGTTCGGAATCGCCGGCCAGGCGGTTATAGGCATAGAGCGTGGCGCAGAAGGCGGCGATGGGCAGGATGATGGCGGTGACGCCCGGCAGCACCAGCATCGTGAGATAGAAAAATGACCCGATCGAGAGGTTGTTGTTGACGATGCGGTCGATGAAGCGCAACGACTGCGTCAGCCAGATCACCCCGACCAGGGTGAGCGACGCGAACAGCAATGGCCAGGCGACCTGCCGGATGATGTATTGGGTGATGCCCCGCATGGGGCGGGAGTATAGCCATTTCCAGGGGTTATGCCACCCGCCAGGGGCTTTTTCGGGGCTGCTCGGCCGGGCCCTGGCTGCGTTGATCCGGAGGCTTCGGCGCCGCTATAGTGGCGGCTCGACATCGCTTATCCACCCCGGGATGAAATCATGAAAATCGACCTTGCCTCGCTCGCCCGCCCCAAGCAGGGCGCCCTTGTCGTCCTGGCCGCCGATGGCGGCAAGCTGAGTGCTTTCGGCACCAGCCTCGACAAGGCTTTGGGCGGCGCCCTGGGCCGCGCCCTTGCCGGCGCACCGCGCTTCAAGGGCGAGCGTGGCCAGGTGCTGGAAGTGCTGGGGCCGGGCGCCGGGCTTGGCCGGGTGCTGATCGCCGGCCTCGGCAAAGCCGCCGATATCAAGCCCGATGCCCTGGAAGCGGTGGCCGGCGAGGCGGTGCGCCGCCTGGCGCTGACCGGCGAAACCGCGCTGGCCATCGCGGTCGAGTTCCCTTCCGGTGCCAAGGCCGATGCGGCGGAAGCGGCGGCCCGCGCCGCGCTGGGCGCCCGGCTCGGCGGCTATCGTTTCGATAAATACCGCACCACCCGCAAGGACCATGAGAAGCCGTCGCTGAAAACCGTGACCGTGCTGACCGATTCGGTGCCGGCGGCCAAGAAGGCCTATGCCCCGTTGGCGGCGCTGGCCGATGGCGTCACCCTGACCCGTGACCTGGTGAGCGAGCCGGCCAACATCATCTATCCGGAGACGCTCGCCGCCGAATGCCGCAAGCTTTCGAAGCTCGGCGTCAAGGTCGAGGTGCTGGGCGAGAAGGCGATGAAGAAGCTCGGCATGGGCGCGCTGCTTGGCGTCGGCCAGGGTTCCGTGCGCGAATCGCAGCTCGTCGTCATGCAGTGGAACGGCGCCAAGAAGGGCACCAAGCCGGTGGCCTTCGTCGGCAAGGGCGTCTGCTTCGATACCGGCGGCATCTCGATCAAGCCGTCCGCCGGCATGGAGGAGATGAAGTGGGATATGGGCGGTGCCGGCGCGGTGATCGGTGCCATGGCGGCGCTCGCCGGCCGCAAGGCCAAGGCCAATGTGGTCGGCGTGGTCGCGCTGGTGGAAAACATGCCGGATGGCAACGCGCAGCGCCCCGGCGACGTGGTCACCTCGATGTCCGGCCAGACCATCGAAGTGCTGAACACCGATGCCGAAGGCCGCCTGATCCTCTGCGACGCGCTGTGGTATTGCCAGGAGCGTTTCAAGCCGCAATTCATGGTCGATCTCGCCACGCTCACCGGCGCCATCATCATCGCGCTGGGCCATGAGCATGCCGGTCTGTTCTCCAACGACGACAAGCTGGCCGAGCAGCTCACCAAGGCCGGCAAGGAAGAGGGCGAGGCGCTGTGGCGCCTGCCGCTGTCGGATGCCTATGACCGCGCCATCAACTCGCCCATCGCCGATGTGCAGAACATCGCCGGCCCGGGCGCCGGCGCCGGTTCGATCACGGCGGCGCAGTTCCTGCAGCGTTTCGTCAACAAGTACCCTTGGGCGCATCTCGACATCGCCGGCACCGCCTGGAGCAAGGCCGACAAGCCGACCGTGCCGCGCGGCGCCACCGCCTTCGGCGTGCGCCTGCTGAACCGCCTGGTGCAGGACAATTACGAAGGCTGATAATAGGTTTCGTCACCCTCGGGCTTGACCCGAGGGTCTCATTTTCCCTGGTGGCGGAATGAGATTCGCGGGTCAAGCCCGCGAATGACGATGAAGAAGGGAGTGTCCGTGGCCGAGTTGCTCTTCTACCACCTGACGCGCAGGCGCCTGGAGCAGGTGCTGCCCGATCTGCTCGGGCGGTCGCTGCAGCGCGGCTGGCGCGCGGTGGTGAAATGCGGCAACGCCGAGCGCGTCGAGGCACTGGCTGGCGAACTCTGGACCTATGACAAGGCGGCTTTCCTGCCGCATGGCACCAAGCTCGATGGCCATCCCGAACGCCAGCCGATCTGGCTGACGGCGGCGGATGAACGCCCGAATAATGCCGAGGTGCTGTTCCTGGTCGATGGCGCCGACAGCACGTTGCAGGGCGATTTCACCCGCGTCTGCGACCTGTTCGACGGTAACGACGATACAGCCGTGCAGGCGGCGCGCGACCGCTGGAAGCGCGCCAAGGATGCCGGCCACAAGCTGACCTACTGGCAGCAGAATGAAAACGGCTGGGTGAAGGCGGCGGAGGGCTGAGCATGCTGAATGCGCAGCATCATGCCAGGGTGCCGCCGGCTTTGTCGGCGGCCCTGGATGCCGGCGAGAGATTGCTCTGGTGGGGTGTGCCGAAACGAGGTTTCGTTCTGCGGCGTACCGATGGCGTGCTGATCCCCTTCTCATTCCTGTTTCTTGGCATCGCCGTCTTCTGGGAGTGGCAGGTCGTACAGGCCGCGGAGCCGGTTTTCGCCATCTTTGGCATACCGTTCATTCTGGCGGGATTGTACGTCGTTGCCGGCCGTTTCGTTCACGATGCCATGCGGCGGCGCAGGATCGTGTATGGGATCACGGATAAGCGGGTGCTGATAATTGCTCCCCGCAGTCTGGAAAGCATAGAGCTGTCGTCGCTCGACCAAATTCATTTGGAGAAAACGGCGGGCCATGTCGGCTCAGTCGTATTCGGCCCGAAACTGCCCCTTGCCAACGTATTTGCGCAAGATTCATTCTTTCGCACATCACCACGGGATATTCGGCTTTGGACTGGAGAGCCGATACTCCCCACCCTTGAGTTCGTCGCGGAAGCCGAGAAAGTGCTGAATACGGTTCGTGCAGCTAAAGCAGCCGCCCGCTAGGCGTCACGCCGCGTCCTCAGCCTGAGCCGCTTCCAGCTTCGACTGGGCGTCGAGCCAGGCTTCCTCGGCGGCTTCCAGTTTTTTCGCCACATCGCCATGCTGCTTCTGCAACTCGGCCTGCTTGGCCGGGCTCAGCTTGGTGTAGGTGTCCGGGTCGGCCAGCATGGCATCCAGGCGCATCTTCTCGGCGCTGAGCTTGGCCATGGCTTTTTCCGCGTTATGCACGGCGACGCGCAACGGCGCCAGCGCCTGCCGCGCGGCGGCGGCGGCCTTGCGGTCTGCCTTGCGGTCGGCGACGGGGGCGGCAGCCCCACTACCAGTACCGGCGCCGCCCTTCAGCTTCACGCTGGCAGCAGCGCGGCGGCGGTCGGCCAGCAGCTTGGCGTAATCGTCGAGGTCGCCGTCGAAATCCTTCACCGTGCCGTCGCCCACCAGCCAGAAGCGGTCGGCGCAGGCTTCCGCCATGTGGCGGTCATGGCTCACCAGGATCACCGCGCCCTTGAACTCGTTCACCGCCTGCACCAGGGCGTCGCGCGTATCCATGTCGAGATGGTTGGTCGGCTCGTCGAGGATCAGCAGATGCGGTGCATGATGCGTCACCATGGCGAACAGCAGCCGCGCACGCTCGCCGCCCGAGAGCTTGCCGGCCACGGTCTGCGCCTTCTCGCGCACCAAGCCGAAGCTGCCGAGCCGCGTGCGCAACTGCTCGATGGTGGCTTTTTCCATCAGGTCCTGCAGATGCTCCACCGGCGTGCGGTTCTCATCCAGGATGTCGTCCTGATCCTGCGCGAAATAGCCGACCCGCAGCTTGCCCGAACGCTGCAGCTTGCCGGCCTGCGGCTTCAGCGTGCCGGCCAGGATTTTCGCCAGCGTCGACTTGCCGTTGCCATTGGCGCCGAGCATGGCGATGCGGTCTTCCATGTCGATGCGCATATCCAGGTGGCGCAGCACCGGCTTGTCGGCGGTGTAGCCCGCCGTGAGGTTGTCGAGCACGATCAGCGGCGGCGGCAATTCCTCCGGGTCGGGCAGGCGGAAGATCACGTTGGGATCTTCAATCGCCGCCGCGATCGGCTGCATCTTCGCCAGCATCTTCAGGCGGCTCTGCGCCTGGCGCGCCTTGGAAGCCTTGGCGCGGAAGCGGTTGACGAAATCCTCCATATGCTTGCGCTGCTCGGCCTGGCGCGCGGCAAAGGCATTCTGCTGCTCCATGCGGGCGCGGCGCTCGGCCTCGAAGGTGTCGTAATTGCCGCGATAGAGCACCAGCTTGGTGTTGTCGATATGCAGGATATGTTCGATGGCCGAGTTCAGGAAATGCCGGTCATGGCTGATCAGCAGGAAGGTGCGCGGATAGGTTTTCAGATAGCCTTCCAGCCATAGCGAGGCTTCGAGGTCGAGATGGTTGGTCGGCTCGTCCAGCAGCAGCAGGTCGGGCTCGGCGAACAGGCAGCCGGCCAAAGCCACGCGCATGCGCCAGCCGCCCGAGAACGTATCCAGCGGCCGGTTCTGCATCTCTTCATCGAAACCAAGGCCGGCGAGGATCACGGCGGCGCGGGCCGGTGCGGCATGGGCGTCGATCTCGGCCAGCCGCATATGCACGGCGGCGATGCGCTCGGCATCCTCCATGCTGGAGGAATCTTCCAGTTCCTCGGCCTCGATCAGCAGGGCTTCGCGCTCGGTATCGGCGGCCAGCACATAGGCAATCGGCGTCTGCTCGCCGCCCGGCGGCTCCTGCGGCAGCTTGGCAATCTTGCAATCAGCGGGCAGCTCCACGCCGCCGGTTTCGGTCTGCAAATCGCCGGTGATGATCTTGAACAGCGTCGATTTGCCGGTGCCGTTGCGCCCCACCAGGCCGACTTTATGCCCGGCCGGGATCGTGGCCGACACGTGGTCGAGCAGCACACGGCCGGCGATGCGGTAGGTCAGGTCGCGAAATACAAGCATTTCCAGTTACTTAACTGTATGGCCGGGGAGCAGGCCGGGTTTTGCTGAGGAACCGGGACGCTAACCGGGCGGGTTGCGGCTTTCGGGCGGAGCCTCTATATACCCGCCACCGATTTTTAGCCAACACCCACCAAACGGATTTAAGGACCACATCCATGGCCATCGAGCGCACCTTTTCCATCATCAAGCCGGACGCCACCCGCCGCAACCTGACCGGTGCGATCAATGCCGTGATCGAGAAGGCCGGCCTGCGCATCGTGGCGCAGAAGCGCATCCAGATGAGCAAGGCCCAGGCCGAGACCTTCTACGGCGTGCACAAGGCCCGTCCGTTCTTCAATGATCTGGTCAGCTTCATGATCTCCGGGCCGGTCGTCGTGCAGGTGCTGGAAGGCGAGGGCGCCATTGCCAAGTACCGCGAAGTGATGGGCGCCACCAACCCGGCCAATGCCGCGCCGGGCACCATCCGCAAGGAATTCGCCGAGAGCATCGAAGCCAACTCGGTGCATGGCTCGGATGCCCCGGAAACCGCCGCCGTCGAAATCGCCTATTTCTTCTCCGGCCTGGAGATCGTCGGCTAAGCCGAGCACTGCTTTATTCCAGTATCGTCATGGCCGGGCACAGTCCCGGCCATTTCTTTTTCCGGCATGAGACCCTCGGGTCAAGCCCGAGGGTGACGATTATGGGATCGGATTGATCGGCGCCATCGCCCACGCCAACCAGATGGCCGTCTCCACCCGCGATACCGGCCCGTTCGAGGCAGCGGGTGTGCGCGTGATCAACCCGTGGCGGGAATAGGTGGGAGCGCCAGAAGTCACCTCGTCATGCGCGGACTTGATCCGCGCATCTCGTGCCAACCTGGCTAAGATGCCCGGGTCAGGCCCGGGCATGACGTGTGTGTTTCAGCGCAACGCTGCGCACGAAACACCCTATGGCGGCTTATTTTTTCTTATTCCGCCTTATTCCTTCTTATTCCGCCTTATTCTTCCTTATTCCGGCTTATTTCCGCTTACCCGGTATTCGCTGCGCGCCCGATCCCGGTACGCGCGGCGCAGGCCGTCAGCCTGCAATAATGTCGCGCATTCAAGAACATATATGGTACATATCGCGGGTCAAAAGTCAAGCCCGCGCGGTTTTGCGCCGGTTTGTGCAAGACCGGGTGATTGCATTCTGTTAGAATGATTGCAGTGCAAGCATTTTGAGGAAGTGAAATCATGGCCTCGATCACCGTGCGCAATGTGCCGGATGAAATTCACCGCGCGCTGCATGTGCGGGCGGCGCGCAAGGGCGTGAGTGCCGAGGCGGAAATGCGCGCCATCCTGGAGCAGGCTCTGCGGCCCGAGGGCAGCGTCAAGCTCGGCTCGCTGCTGGCGCAGATCGGCCGCGATTTCGGCGGCGATGAGCTGGTAATCCAGCGCGACAAAACGCCGGCTGCACCCCCAGTCTTAGAATGACACGGGCGTTTGAATGATCATCCTGGATACCAACGTCATCTCCGAACCGCTGCGCCAGCAGGCCAGCGCGGGCGTCATCGCCTGGATCGATCGCCAGCCGCTCGAGACATTGTTCCTCACCACGTTCACCGTGGCCGAATTGCGCTTCTGCATTCTCGCCATGCCGGCCGGCAAGCGCCGCGCCGGCATGGCATCGCAGGTCGAGGAGAATGTGCTGCCGCGATTTGCCGGGCGCATCCTGCCCTTCGACATGGCCGCGACATTGTCCTACGCCATCATCATGGCCGGCGCGCGCGCAGCAGGCGGCGCCATCGCAACAACAGACGGCATGATCGCCGCCATCGCCCACGCCAACCAGATGGCCGTCGCCACCCGCGATACCGGCCCGTTCGAGGCTGCCGGCGTGCGGGTGATCAATCCGTGGCGGGAATAGGCAAGAGCGCCGTGTCATGAACGGACTTGTCTTTGCCGTTTGTTTTACGCATAGAGAGAAAAAATTTGCGCCATTACTCGTTCGCCGCAAATCAGCCGTAATTTTATCCGCTACTACAGTGCAGGCGATACATCGGACGAGGCCCGGCCGTGCTGCACAAATGGATTTTGTCTGCCGTTGCGTTACCCGTTAGTGTGTTACTCGTCTCTCCGGAGGCTAAGGCTCTCACAATCGGAGCCGCGGAGTTCACTTGCCCGCTGACCAATGAGAAATTTGTGGCGCAGTCGGTTGCGTCTGGAACCTCGTTTGGAGCCCGCCTGGATTTACGCAGGATTGGGCCCATCGCTTCACCTTGGCCGCTGGTGAAATGTCCTGATTCCGGTTTGCCGCTATTCGAGCGCGATTTCAGCCCAGAAACAGTGGCATATCTGAAGGCGTATACCGCTACCGAGGAATACCGGAAACTCCGCGCGGAACATGCCGATTATTATGTCACGGCGAAGCTGCAATCCGGCCTGGGCTATGCCCCGGACAAAATCATGTTCAGCATTCTGAGTGCGGCCTGGGAGGTCGAAGGCAAGAATGCCGCCTTGGAAAAGATTTATCTGACCGAGGCGCGCGAACATATACTGGCGCTGCTGCAAGCCATGCCGCACAGCGAAGAGAGATGGCCTACATACTATTTTCTCAGTGTCGAGCTATCGCGCCGCCTTGGCATGTTTGACGAAGCCGATAATCGCCTCAAAGCGGAGCGCGCGAGGTTGGCGGGTTCCATTCCGGCTGACTTCATGGAATTGCAAGCGAAGCTGATCGAAACACGGGAGACGAAGCCGGACGCTCCGTACTATCACCGGCAAACCAAGAATTAGGCCGGAGGGTTGGCAATGAGTGTTTTGTTGCCATCCACCCGCAGCCGCCCTTCCGCCAGCAGCTTGAGTGCCTGCGGATAGAGTTTGTGTTCTTCCGCCAGCACCAGGTCGGCGAGCTGCTCGGGCGTCACGCCATCGGGTACGCCTACTTCGGCTTGGCAAATGACCGGGCCTTCGTCCATTTCGGGGACCACGAAATGGACGGAACAGCCGGTGAGGCGCGTGCCGCTTTCGATCACCCGTTCATGCACGCGGGTGCCCTTGAAGGCCGGCAGCAGCGAGGGGTGGATGTTGATCATGCGGCCATGCCAGCCCTCGACGAAGCCGGGCGTGAGCAGGCGCATGAAGCCGGCGAGGCAGACGATTTCGACGCCATGGCGCTTCAGCGCCGCATCGAGTTCGGCATCGAATGCGGCGCGGTCCTTGCCCTTGCTCGGGATCACGAGGGTAGTGATGCCGGCGGCCTGCGCGAGGCTAAGCCCTTCGGCATCGGCGCGGTTCGCAATCACCACGGCGATATGGGCGGGATAGCCGGGCTGCCGGGCGGCCTCGATCAGCGCGGCCATGTTGCTGCCGCGCCCGGAAATCAGGATGCCGACAGCCTTGGTACTGATTGGCTTAGCTCCCGTCTGACTCATCGTCAGTTCCAGGCGCCCGCCATGTTGGTCATTTCGGTATAGGGCTCGGCCTTGGCGTCAGACAGCGCCTCGATGCGGCCGATCTGCGCCACGCTCTCGCCGGCAGCGCTGAGCGCCTGGGCCACCGCCTCGGCCTGATCGGCGGCGACAGCCACCACCAGACCAATGCCGCAATTGAAGGCGCGCGCCATTTCGGTGTCGCTGATCTTGCCTGCCGCCTTCAGCCACTTGAATACCGGCGGCAGAGTCCAGGCGGTGGCATCCACCACCGCCTTGGTGCCATCGGGCAGCACGCGCGGGATATTCTCAGTGAGGCCGCCGCCGGTGATATGCGCCATGGCCTTGATCTGGCCGGAGCGCACCAGCGGCATGCAGCTCTTGATGTAGATGCGGGTCGGCACCATCAGGATATCGGCCAGCGGCTGCGCGGGATTAAAGGGCGCTGGGCTTTCGAAATGCAGGCCGTTATCGGATATGACCTTGCGCACCAGCGAGAAGCCGTTGGAATGCACGCCCGAGGAGGCGATGCCCAGCAGCACGTCGCCGGGCTGCACATTGCTGGGCAGCAGGCGGCCGCGCTCGGCGGCGCCGACGGCGAAGCCGGCGAGGTCGTAATCCTTGGCGGCATACATGCCGGGCATTTCGGCGGTCTCGCCGCCGATCAGGGCGCAGCCGGCCTGGCGGCAGCCCTCGGCGATGCCGGCGACGACGCGCCTGGCGACGTCCACTTCCAGCTTGCCGGTGGCGTAATAGTCGAGGAAGAACAGCGGCTCGGCGCCCTGCACCAGGATGTCGTTCACCACCATGGCGACGAGATCAATGCCGACGCCGTCATGCCGGCCAGTCTCGATGGCGATTTTCAGCTTGGTGCCGACGCCATCGGTGGAGGAAACCAGGATCGGATCCTGGAACCCGGCGGCCTTGAGGTCGAACAGCGCGCCAAAACCGCCCAGCGAGGCATCGGCACCCGTGCGGCGGGTGGAGGCGGCGAGCGGCTTGATCGCATCGACGAGAGCCTCGCCGGCATCGATATCGACCCCGGCGGCTTTATAAAGCGGCGACGTGTTGATGGCGCCCTCACATATCGGCTAGATTTGACGGCGCCACCATAGCCATTTCACCCCCATTTGCAATGCCCCGTATGATCCTCCCCGCCATGCCCTGGCGCACTGCCCTTGCTGCGCTGATGCTCGCGGTTTTCCCGGCTTTTTGCCCGGTGCAAACCGCCCTGGCGCAAGGCGTGCCCCAAGCCCAGCCAGTGCCCCAGCCCGGCACTGCCCCGGCCTCGGTTTTCGTCGTCAGCGGCGTTGCCGTGGATGCCTCCGCCGATAGCAGCGCCGCCGCCCGGCCGGTTGCCCTGGCGCAAGGCCAGCGCCGCGCCTTCACCCAGCTGCTGCAGCGCCTGACCCTGATCGAAGACCGTGGCCGCCTGCCGCAGCCGACCGAGGCGCTGCTGAACGACACCATCGCCGGTTTCGAGATCGACGAGGAGCGCACCTCGGCCACCCGTTATCTGGGCCGCATCACGGTGCGGTTCCGGCCCGAGGCGGTGCGCCAGTTGCTGCAGAACCAGCGGCTTGGCTATGCCGAGGTGCAGAGCCGTCCGATCCTGCTGCTGCCGGTATGGCAGACGGCGGAAGGCGCGAAGCTGTGGGAGGCCGACAATCCCTGGCGCGATGCCTGGAAGCGGCGGGCCGAGCCCGATGGCCTGGTGCCGTTCATGATCGCCGAGGCCAGCACGGCGCCAGAAGCCTTGCCGATCGACCGCTTGCTGGTGGATAGCGCGCAACTCAGCTTGCTGGCCCGCCAGCGCAATGCCGGCGAGACCCTGGTGGTGGCGGCCAGCCCGGTTTCGCCCGAAGGCGCCGGCGCGCGGGTGGAAATCTTCCCGTATTTCGATGCCGACGAAGCCAGCGACCACCGGCTGGAGCCTTTCGTCGCTCAAGGGGCGACGATGGAGGAGGCGCTGGCAAGCGCTGCCAGCGAACTCGCCCGCCGGGTCGAGAACCGCTGGAAGCGCGCCACGCGGCTGGATCTCGACAAGCCCGGCCAGATCAGTGTTGCCGCCGGCTTCAAGAGCCTGGCCGACTGGGTGAAGCTGCGCGACAAACTTGCCGAAGTGCCGTCGATCCGCCGCCTTGAGGTGCTGCGCCTGACCCATCGCGATGCCCAGGTGCAGCTCGGCTTTTTTGGCGAGCCGCAGCAGCTCAGCGTCGCCCTGGCGCAGAAGGATGTGGAATTGCGCCAGCGCGACGGCTTCTGGGAACTCGGCCTGCGGGGAACATGGAAGCCATGACGCGGCAGCAGCATATCGCCATCTGGGCGCTGATCATCTCCGGCTTCCTGCTGGTGCTGATGGCGCTGAGTTCGGTGCTGCTGCCTTTCGTCGCCGCCATGGCGGTAGCCTATCTGCTCGATCCGGTGGCCGACCGCCTGGAAACCAAGGGTATCAGCCGCACGGTGGCGACGGCGCTGATTACGGCGGTGTTCTTCATGGTGCTGCTGATCGTGGTGCTGGCGCTGGTGCCGGTGCTGCTGAGCCAGCTCAATGGCTTCCTCAGCCGCCTGCCGGGCTATGTCGAGAGTTTCCGCGACAACCTGTTGCCGAACCTGATGGAACTGGCGCAGCAATACGGCATCCCGCTGAAGCTGGATGTGAAAACCGCCATCGGCCAGCATGCCGGCGAAGCCGCCAGCGTGCTCGGCAAGCTGGTGGCCGGTGTGCTCGGCGGTGGCCAGGCGGTACTCAGCATGCTGTCGCTGCTGGTGGTGACACCGGTGGTGTCGTTCTATCTGCTGCGCGACTGGGACACCATGATGGCGCTGATCGACGAGCATCTGCCGCGCCGCCAGGCCGAGGTGATCCGGGCCCAGGCGCGAGCCATTGATGGCGTGCTGGCCGGTTTCGCGCGCGGCCAGATGATGGTGTGTCTCGCGCTCGGCAGCTTCTACGGCATCGGCCTGTCGCTGGTCGGCCTGGATTTCGGCCTGGTGATCGGCCTGGGTGCCGGCGCGATCTCGTTCATTCCCTATGTCGGTACGATCCTTGGCTTCGTCGTCAGCATGGGCGTGGCCCTGGTGCAGTTCTGGCCGGACTGGACGATGATTGCCATTGTCGCTGCCGTGTTCGGCGCCGGGCAGTTCATCGAGGGCAATTTCCTCACGCCCAAGCTGGTCGGCGACCGCGTCGGCCTGCATCCGGTGTGGATCATGTTCGGCCTTTTTGCCGGCGGTGCACTGTTCGGCTTTGTCGGCATGCTCATCGCCGTGCCGGTCTGCGCCGTGATCGGCGTGCTGACCCGCTTCACGCTGGAACGCTACCGCGCCAGCGCACTCTATCATGGCGGCCCGGCGAAAATCGAACCGCCCGCCGAGCCCCCCGCTAGTTCATGAACAAGTCACAACTGAGTCTCGGCCTCGCGCTGCCGGTCTCCTGGGCGCGGGAGGATTTCCTCGTGGCGCCGGGCAATGAAACCGCGCTGGCCTGGATCGACCGCTGGCCGGACTGGCCGAATGGCATCCTGGTGCTGCATGGCCCGGATGGCAGCGGCAAGACTCATCTCGGCCATATCTGGGCGACACGTTCCGGCGCGCGTTTCGCGGCTGCCGCCGATCTGCGCGTCGAGAGCGTCGATGCCCTGGCAGAGACAGCCTTGGTGCTGGAGGATGCGGCCACGGCGGCAGCGGCCGAGCCGGCGGCGTTGTTTCACCTGATCAACCTGATGCGCGAACGCGGCCACGGCCTGTTGCTGTTGAGTGAGGCGCCGCCGGCCGCCTGGGGTGTCACCTTGGCCGATCTGGCCTCGCGGCTGAAAGCCATGCCGGTCGCCGCCATCGCACCGCCGGACGATGCCTTGCTTGGTGCCGTGATGGTGAAGCTGTTCGCCGACCGCCAGCTTATCGTCGGCCAGGATGTGATCGCCTATCTGCTGCCGCGCATCGAGCGCTCGTTCCATGCAGCGCGCCATTGGGTGGCGCGGCTGGATGCGGCGGCCTTGGCCGAACAGCGTGCCATCACCATCGCGCTGGCACGCAAGCTGCTGGAAGCAGACAGCGCGGCGCAACTCCCTGGACTTTAGCCGCGCCTCACCAGAAGCAGGCAGCCGCCGATGATCAGGCCGGCGCCGGCCCAGGTCGCGGGGCCGGGCAGGTGGTTGAAGGCGAGCCAGCCGATCAGCGCGCCGAAGGCGACCGAACTGTAGCCGAACGGCGCCAGCCAGGCGGCATCGGCGAGGCGGTAGGCGCGCACATTGCACATTTGCCCCAGGATCGCCATCGGCCCGAGCAGGCAGAGCGCGCCGAGCGTGGTCCAGCTTGCATCGGTCCACAGAAACAGCATCGCCGGCAACAGCAGCAGCACGGCAAAGCCGTTCACATGCAGCAGCATGGAAAGCATGGTTTCATGCCGCGTCAGATACTTGATCAGAATGATCTCGCAGGCGGTGAGCAGGGCGCCGAGGATGGCGGCCAGCGGCGCGATGCCGTGATCAAGCAGATTGGTGAGGTTGCCGTCAGGTGTATTGCCGCGCACGATGACGAAGGCGCCGGCAAGGCAGATAATGGCTGCCACGATCTGCGCCCGGCGCAACCGCTCGCCAAGCAGCAGCACCGCCAGCAGCATCACGAACAGGCCCTGCAGCAGCGCGAGTGCTGAAGCGTCAGCCAGCGGCATATGGGTGGCGCCGTAGATCGAGCAGGCGCCGCCGAACACGCCGCAGCAGGCGCGCAGCAGATGCAGCCAGCGCCGCCCGGTGCCGAGCGCGCGGGCCGGGGAGAGCCGCTGATAGGCGGCGATGCCCGACACGGTGGCGAAGCCGGAGAGATAGCGGATGAACACGATCTGCAACGCCGGCAGCATGCCACCGGTGAGCTTGCCGGAAGCATAAAGCAGCGAGAAGGCGAGCGAGGCGGCCAGCACCCACAAAGCTGCTGAAAGATTCTGGGCTGCAGAAAGCTTGGGGGCAGTGGCGATTTTGCGGGCTTCGGGTTCCATCGGCGCCGCGCAGTATAGGCGGCAGCCGGAATCCGGCAACACTGTGGCGGCCACTATTTGGGCGGGTGAAACTGCCACAATATGGCTTCATTCGCGCCCAGCCCGCGCCTGAATCCAGCGGCGATATCGGATCACCCGCAACCGACTAAACGGGATGATCGTGATGTTCGCGCTGCGCTTTCACGGCCGATTCCTGGTTATTTGCTGCGCCATGCTCTGCACGGTTTCAGCCCGGGCTTCGGCGCAGGAAACCATCCGTATGCCGGTGGAGATCGATGGCGAGCATGTCAGCCTCTCGACGCAGATATACCGCCCCGTCGGCAAAGGGCCGTTTCCGACCTTGATCTTCCATCATGGCTCGACCTACCGGGGCACCAAGCCGCAGCAATTCGCCATGGTGTTCGATCCCAAGCCGATGGCGGAATGGTTCGTGGCGCACGGCTGGGCCGTGGTGCTGCCATCGCGTCGCGGCCGTGGCGGTTCGGATGGGGTTTATGATGAAGGCTTCGCCGAGGACCGCGACTTCGGCTATAGCTGCTCGCCCGCGCGATCCATCCCCGGTGCCGACCGCGCGCTGCGCGATATCGATGCCGCCACCGACCTGATCCTGAAGATGACCTTCGTCGATGCTGCGCAGGTGGTGGTGGGTGGCCATTCGCGCGGCGGCATCCTCAGCATCGCCCATGCCGGACGCAACCCCGATATGTATCGCGGCGTACTGAACTTCGTCGGCGGCTGGGTCGGCGAGGATTGCAACCACGTGATCTACAAATCCGCGCCCTATATCGACCGCCTGCTGATGGGGCGTGGCACCACCACGGCATTACCGATGCTGTGGCTCTATGCCGAGAATGATTCCTATTGTTCGGAAGATTATTACCGCCGCAACTTCGAGGTCTTCATCAATGCCGGCGGCCATGCCGAATATCGGCAATACACCCTGCCGAAGCGGGTGGATGGTCATGCCCTGGTGTTCTTTCCCAAGGTCTGGGGTGGCGCGGTGGAGCAGTATCTGGCGGCGCGCGGCCTGCCGGTGCAGGCGGGCGAAACCAGAATGGCCGCAAACTAGGCGCTAGTCTTCCAGCTTGCTGCCGTCGATCTCGCGGCGGATGCGCTCGGCCTCCTTGGCGGCCTTTTCGCGCTCGGCCTTGCTCATGCCATGCCGGGCGCGGTTGGCCGCCGCCTGGGTGGCCTTTGCATCGCGTGCCTTGGCCTTGCGCGCCTTGTTCAGGTTGACGATGTTGCCCATGGCGTCACTCTGCTTCATCCAGCATGGTGGGTGTAACGAAGCTTGCCAGAAAACCCGATTTGGGCGCCACATCCGCCCAGCGCTTGATCGCGAAGCTGATCTCGGCCAGGCCGCCGGTGGGGTATTTGGTTTTCAGCCGCTCCAGGGCATCGCCGGCCCCGGCGCTGCACAGCCGCGCCGCCAGGTCTTCCAGGCCGGGATTATGGCCGATCAGCATCAATTCGCGGCAAGTGGTCGGCGCCGCCCGCAGGGTTGCCAGCAGGTTTGTCGCCTCGGCCAGATAGAGGCTGTGGTCGAAGCGGGTTTCGATATCCGGCCCCAGCCGCTTGGTCAGGCGTTCCCAGGTCTGCCTCGTGCGCTGGGCCGGCGAGCAGAGCACCAGGTCGGGCCGCACCGCGCGTTCGGCCAGGTGGCGGGCGAGGCGGCGGCAGGCCTTCTTGCCGCGCGGCGCCAGGGGGCGGGCGAAATCATCCAGCCCGGGATCGTCCCAGGCGGATTTAGCGTGCCGCAGCAGCCACAGGCGCAACATGGGAATCTCCTTGGAATTACACGAAAAATACTGAAAATTCGTCTGGTTTCGGGCAGGAGTCGCGGCTTTGACATATTCCGCCGTTACACCTATACCCGAACCGGGCCCTGGCATACCGCCACCGGGCCGGTCGGACAAGGCAGGATACTCCGACATGCCGTTGAGCAGCCCAAGCGCGCTTGAAAAATTTGCCCCCGGCGGCCAGCCGCCCGCCGAGCCCTTCGTGCCGCCGCCGGCGGTGGCGGCGGTGCCGGTGCGCGAGCGCTACATCAACCGCGAACTCTCCTGGCTGGCCTTCAATCTGCGCGTCATGGAAGAGGCCAACAACAAGCGCTACCCGCTGCTGGAACGGCTGCGCTTCCTCTCCATCTCGGCCAACAACCTGGATGAATTCTTCATGGTGCGCGTTGCCGGCCTTTACGGCCAGGTGCGGGCGGGTGTTGAGGAAATCAGCCAGGACGGCCTTACCCCGGCGCAGCAATTGGTGCTGATCAACGAAGCCGCTGCCGATCTGATGGCGAAGCAGCAGGCCTGCTGGCGCAAGCTCTGCGTTGAACTGGAGCATGCGGGCATCGCGGTGCTGGAACCGGAGAGGCTCACCGACGACGACCGCAAATGGCTGGAGGATTATTTCCTCGCCCATATCTTTCCCGTGCTGACGCCGCTGGCAATCGATCCCGCGCACCCGTTCCCGTTCATACCCAATCTCGGTTTCGCGATGGTTATGCAAATGCGACGGATTCGTGACGGTCGCAGCCTGAATGCCTTGCTGCCGCTGCCGGGCCAAGTTGACCGTTTCATCCGTCTGCCGGGCGAGAAGATCCGCTTCCTGTCGCTGGAGAATCTTGTCGGCCTGTTCATGCATAAGCTCTTTCCGGGCTATGAGAGCATCGGTCGCGGCCTGTTCCGCATCACGCGCGACAGCGATATCGAAATCGAGGAAGAGGCCGAGGATCTGGTGCGTCTGTTCGAGACGGCGCTGAAGCGCCGCCGGCGCGGCAACGTGATCCGCCTCAAGATCAACGCCGACATGCCGGAGGATCTGCGCCGCTTCGTCTGCGAGGAACTGGAAGTCAGCCCGCAGGCGGTGGTGCCGGTGGATGGCCTGCTCGGCCTCGCCGATACCAAGCGGCTGATCGTCGACGATATTCCCGAGCTCAAGTTCCCGACCTTCAGCGCCCGTTTCCCGGAGCGTATCCGCGATTTCGGCGGCGACTGCTTCGCCGCCATCCGGCACAAGGACCTGGTGGTGCATCACCCCTACGAGAGCTTCGACGTGGTGGTGCAGTTCCTGCGCCAGGCGGCGGCGGATCCGCAGGTGGTGGCGATCAAGCAGACGCTGTATCGCACCTCGGATGACAGCCCGATCGTCAAGGCGCTGATCGAGGCGGCGGAAGCCGGCAAGTCGGTGACGGCGCTGGTGGAGTTGAAGGCGCGCTTCGACGAGGCGGCGAATATCAAATGGGCGCGCGACCTGGAGCGTGCCGGCGTGCAGGTGGTGTTCGGCTTCATCGAGTTGAAGACCCATGCCAAGATTTCGCTGGTGGTGCGCCGCGAAGGCGGCTCGCTCAACACCTATGTGCATTTCGGCACCGGCAACTACCATCCGATCACCGCGAAGGTCTACACCGACCTAAGCTTCTTCACCGACGATCCCGATCTCGGCCACGATGCCACCTATATTTTCAACTTCCTCACCGGCTATGCCGCGCCGGAGCAGTTGAAGCAGATCGCGATCTCGCCATTCTCGCTCAGGCCGCGCCTGCTTGATCTGATCCATGCCGAAATCGAGCACGCCAAGGCGGGCAAGCCGGCGGCGATCTGGGCGAAGATGAACAGCCTGGTCGATCCGGCGGCGATTGATGCGCTCTATGCCGCCAGCCAGGCCGGGGTGCAGATCGACCTAGTGGTGCGCGGCATCTGCTGCCTGCGGCCGGGCGTGAAGGGCCTGTCCGAGAATATCCGCGTGCGCAGCCTGATCGGCCGCTTCCTCGAGCATTCGCGCATCATCTGTTTCGGCAACGGCCATGGCCTGCCGTCGCCAGATGCCAAGGTGTTCATCACCTCGGCGGACTGGATGCCGCGCAATTTCGACCGCCGCGTCGAAGTGCTGGTGCCGGTGGGCAATCCCACCGTGCGCGAGCAGGTGCTGGACCAGATCATGGTGGCGAGCCTGAAAGACGAGGCGCAGAGCTGGGCGCTCGGTGCCGACGACAAGTATTCGCGCGTCTCGACGAAACTTGACGCCTTCAGCGCCCATACCTACTTCATGACCAACCCCAGTCTTTCGGGCCGTGGCAAAGCGCTGAAGTCGCCGGCCGCGATCCGGCGCCTCCAGCTTAAATCCGGATAGTATGACCGCCATTCATTTCGCGCCGTCGCCCATTGCCGCCCGCAAGAATGCGGCAGAGTTGCTGCCGCTGGGTGTCATCGACATCGGCTCGAATTCCGTGCGTCTCGTGGTGTTCGACGAGCCCTTGCGCCTGCCTACGCCGCGCTTCAACGAGAAAGTGCTGTGCGGTCTTGGCCGTGGCCTGGGCGAAACCGGCAAGCTGCATGAGGACGGTGTCACTCTGGCGCTGGCGACGATCCGCCGTTTCGTTGCGCTGGCGCGTCACATGCAGGTGAAGCAGTTGCAGGTGGTGGCCACCGCCGCCGCCCGCGATGCCGCCAATGGCCCGGATTTCATCAGCCGCATCGAGCGTGAGACTGGCGTGAAGGTGCGGCTCCTGTCCGGCACCGAGGAGGCGCAGTATTCGGCGCTCGGCGTGCTTTCCGGCATTCCCGATGCGGAAGGCGTGATGGGTGATCTCGGCGGTGGCAGCCTGGAACTAGTGGCGGTCGAGAAGCGCCGTATCGGCGACAGCGTCACCCTGCCGTTGGGGCCTTTGCGCCTCGCCAGCACCGGCAATTACAACCAGACCAAAGCCTTCATCGACGCCCGCTATGGCGAAGTGAACTGGCTAAAACGCTGGCAAGGCAAGCCGCTCTATGCCGTCGGCGGCTCCTGGCGTGCCATCGCGCGCGTGCATATGGCGCAGACCCAGAGTCCGCTGCATATCATCCACGAATACAATATGGGCCGCGACGAAGCGCTGGAATTCACCCGCCTGCTCGGTCGCCAGGGCAAGGAATCGGTCAGCCGCATGGAAGGCGTGCCGCGTCGCCGCCAGGATTCATTGCCACTCGCCGCCTTGGTGATGCGCCGGCTGCTGAAAGTGTTGCAGCCGAGCGAGGTGGTGTTCTCAGCGCATGGCCTGCGCGAGGGCCTGGCCTATGCCATGCTGGATGATGCGACGCGCGCGCTCGATCCGCTGCTCAGCTATTGCGCCCATATGGCGGCGCGCGAAGGCCGCTATGCCGAGCATGGCGCCGAACTCGACCGCTTCATCGCGCCGCTCTTCGAGAAGGAAAGCATCGCCGAGAAGCGCCTGCGCCTGGCGGCGGCGATGCTGGCCGATATCGCCTGGCGGGTGCATCCGGATTATCGCGGCGAGCAGGCGCTGGGCCTGATCCTGCATGCGCCATTCGGGGGCATCAGCCAGCATGAACGCGCGCTGCTTGGCCTCGCGGTATTCGCGCGCTATGCCGGCACGGTCAGCGATCCGGTGGCCTCGCCGGCCTGGCGCATGCTAGAAACCCGGCAGGCGGATTACGCACTCGCCATCGGCCTCGGCCTGCGGCTTGGGCAGACGCTATCCGGCGGCGTGCCGGGCCTGCTGCGCGATTGCCGCCTGCGCTTCCTCAATGGCAACCTGGTGCTGGAATTGTCGCAGCAACTCGCCGTGCTGGATGGCGAACAGGTGCAGCGCCGCGTCGAGGCGCTGGGCAAGGCGCTCAACCGCGGCTGGGATATCCGCATCGCCAAGGGGTGAGGCATTGCATCCCTTTTTTGTCATTCTCGCGCACGCGAGAATCCCATTTTTTTTGTGATGAAATGGGACTCTGGCTTGCGCCAGGGTGACAAGAATGGCGCGGGAGTAACGACTTCAAAAACAATGGCGTCATGGCCCGCCTGCGCGGGCCATGACGGTTTCATTATTTTTTAAGTTCTACCAGCTTGATGCGGTTGCCGTTCACGGCCAGCGCCAATTCGCCGCGCTTGAGGCGCAGGGCGTCGTTGCCGAACAGCTCGCGGCGCCAGCCCTGCATGGCGGGCACCTGGGCCTCGTCATCGGCGGCGATCTTGTCGAGATCGGAAGAGGCGGCGACCAGCTTCTGCGCCACGTCATGCTCGTCGCATTTCTGCTTCAGCAGCACTTTCAGCAATTCGACAATCGGGCCGATGCCGCGCGGCAATTCCGCCTCGCGCTCGATCTGCGGCCAAGTCTCGCGCGGTGCTTCCAGCCGTGCGGTGATCGCGGCCAGCAGGCCCTGGCCCATCTTGCCCTCGGCGAAGCCCTTGGAGAGGCCCCGGATATGGCCGAGGTCTTCCGCGCTCTTGGGCGGGTGGCCGGCGATTTCCATGGCGGCTTCGTCGCGCAGGATGCGCTGGCGCGGAATGTCGCGCTGGCGGGCTTCCTGTTCGCGCCAGGCGGCCACCGCCTGCAGCACGGCGAGGTATTCCGGCCGGGTGACGCGGGGCTTGAGCCGGCGCCAGGCATCCATCGGCGCCAGATCGTAGGTCGCGGGATCGGTCAGGGTCGCCATCTCGGCATCGAGCCAGGCGGCGCGGCCACTCTTTTGCAGCTTGGCGGAAAGCTTCTCGTAGCATTTCCGTAAATGCGTCACGTCCGAGAGGGCGTAGAGAATCTGCTTGGGCGTCAGCGGCCGGCGGGCCCAGTCGGTGAAACGCGAGCTTTTGTCGATCTGGGCATTGGCCAGCTTGCCGGCCAGGGTCTCGTAGGACACCTGGTCGCCGAAGCCGCAGACCATCGCCGCCACCTGGGTATCGAACAGGGGCGCGGGCACTTCGCCCATCTGGCGGACGAAGATTTCCAGGTCCTGACGCGCCGCATGGAACACTTTCAGAACATTCTTGTTCCGCAGCAGGTCGAAGAGCGGCGCCATATCGAGGCCGTCGGCCAGCGGGTCGATCACCCGGGCTTCCTCCGGGCCGGCCACCTGGATCAGGCAGACCTTGGGCCAGAAGGTGGTTTCCCGCATGAATTCAGTATCGACAGTGACAAACTCGGCCGTGCTCAGCGAACCGCAGAATTCGGCCAGGGCGTCGGTGGTGGTAATCGGAGTCGGATCAGCGTTCATATCCTGGCCCTCATAACACGCTTAGAGCGTCAACCCAATACAATCAGCAGGGAAAATCCGGCCTCAGATGGCTTGACTTTCCCCCCCGTTTCGCGACTGTTCCGCTTCGTTTTCACGGCTTTTATTCAGGATTCCCCCATGTCCCGCTACCGCACCCATACCTGTGGCCAATTGCGCGCTGAATCAGTCGGCGCCACGGTCAAGCTTGCCGGCTGGGTGCATCGCCGCCGCGACCACGGCAACCTGATGTTCATCGACCTGCGTGACCATTACGGCATTACCCAGGTGGTGGCGGAAAGCGGCTCTGAGGCCTTCAAGGCGCTGGAGAAGCTGCGCTCCGAATTCGTCATCTCGGTCAGCGGCAAGGTGGTGGCGCGCACGCCGGAGACGGTGAACCCGAACCTGCCGACCGGCGCGGTTGAACTGGTGGTCGAGGCCGTGGAAGTGCTGGGTGAGGCGCAGGAACTGCCGATGCCGGTTTTCGGCGAGCAGGAATACCCCGAAGATATTCGCCTCAAGTACCGCTTCCTCGACCTGCGCCGCGAACGCCTGCATAACAACATCATCCTGCGCTCGAAGGTGATCTCCTCGATCCGCCGCCGCATGACCGATCAGGGCTTCATGGAATTCCAGACCCCGATCCTCACCGCGTCATCGCCGGAAGGCGCGCGCGACTTCCTGGTGCCGAGCCGCCTGCATCCCGGCCGCTTCTATGCGCTGCCGCAGGCGCCGCAGCAGTTCAAGCAGCTCATCATGGTCTCGGGCTTCGACCGCTATTTCCAGATCGCGCCCTGCTTCCGCGACGAGGATGCGCGCAAGGACCGTTCCCCCGGCGAATTCTACCAGCTCGATGTCGAGATGAGCTTCGTGGAGCAGGACGACGTTTTCAACGCCGTCGGCCCGGTGATCCATGGCGTGTTCCAGGAATTCGCCAATGGCCGCGATTGCGGTCCGGCTGAATTCCCGCGCATCCCGTATCGTGAATCGATGCTGAAATACGGCTCCGACAAGCCGGACCTGCGCAACCCGATCATCCTCGCCGATGTGACCGAGGTGTTCCGCGGTTCGGGCTTTGGTGTGTTCGCCCGCAGCATCGAGAATGGTGGCGTGGTGCGCGGCATTCCGGCACCGGGCGCCGCGGGCCGTCCGCGCAGCTTCTTCGACAAGATGAATGACTGGGCGCGCCAGGAAGGCGCCGCCGGCCTCGGCTACATCATCTTCGACAATGGCGAGGCCAAGGGGCCGATTGCCAAGTTCCTGGATGCCGAGCGTATCGCCAAGCTGAAGGCCGTGGCCAATGTGAAGGATGGCGATGCCATCTTCTTCGCCTGCGACAAGGAATTGCCGGCGGCCAAGCTGGCCGGCCAGGCGCGTATCCGCATCGGCGACGAACTCGATATCTGCGAGAAGAATGTCTTCAAGTTCTGCTGGATCGTCGACTTCCCGATGTTCGAGTATAACGAGGACGAGAAGAAGGTGGATTTCAGCCACAACCCGTTCTCGATGCCGCAGGGCGGCCTGGAAGCGCTGAACAGCCAGGATCCGCTGACCATCAACGCCTACCAGTACGACATCGTGTGCAACGGCGTGGAGCTTTCCTCGGGCGCCATCCGTAACCACAAGCCGGAAATCATGTACAAGGCATTCGAGATCGCCGGCTATGGCCCGGAAGTGGTGGAAGGCAAGTTCGGCGGCATGCTGAATGCGTTCAAGTATGGCGCCCCGCCGCATGGCGGCATCGCGCCGGGCATCGACCGCATCGTCATGCTGCTGGCCGATGAGCCGAATATCCGCGAGATCGTGCTGTTCCCGATGAACCAGCAGGCGCAGGACCTGATGATGCAGGCGCCGAGCGAAGTGACGCTGAAGCAGCTCCGCGAACTGCATATCCGTATCCACGCGCCCGAACTCGACAAGAAATAGTCCCATTAATTGCGTCATGCGCGGACTTGATCCGCGCATCTCTTGGTAAATCGAAAACCAGATGCCCGGGTCGAGCCCGGCCATGACGATGGTGTGGGCTGGAACTGCGCTAGACGGTAGCACCGACAGACAGCAAGGAGGGGCGTATGCGTGATAGCTTCGAATATATCCGCTACGCCATCACGCTGTTCTCGATCCTGGATCCGTTCGCGGCCATCCCGCTCTTCCTGATGCTGATGGAAGGCCGCTCGGGCGCGGAGAAGGCCAAGACAGCCCGCACCGCTGCCATCGCCGTGTTCGGCGTACTGGTGGTCTCCGCACTCTCGGGCGACATGATCCTGCGGCTGCTGGGCGCCAGCCTTGCCGCCTTCCAGGTTGGCGGCGGTATCGTGCTGTTCCTGATGGCGCTCAGCATGGTCAATGCGCAGATGAGCCCGCAGCAGCAGACGCCGGAAGAGGCGGCCGAGGCCGGCGCGCGCGATGCCGTGGGCGTGGTGCCGATTGCCATGCCGCTGCTGGTCGGCCCCGGTTCGATTTCCGCCACCATCATTACCATGCAGAGTGGTGACGGCTTCCTGCATCAGGGTGTGGTGATCCTCGCCATTCTGGTTGTGTGCGTTGCGGTATGGATCGTGCTGCGGCTGGCGGTTCCCATCGGCCAGCGCATGGGCCGCACCGGATTGAATATCCTCAACCGCATTTTCGGCTTGCTGCTGGCCGCCGTTGCAGTGCAGATTTTTGCCAACGGCCTGCGTGGGCTGTTCCCCGGATTGCACTGAATAAAAATCGCTACTGAACGCCAAGCAAAAGGCACCAAGCCATGCTCGATCCTGAAGCCAAGGCCCTGCTCGACGCGGTGGCCGCCGCCAATCGTCCCGCCTATGAGTCCATCGGCGCCGAGGCGGCGCGCAAGCTGTACAAGGAAACCCGTGGCGCGGTGTCGCCGGAACCGCCGGAAGTTTCCGAGGTCGGCAATTTCGCCTGTCCGGGGCCGAATGGTCCGATCCCGCTGCGCTATTACCGCCCGATCGACGTCGATAAGAAAGACGTATTGCCGGTGCTGGTGTTCTACCATGGCGGCGGCTGGGTGATCGGCGATCTCGATACCCATGATGTCGTCTGCCGCACCCTGGCGAATAATTCAGGCTGTGCCGTGGTCAGCGTCGATTACCGCATGGGGCCGGAATTCAAATTCCCCGCCGCCATCGAGGATGCCTATGCCGCGCTGGTCTGGGTGGTGGAGGAAGCCAAACATCTCCGCGTCGATGCCGAGCGCCTCGCCGTAGGCGGCGATTCCGCTGGCGGCAATATCGCCGCCGTGGTGGCGTTGCTGGCGCGCGACGCGGGCAAGCCGGCGATCAAGTTCCAACTGCTGATCTATCCCGCCACCAACATGGCGATGGAGACGGAGTCGCACAAAAACTTCGCCACCGGCCATCTGCTCACCCATAGCAGCATGACCTGGTTCCAGCTCATGTATCTGAACGGCCCGGCCGACTGCGAGGATTGGCGTGCCTCGCCGCTGAAGGCGCCGTCGCTCGCCAACCTGCCGCGCGGCTATGTGGTAGTGGCTGGCAACGACCCCTTGCGCGATGAAGGCGTCGCCTATGCCCAGGCTTTGCAGGCAGCCGGTAACGTGGTGCAGTTCCGCGAATTCCCCGGCACCATCCACGGCTTCATCACCATGGGCAAGGTGCTGCCGCAAGCCAACGAGGCCCTCGCCGAAATGGGCGCGGTGCTGAAGGCGGGATTGTAGTTTTTGTTTAGACGCTGCCCGCCGGCATGAAGCCGAAGGCCTGATCCAGCATGGCGCCACGGAAATCGGCGCCTTGGATGTCGGCGGCGGAGAGATTGGCGCCGCGCAGGTCGGCGCAGATCAGCTTGGCGCCACGCAAGCTGCAGCGCGCCATGTTGGCGCCGACCAGGTTGGCGCCGGAGAGTTCGGCGCCGTCGAGATTGAGCCCGACCAGATTCCAGTTGGAGAGGTCGGCGCGCTGGCCGGCCCTGCCGTCGCTCTGCACCCAGGAGGCATGGGATTCCAGCGCCATGTAGACGGCCGCCGGCTTGGCCGCCTTGGGCACCTTGCCGCCGCCGGAAATGATCTGCTCGCCGAGTTCGCTTGGCATGTCGGCCATGGAGAAATCGGCGCCGCGCAGGTCGGCGCCTTTCAGCGACAGGCCGGTGATGCTGGCATAGGCGAAATTGGCGTCCTGCAGGTTCGCCTTGTCGAAGATGGTGTCGTTCAGCGTTGCCGCCACGAAGGAGGCGCCGCGCGCCGAGGCGCCGCCGAGCTTGGTCTCCTGCCGGCCATCGGCGACATTCTCCGGCGGCGTGTAGGGCCGGAAATCGGCGCTGTCGAAACGCGTGTTGTTGAGGATGGCGCGGCTCAAGTCGACGCCACGCATCAGCGCCTGGGCGAAATTGCCTTCGCTGAGATCGGCGGCGGTCATGTCGCTGCCGTTGAATTCGGCTTCCACGGCATCGACGCCGCGCATGTCGGTGCAGAACAGCCGGCATTGCTGCAGCACCACCCGGCGCAGGTTGCGCCGCGTCAGCTTGGTGGAGCCGAGATCGGTGCGGGCCAGCTTCAACTGCCGCCCGACCTTGACCGAGGTGCCGATGGAGAGCGTGAACCGGGCGTGGGAATCCAGCCGGTCGCCGAGATCGGTGGGGCAGGTTGCATAGCTGGGGCCGCTGGTCATGCCACCAGTATAGGGGGGCAGGCGTGATTCGGTAAACGCATCAGCGCCGGCTGCCCAGCACCATCACCCAGAGTGTCTGGCCCTGCAATTCACCCTGGGCGATACCGGCCTCGCGCAATTCCGGCCGCAGCAGATTTTCCCGGTGGCCCGGGCTTTCCAGCCAGGCGGCCAGGGTCTCGGCGGCATTCGGCGTGCCATGCGCCAGGTTCTCGGCGGCGAAGGCGAAGGGATAGCCGGCGCGGACCAGGCGTTCGCGCAGGTCGCTGCCATCGCAGCCCTGGTGGCTGAGGCGGCCGCAGCGCGGCAGGTCGGCGGCGAGTTCGGCGGCGGCCAGGCGGAGCTGCGGATTGTCGCGCAGCACGTCCAGTCCGCTCCGGGCGCGGGTGGCGTTCACCGCCACCAGCAAGGCGCGGGTCTCATCCGCCCAGGCAGCGGGCGCCCAGGCAAGCTGGGTCGCCAGCAGCATCGCAGCCAGAATCAGGTGCCTCAGGAGCATCCTGTGGTGCCGCCACAGGAATCGCATTTCAGGCAGGTACCGTTGCGCACCAGGGTGAAGTTGCCGCATTCCGGGCAGGCATCGCCTTCATAGCCCTTCATCCGCGCTTCGCGGATGCGGCTGGAGCGGCTGCTGCTGCCTGCGCCTTCTTCATGGCTGCCGGCCAGCACATTCACCGCCGCCGTGATGTTGAGGCCATCGGTGCCGGTTGCCTGAAGCTGCATGGTGGCGGCGCCCGTGCCAGCCGCGGCATTGTTCAGCACATAGAGGTTGGAGCGGACATAGCCGTTCGAGGCCATGGCGGCCACGGGTGCCATCTCCGTGGTGTGGGCTTCCTTGGCGCCCAGTGCATCGGGGCGCAGGTCTTCCGGCTGCACATGGGCGAGGTCGGTGCGGCCCAAGTAGCTCACCGCCAGTTCGCGGAACACATAGTCGAGGATCGAGGTCGCCATCTTGATGACGTCGTTGCCTTCCACCATGCCCGAAGGCTCGAAGCGGGTGAAGGTGAAGGCATCGACGAATTCCTCCAGCGGCACGCCGTATTGCAGGCCGATGGAGATGGCGATGGCGAAATTATTCATCAGGCTGCGGAAGGCGGCGCCTTCCTTGTGCATGTCGATGAAGATTTCGCCGAGCTTGCCTTCGTCATATTCACCGGTGCGCAGATACACCTTGTGGCCGCCGACCACGGCCTTCTGGGTGTAGCCCTTGCGGCGCAGCGGCAGGCGCTGGCGGCCGGCGATGTATTTCTCGACAATGCGCTCGGCAACGATCTGGGCGCGGGCGGCAGCCGGCGCTTCGATCACGCGGTCGAGGGTGTCTTCAACCGCCTCGGCATCGTCGTCGAGCAACTGCGATTGCAGCGGCTGGCTCAGCTTGGAACCGTCGCGGTAGAGCGCGATGGCCTTGCAGCCAAGCTTCCAGGCCGAGAGATAGGCCTCCGTGCATTCCTCGACGCTGGCCGAATTCGGCATGTTGATGGTCTTGGAGATGGCGCCGGTGATGAAGGGCTGCGCCGAGGCCATCATGCGGATATGGCTGGCCGAGGACAGGAAGCGGGTGCCGTCCTTGCCGCAGGGGTTGGCGCAGTCGAACACCGGCAGATGCTCGTCCTTGAGATAGGGCGCCCCTTCCAGGGTCATGGCGCCGCAGCAATGCAGGTTGGCGGCGGCGATCTCTTCGGCCGTGAAGCCGATGGCGGTGAGCAGGTCGAAATCCGGCGCGTTGAGCCGCTGTTCCGGGATGCCGAGTTCGTTGGTGCAGAAAACCGTGCCGAGGGTAAAGCGGTTGAGCACGAACTTGATGTCGAAGGCGGTGCGCAGGCCGGCTTCCACCTTGGCGATGGCTTCTGCCGTGAAGCCCTTGGCCTTCAGCGTGGTGTGGTTGACGCCCGGCGCGCCGCGCAGCGTGCCATGGCCCACGGCGTAATCGATGATGGCGCGGATTTCGCCTTCGGTATAGCCGAGCGTGCGGAGCGCAAGCGGCACGGTGCGGTTGATGATCTTGAAATAGCCGCCGCCGGCCAGCTTCTTGAACTTCACCAGGGCGAAATCCGGTTCGATGCCGGTGGTGTCGCAATCCATCACCAGACCGATGGTGCCGGTGGGAGCGATGACGCTGACCTGGGCGTTGCGGTAGCCATGCGCCTCGCCGAGCGACAAGGCGCGGTCCCAGGCTTCCTGGGCCGCCGTGCGCAGCGCGGCATCGGCGCAATGGCCGTGATCCAGCGGCAGCGGTGCGATATGCAGGCCCTCATAGCCGGCAAGCTGGCCTTGCGCGGCGCGGCGATGGTTGCGCACCACCCGCAGCATCTGGTCGGCATTGCGGCTGTAGCCGGGGAAGGCACCGAGTTCGGCCGCCATCTCGGCGGAGGTGGCATAGGCGGCGCCGGTCATCAAGGCGGTGATGGCACCGCAGAGCGCGCGGCCCTCATCGGAATCATAGGACATGCCGCAGCTCATCAGCAGCGCGCCGAGATTGGCATAGCCGAGGCCGAGCGTGCGGAATTCATAGGAGCGGCGGGCGATTTCGCGGCTCGGGAACTGCGCCATCAGCACGCTGATTTCCAGCGTCACGGTCCACAGCCGGCAGGCATGCTCGAAGCCCTGCACGTCGAAGCGGCCATCATCGCTGCGGAAGCACATCAGATTCAGCGACGCGAGATTGCAGGCCGTGTCGTCCAGGAACATGTATTCCGAGCAAGGGTTGGAGGCGTTGATGCGGCCATCCTCAGGGCAGGTATGCCAATCGTTGATCGTGGTGTCGTATTGCAGGCCGGGGTCGGCGGAGGCCCAGGCAGCTTGGCCGATCTTGTCCCACAGCTTGCGCGCCGGCAGGGTCTTGGCAGCCTTGCCATCGGTGCGCCGCGTCAGCGTCCAGTCGGCATCGCGCTCCACGGCGAGCAGGAAGTCATCCGGCACGCGCACGGAATTGTTCGAGTTCTGGCCGGAAACGGTGAGATAGGCTTCGCCATCCCAGTCGGTGTCATAGGCGCGGAAATCGAGCTGGTCATAGCCCTGGCGGGCCATCTGCAGCACGCGCTGCACATAGTTTTCCGGGATCATCGCGGCGCGGGCGGCGCGGATTTCCTTGCGTAAAGCGGCATTCTGCTTCGGGTCGCAGCCACCGGCCTCATTGCAGGCGGCAAGCACGCGGCCGAGATGCTGGCGCGACAGCTTGGAGCCGGCGACCAGAGCCGCCACCTTCTGCTCCTCGATCACCTTCCAGTCGATGAAGGCTTCGATATCAGGATGGTCGATGTCGCAGATCACCATCTTGGCGGCGCGGCGCGTGGTGCCGCCCGATTTGATGGCGCCAGCGGCGCGGTCGCCGATCTTGAGGAAACTCATCAGGCCCGACGACTTGCCGCCGCCGGAAAGCTTTTCGTCCTCGCCGCGCAGGCGCGAGAAGTTGGAGCCGGTGCCGGAGCCGTATTTGAACAGCCGCGCCTCACGGGTCCACAGATCCATGATGCCGCCCTCGTTGACGAGGTCGTCCTCCACCGACTGGATGAAGCAGGCATGCGGCTGCGGATGCTCATAGGCCGAGTCCGACTGCACCAGCTTGCCGGTGCGGTAATCGACATAATGATGCCCCTGGGCCGGGCCATCGATGCCATAGGCCCAATGCAGGCCGGTGTTGAACCATTGCGGCGAGTTCGGCGCACCGACCTGGGCGGCCAGCATGTAGCGCATCTCGTCGAAATAGGCGCGGGCATCCTCTTCCGAATCGAAATAGCCGCCCTTCCAGCCCCAATAGGCCCAGGTGCCGGCCAGGCGGTCGAAAACCTGCCGCGCGCTGGTCTCCTGGGTATAGCGCTCGGCCTCGGGCAGCTTCTCCAGCGCCGCCTCATCGGCTTCCTGGCGCCACAGCCATTGCGGCACGTCCGATTCTGGCACCGGCCGGCGGGCGGCGGGAATCCCGGCGCGGCGGAAATACTTCTGCGCCAGCACGTCGGCAGCCACCTGCGACCAGGGGGCCGGCACTTCCAGCTTATCCAGGCGGAACACCACGGAACCATCCGGATTGCGGATTTCGCTGGCCGTGAAACGGAACTCGATGCCGTCGTAAGCTTCACCCGCCGCATTGGTGTAGTGCCGTTGAATACGCATTGCCGCCTGCCCCTCGTGCCCTGGAAATCGCCGCTGAATCAAAGACTTGAGGCCGCCAGAGCTACCAAATCTGGTGGCTCGGCGACCTCGGATGGGCTAAATCTAGGGTAAGGCCGGCGCGCGGGTCAATTCTTCAAAGGGCGGTGTGCCTTATTAAAACCACAAGCATTGTGCTAGACTCGGGCCATGCGCCGCATCCATTCCCTGCTGCTGATTCTTCTCCTGGCGGTTACCACCGCTGTTCCCCTGGGCGTTGCCGCCCAGGACCGGGTAACCCGGCAGGCGGCGGACAAGCTGATGGAGACTCTGAGCCTGGAAAAGCGGGTCGACTCCATCGTGCAGCTCTATTTGCAGTTCATGCCGCAATCGACTCCGGAGGAGCAGGCCCGCGCCCGGCTGCTGCGCGAACGCGCGCCCGGCGCCGGCCAGCGTTTCCGGGGCGCCGTCTCCAATGCTGCCGCCGCCCATTACAATCGTAATGAGCTGGCGGCGCTGGATCAGTTCTTCGCCAGCGACGAGGGCCAGCGCCTGATCGCCACCGCCGTGGGTCGGGCGCTGATGTCGATGGGCCGTGGCGGCACCCTGAAGCAGGGCGACCTGCTGAAGGCAGAGGATTTCGCCGGCCGGCCGGGGCTCGAAAAGGTTGTGTCCAAATACCCCGCTTTCGAGACCGCCGCGCGCAATGAACTGGGCCGCGAATTCGCCATGGAAATCGGCCTTCTGGTGATGAAATAGGACGGCCGAATAAGGCTTTACGCAATGTTCGGGCAGTGCCATAGTCCGCCCATAATTCAGCGCACCAGCAGCGCGGAGACAGTGAGACCATGAGCCTGATCGGCACGAAGCTCTATACTTGGTGGAAAGGCGAGGCGGTCGGCAGCGACAGCTTCGGCAACAAGTATTTCCGCGAACGGAGCGGCGGGCGCCGCCGCTGGGTGATCTTCAACGGCCGCCCGGAAGCATCCAAAGTGCCGCCGGAATGGCATGCCTGGCTGCACCACACCGTTGATGACGCGCCGGTCGCCGGCGTGAAGAAGCATGTGTGGGAAAAGGAGCATCTGCCGAATCTGACCGGCACGCCCTACGCCTATCATCCGGCGGGGCAGGGCGGCGGCACGCGGCCCAAGGCCACAGGCGACTACGAAGCCTGGAAGCCGGAGTAGGCGACGGCCCATGCAAGGCAATCTGGTCGAGACCCTGATCGGCGCCGTGGTTCTTGCGGTGGCTGCGTTCTTCCTGGCATTCGCCTATTCCACCGCCGGCGTTGGCGGCAACGTGTCTGGCTATGAACTGAAGGCGCGCTTCAACCGCGCCGATGGCCTGGTAACGGGCGGCGCCGTGCGGCTTTCCGGCATCAAGGTCGGCACCATCACCGGCCAGACGCTCGACCCCAAGACCTATGATGCCGTTGTCACCTTCACCGTCGATGGTCGCTACAAGCTGCCGGAAGACTCGGCGGCGAAGATCGCCTCCGAAAGCCTGCTCGGCGGCAATTACCTGTCGATCGAGCCGGGCGGCAGCGATGTGATGCTGAAGCCGGGTGAGGCGATCAAGTTCACCCAAGGCTCGGTCAGCCTGCTCGATCTGATCGGCCAGGCGATTTTCAGCGCCACCACCGGCTCGGGTAACGGCGACAAGGCCAAGGCGCAGTAAAGCAGCATGTTTCGGCAAGCGTCCTGCCTGCCCCGCGCAACTTTCGTTGCAGCACTGCTGCTATGCGCCGCCACGGGGGCCATCGCGCAGCCGGCCCCGGCGAGTGACGCCTTGCCGAGCAATCCGATGCCGCTGGCGATCCTGCAGGGCCTGGATAAGATCACCGCGCGCATCTACACGCTGGAAGTCGCCATCGGCCAGACCGTTGGTTTCGGCACGCTGAAGGTGACGCCGCGCGTCTGCCGCAAGCGGCCGCCGGAATATCCACCGGAAAGCGCTGCCTATCTCGATATCGTAGAAGAACGCCCCGGCGAGGCGGCAGTGCAGCGCTTCTCCGGCTGGATGTTCGCCTCCAGCCCGGCGCTCAATCCGCTGGAACACCCGGTCTACGATGTCTGGGTGATCGACTGCCGCGCGCCGCGTCCCGCCGCCCGCTAGAATCTCAGTGCGCTAACGCCCCAACACACCATCGCGTATTTCTGCCAGGCCGGCACGGGTGAAACCGGGCCGTTCCGACAGCCGCTCCGGCTCGCCGAGCAGGCGGCCTGCGGCATCGACACGGAAGCGCAGGCCCCAGAAGCCGAGGATACTGTCGCCGGGCATGCCATAGCGGTAGTCGCGCGCCTCGACGAGAGTCGGCGTGCCGGGCTTCACCGTCCAGTGCAGATGATCGCCTGAGAACCAGCGGAACACCTTTGCTTCATAGCTGGCCTGTGCCGCATCAAGCGCTGGGCTGGAGGGCAGCCGGGCGAAACGCTGCCAGGCAATCGGCTTCTCAGTGAAGGGTGAGGCAAAGCCGATCAGGATTTCGTCGGGCAGATCGACAACGATGCGGCGCCACCAGGGCTGAAAAATCACTGGATAGGCGCTGATGCGGACGCCGGTGGTGTTCGATGATGTTCCCTGCAATTCCTCGCGCGCCCGCTGCTCCAGATGCAGGCCTATGCCCCAGGCCATCGTGGTGTAGAGAAAGATATAGACCAGCGCCAACTGGGCCGCGCGCTGTGCCGCAGCGGCGAAGCGCTCGCTTACCAGGGCGAATAGAAACACCAGCAGCAGCGGCAGGGAATAGACTGGATCGATGATCGGCATCGCGTTGATGGCGAAGCGCACGCTGCTGAACGGGGCCAGCAACTGCGTACCATAGGCGGTGAACAGGTCGATCAGCGGATGGGTGACGGCCGCCAGTGCGCCGAGCCACATCCAGTTGCGGCGGCGCTCTGGGCTGTCATCGGGTCCGAGCGCCGGGCGGTTCGGCGCCCTGCTGCGCAGCCGCTCGGCTTTCCAAAGCATCCAGCCGACCACCGCGCCATAAACCAGCGTGGCGGGAAAGGAATGGCTGATGGCGCGGTGGTCCTGCCAGGTGTCGACCACGCTCTGATGGCCGAACAGGCCGGTTAAGACATCCAGGTCGGGCAGGGTGCCGATCAGGCCGCCTGCCGCCACCGCGCGCCGGCCCAGGCTTTTGCGGAAACCGGCAGCGCCCAGCACGCCGCCGAACAGAAGCTGCGTCACGCTATCCATGCACTATCCTCTCCGATAATGCCGCCAGCACTTCGGCGGGCGCTGCATCCAGTGGCATGCGGCCGAAATCGGCGGTCACATCCAAGGCTTCGCCCAGGCGTTCGAGATACTCGGCGCGGCGGATTTCCTCGGCGCCGAAGCGGGCGAGATGCGAGGTGATGAACTGTGTATCCAGCAGCACGAAGCCGCCCAGGCGCAGGCGGGCCACCAGATGCACCAGAGCCACCTTGGAAGCATCAGTGGCGCGGCTGAACATGCTTTCGCCGAAGAAGGCGCCGTTGAGCCGCACGCCATAGAGGCCGCCGACCAGCCGGTCCTCGCCATCGTAGCATTCGACGCTGTGGGCGAAGCCCTTGCGGTGCAGCTCGGTATAGGCGTTGCGTATCACCGTATTGATCCAGGTGTTGCGGCGCTGGCTTAAGAGATCGCGCGAGGGTTCGGCGCAGGCCGCGATCACGGCCGCGAAATCGCGGTCGACATGGACGCGGAAGCAATTGCTGCGCACCGTCTTGGCCAGCGAACGTGGCAGGTGGAAGCGGTCCAGCGGGATGACGCCGCGATATTCCGGATAGACCCAGAAATAGCCCGGATCGTCGGCGCTGTCGGCCATCGGAAAATAGCCGCTGGCATAGGCATGCAGCAGCAGGTCGGTGGTCAGCGGCTGCGGGTTATGCGGCATGCGCTCTTCTTCGCACCGTCGTCATGCGCGGGCTTGACCCGCGCATCTCTTGCCAGGCTGGATGAGATGCCCGGATCAAGTCCGGGCATGACGATCCTTCCTGAAACCCCATTCTCACCCCTGGCGCGCGATGAATTCCTCGAGCCAGTGGATGTCATAGGCACCGTTGACGAAATCCGGATCGCGGATCAGGGCCAGATGCAGCGGGATGGTGGTTTCCATGCCGCCGATGACATATTCCTCCAGCGCCCGGCGCAGCCGCATCAGGCATTCATTGCGGCTGGTGCCATGCACGATCAGCTTGCCGATCAGCGAGTCATAATGCGGCGGCACCTGATAGCCGGTGTAGAGCGCGCTATCGACACGCACGCCAAGACCGCCCGGCACATGGTAGTCGCTGACGCGGCCCGGCGAGGGCGCGAAGGTGCGTGGGTTCTCGGCATTGATGCGGCATTCGATGGCGTGGCCGCTGAACTTGATGTCGTCCTGGGTGTAGCCGAGCGGCGCGCCGGCGGCGACGCGGATCTGCTCGCGCACCAGGTCGAGGCCGGTGATCATCTCGGTCACCGGATGCTCCACCTGCAGGCGGGTATTCATCTCGATGAAGTAGAACTGACCATTCTCGTAGAGGAATTCGATGGTGCCGGCGCCGCGATAGCCGAGCTTGGCGATGGCATTGGATGCGATGGCACCAATCTGCTTGCGCTGTTCCTCGTTCAAAGCCGGCGAGCGGGCTTCTTCCAGCACCTTCTGATGCCGGCGCTGCAGCGAACAGTCGCGTTCGCCGAGATGCACGGCATTGCCATGCATATCGCCGAAAATCTGCATCTCGATATGGCGCGGGCGGGTGAGGTACTTTTCGACATAGACGGCGTCGTTGCCGAAAGCGGCGCGCGCCTCGGCCTTGGCCTGGGCCAGCGCGGGGCCGAATTCCTCCGGGCTGCGCACCACCTTCATGCCGCGACCGCCGCCGCCGGCCGTGGCCTTGATCAGCACCGGATAGCCCATGTCGTCGGCGAGCTTGCGGCCTTCCGCCTCATCGGCGATGGCGCCATCCGAACCCGGCACGCAGGGAATGCCCAGCGAGCGCGCGGCTTCCTTGGCGGCGATCTTATCGCCCATCAGGCGGATATGTTCCGGCGTCGGGCCGATGAAAGTGATGTCATGGGCTTCGACGATCTCGGCGAACTTGGCGTTCTCGGAAAGGAAGCCATAGCCGGGATGGATCGCATCGGCGCCGGTGATTTCGGCCGCCGAGATGATCGCCGGGATATTCAGGTAGCTCTGGTTGGATGGCGGCGGGCCGATGCAGACGGATTCATCGGCGATGCGCACATGCATGGCATCGGCATCCGCCGTGGAATGCACCGCCACGGTATGAATGCCCATTTCCTTGCAGGCGCGGTGAATGCGCAACGCGATCTCGCCGCGATTGGCGATCAGCACCTTATCGAACATCGGCGCGGTCCCGCGGGCCGGTTATTCGATCACCAGCAGGGGCTGGCCAAATTCGACCGGCTGCTGGTTCTCGATCAGGATGCGGGTGACGCGGCCGCCCTTCGGTGCGGTGATCGGGTTCATCGTCTTCATGGCTTCGACGATCAGCAGGGTCTGGCCGGCGGAAACATTGCTGCCGACCGAGACGAACGGCGCCGCGCCGGGTTCGGACGCGGTGTAGACGGTGCCGACCATCGGCGACTTCACGGCACCGGGATGGCTGGCGGCATCGTCGCCACCGGCGGCGGCTGGAGCGGCGGCGGCAATGGCGGCCGGGGCGGCGGCATAGACCGGGGCGCTGACGGCAGCCACGGTCTTGGCAACACGGACTTTCAGCGAGCCTTCATTCCACTCGATTTCGCTGAGGCCGGTCTCATTCAGCAATTCCGCGAGGTCGCGGATCATCTGCTGGTCGATGCGGCTCTCTTTCTTGTCCTTGGCAGGCGTCGACGCCATCCTGGAAATCCTTTTTCTGCTGCTGTCAGGCGATGATATCGGCAAGGGCTTCCAGCGCCAGGGCATAGCCCTTGGGGCCGAGGCCGAAAATGCCGCCGCGCGCCGCCGGCGACACATAGGAATGGTGCCGGAAGGATTCGCGCTTGAAGATGTTGGAGATATGCACCTCTATCACCGGCTTGTCGAAGGCGTTCAGCGCATCGAGCATGGCCACCGAGGTATGGGTGAAGGCACCGGCATTAATCACGATGGCGGCGGCCTTGGTGCGGGCCTCCTGGATGCTGTCGATCAGCACGCCTTCGTGGTTGGTCTGGCGGAAGTCGATCTCCAGGCCCAGCCGATCAGCGGTGAAGCGGCACAGGGTTTCAACATCGTCGAGCGTGTCGCGGCCATAGATTTCCGGCTGGCGGGTGCCGAGCATGTTGAGGTTCGGGCCATTCAGCACATAGACCAGCGGCTTCGCGGCCTTGCGCCCGCCGCCACCCTGCTTGCCTGCCTGCGCCATCCCGGCCGCTCCTACAAAGGTATAACACCGGGCGGCCTGTCACTTTGGCAGCACCCTGGGGGATTGCCCTACACTATTCCGCCCCGCCGGGGCAACTGCCGGGGCCCTGGATGGGGCCAGACAGGGGCGGTTTCGGTGGTTTACGGGCTAGATGGGGGTGGGGTGGCGCCAGTACAAGATGAGGGACGAGGCCAGCCCCGCAATGACCCTGGCGCCAACTGGGCGGATTTGCGATAAACCCCTGTCATGACAGAGAAACCGCCCCTCCAGATCGAAATAATCCCGGTTACCCCGTTCCAGCAGAATTGCAGCCTGGTTTGGTGTACCGCCAGCATGCGCGGCGCCCTGGTGGATGCCGGCGGCGAGCCGGATCGGCTGCTGGAAGCAGTAAAGCGCCAGGGCGTGACGCTGGAAAAGCTGCTGGTCACCCATGGCCACCTGGACCATGCCGGGGCAGTGATGGAACTCTCGGAAAAGCTGAACCTGCCGATCGAGGGGCCGCATCGCGAGGACCAGTTCTGGATCGACGGCATGCCCAAGGCGGCACAGCAATATGGTTTTCCGCCCAGCCGCAGTTTCACGCCGGGCCGCTGGCTGGAGCAGGGCGATACCGTCACGCTTGGCGACCTCATCCTCGATGTCTACCACTGCCCCGGCCATACGCCGGGCCATGTGGTGTTTGTGCATGCAGAAAGTCGCGTGGCGTTGGTTGGCGATGTGCTGTTCCGTGGCTCGATCGGCCGCACCGATTTCCCGCGCGGCAACCATGAACAGCTCATCAAAGCCATCCGTGAGCGCCTGTTCCCGCTCGGCGACGACATCACCTTCGTGCCCGGCCATGGCCCGCTTTCCACCTTCGGCGCCGAGCGCCGCAGCAACCCCTTCGTGTCTGATCTCGCCCTGGGATTGGCTTGAGTTCCTGGGGGCTGGCCTAAGTTCCAGTTGTTAAAGGATTATTTACCCTTTTTTACGTGCCAGGACCGGGGATTCATGGTAAATATTAACCATGGTTCAGTCGGTCACGGGCAGCAATCTGCTCGCAGTCTTTCCGGCCTCAGCCGCGGCGCGCAATCTGGCCCAACAGAATTTGGTCCTGCCGTCCCCGTTGCCCTCGCCCCAAGAACAGGCGCAGCAGCGGGCGTCTTCTGTTGTGCGCTTCAACGCACCGACTTTAAGCAATGCCACGCTCGCGACCCTGCGGGATGCCGCTTTGCGCTCGCAGGTATCGCCGGAATTGAATGGCAGCAACACAGCGGCCGACAGCGACAGTGCCTCGCGCGCGGCGCAGGCTTATAGCTTGGCGGCGAATTCGCTGCGGCCGTTGATCGCGCTTGGCACTGCACCGGGGCCGGTGCCGAATCTGCAGGCCTTGGCGCCCGGCGCCGCTGAGCAGGGCGGCGAAGCCGGGAATAGCCGCGCGGCACAGCGTCAGCAGAGCGAGCGGAGCCAGGAGAATGAGCGCGGCCAGTCGCGGATCAATGGCAGCCAGGAACGCTCGAACCCGCTGCTGGCGCCGGAGCGGCAGAATTTCTCCAACCCGGCCCCTGTGGCGGCGCCAGTGGCAGCCGGCGGCAACAGCAACAATGCTGCCGCCAGCAATGTCGTGCCTGGCAGCGCCCGCATCGGTGCCAGCCTCGGCCTGCGGGTTGATGTCGGGGTTTAGGCCAGACGTACTGACCAATATAAAATACGTCGTCATGCCCGGGCCCAGACCCGGGCATCTTTCTCCAATTGACAATGAGATGCCCGGATCAAGTCCGGGCATGACGAGATGAATTAGGACGCCCCGGCGTATTTCACCACGCGCTGATCGATGGCGCCGAAGATCGAGCGCCCGGCGCGGTCGAACATCTCGATCCGCACGCGGTCGCCGAATTTCAGGAAACCGGTTTTCGGCTTGCCCTCGTTGATCGTCTCGATCATGCGGATTTCGGCCAGGCAGGAGAAACCCCGGCTGGCATCGCGGTTCGAGACCGTGCCGGAGCCGACGATGCAGCCGGCGCGCAGCCGCCGTGTCCTGGCGGCATGGGCGATCAATTGCGCCAGGCTGAACTGCATGTCGTCGCCGGCTTCAGGCGCGCCGAACTTGGTGCCGTTGACATGGCTGACCAGGGCTAAGTGAATCTTCTCATCTTTCCAGGCATCGCCGAGCTCGTCCGGCGTCACCGCCACGGGCGAGAAGGCAGTGGAGGGTTTGCCGTGGAAAAAGCCGAAGCCCTTGGCCAGTTCGTTCGGGATCAGGTTGCGCAAGGATACATCGTTGACCAGCAGCAGCAATCGGATATGGCCGGCGGCGGCCTCGGCCGAGATACCCATCGGCACATCGCCGGTGATCGCCGCCACTTCGCCTTCCAGGTCGATGCCATAGGCTTCGTCGGCGACCAGAATATCCTCGGTGGGGCCGAGGAAATCATCCGAGCCGCCCTGGTACATCAGTGGATCATGCAGGAATTCCGGCGGCATCTGCGCGCCACGCGCCTTGCGCACCAGTTCCACGTGGTTGAGGTAGGCCGAGCCATCGCACCATTGGTAGGCGCGCGGCAACGGCGCTGCAAGCTTGGTGGCGTCGTAGGCGAGGGCGGCGCCAGCCTCGCCGGCATTCAGCGCCGCTGAGGCGGCTTCCAGCTTGGGCGCAGCCACGGCCCAGGAATCGAGCGCCAGTTGCAGCGTCGGCACCAGGCTATCGACGGGCAGCATTTTCGTCAGGTCGCGGCTGACGACGCAGAGACGGCCATCGCGGCCATGATTCAGCGAAGCGAGTTTCATCTTGGTCTAATCCTGACTATTCGGCGGCGTGGCGGAAGCCTTGCGGATTCCAGCTCGCGACATAGCCGCCGAATTCGACGCTTTCGGCCGCGGGTGAGACATCCAGGGCATCGCGGGTATCCAGCATCACCGCCACTTCATCCAGCATACGCGGCGGCGCCGGAACATCGCTAGCCTGTTTCGCTGCCTTGGTCGCCATCTGGAAGGCCTTGGGATGTGGGCCATGCGGGAAGCCGCAGGGGTGCAGCGTGATCATGCCGGGATGAATGTTGTCGCGGCTGAAAAACTGGCCGTGGTGATAGAAGATCACCTCGTCGTAATCGTCGTTGTTATGGAAGAAGGGCAGCTTCAGCGCGTCGGGATCGCTTTCCGCCGGGCGCGGCACAAAGGTGCAGACCACGAAGCGGCTGGCCAGGAAGGTGGTGTGGGCCGAAGGCGGCAGGTGGTAGCGGTGGCTCATCAGCGGGCGGATATCGCGCCAGTTCAGTTTCACCGGGGCGAGGTCGCCCTTCCAGCCCACGGCATCGAGCGGGTTGAACGGATAGGTGACGGTGGAAAGCTTGTCGCGCCGCTTGATCACCACGCGCCAAGTTTCGCTGCTGCTCTGCTGTGCCTTGAAGGCATCGTCCAGCGCCGGGATTTCCAGCACGGCGGGATCGAAGATGGCATGCGGGCCGACCAGGCCTTTTTCCGGCAGGCGGTAACTGTCGTTGGTCGCCTCGATCAGCAGCAGCTTGGTTTCCGCCGAAGGCTCGAGCCGCCACATGGTTCCGCGCGGCAGCATGATATAGTCGCCTTCGGTATAGCGCAGGTGGCCGAAATCGCAGTAGAGCGAGCCGTAGCCGGCATGCACGAACAGCAATTCATCGCCATCGCCATTGCGCACCAGATGATCCATCTTCTCAGCGATGGTGCCGGTGCGGTATTTCACATGGGCATTGCCGAGCAGCAGCCGCGCATCCCAGGGCGAATTGCCATGGCTGGTGAATTTCGTGGTGTCGAAGGCGCGCGGCTTGAGCGGGCCTTCCCAGTCGATCCAGCCGGTGGGCGGATGCGCATGGTAGAAATGCGCCGCCGGACCAAAGAAACCTTCCTTGCCCATCTCGCGCTCATAGGTGCCGGCGGGCAGGGCAACATGCGCCTGCCGCGAGGCATTGCCCTCGCTATGGGTCATCGGAATCCAGGTCTTTGCCATGGCGTTTCCTCCGTTTGTATTGTTAGGCGTTTCTTGTTGTCAGGCGTTGGCCTTCAGCACGCCGCGGCGGATCTGGTCGAGCTCGATGGATTCGAACAGCGCCTTGAAGTTGCCTTCGCCGAAGCCGTCATTGCCCTTCCGCTGGATGATCTCGAAGAAAATCGGGCCGATCACCGTGTCGGTGAAAATTTGTAAGAGCAGGCCTTGGCCGGCAGTTGGCGCGCCATCGATCAGGATACGCAATTCGCGCAGGCGGTCCAGATTCTCGCCATGGCCCGGTACGCGTTTGTCGACGCCATCGTAGTAGGTGCTGAGCGTGTCCTGGAACGGCACGTCGCGCCCGCGCATGTTGCTCACGGTGGCATAGATGTCGTCGCTGCCCAAAGCCACATGCTGGATGCCTTCGCCATGATAGGCGTGCAGGTATTCCATGATCTGCGACTTGTCGTCGGAGCTTTCGTTGATCGGGATGCGGATCTTGCCGCAGGGGCTGGTCATGGCCTTGGACTTCAGGCCGGTCAGCTTGCCCTCGATGTCGAAATACTTGATCTCGCGGAAGCCGAACAGGCGCTCGTAGAAATCCGCCCACTCGCCCATGCGGCCGCGATGCACGTTATGGGTCAGGTGGTCGATATAGGTGAGGCCGCAGCCGGCCGGGTTGCGTTCCACCGGCTTGCCGTCCGCGCCCTCGATGGGCACGAAATCGACGTCGTAGATGGTGCCGCGCGGGCCGTAGCGGTCGACCAGGTAGATCAGGCTGTCGCCAATGCCCTTGATCGCCGGGATGTTCAGTTCCATCGGGCCGGCCTTGTTCTCTACGCCCCAGGCGCCGAGCGAAACGGCACGCTTGTAGGCAAAGGCGGCATCCTTGACGCGGAAGGCGATGGCACAGATGCAGGGGCCGTGGATGCGGGCAAAGCTCTGGGCGAAGCTCGCCGGCTCGGCATTGAGGATGAAGTTCACATCGCCCTGGCGATAGAGCGTCACATTCTTGGAGCGATGCCGCGCGACGGCGACGAAGCCCATGCGCTCGAACAGGGCGGCAAGCTTCTCTGGCTCTGGCGCGGCATATTCCACGAATTCGAAGCCGTCGGTGCCCATCGGGTTGTCCCAGAGATCGGCCATTGGTTTCCTCCATGGAGAATTTGCATCTGCCCCGCATATTAGTTACATTTGTAACTAAATCAAGCGAGACCACGCCCATGTCGAAAACCCCGCTCGTGCTGGAAAATTTCCTGCCCTACCGGCTGTCGGTGATGACCAACCGGATCAGCGGCGCGCTGAGCCGGCATTACGCCGAGCGTTTCGGCATCGGGATCCCCGAATGGCGGGTGATCGCCAATCTCGGCCGCCATCCCGGCATCACCGCCAACGAGGTGGTGGAACGCGCGGCGATGGACAAGGTGACGGTGAGCCGTGCCGTGGCGGCGCTGGAAAAGAAGAAGCTGGTGGAACGCCGCCGCGACGATGGCGACAAGCGCAAGACGCAATTGACGCTCTCGAAGGCCGGCGAGAAGGTCTATGGTGAGATCGTGCCGCTGGCGCTGGGTTTCGAGCACGAATTGCTTGAGAAGCTGACAGCGGAGGAGCGCCGCGTGCTGGATCGGGTAATCGACAAGCTGCTGGCGGCGGCCTGAGCGGCGTTAACCCCGCACCACGCTGCGGTAGGCGGCAGAGAGCGCGGCCAAAGCCGCGCGCGGCTTGGCGCCACGCACGCGGGTATGCAGCAGCACCGGCAGCCGCGGCAAGACCGGCAACCCCAGCCGGGGGCCGATATCCATGGCGCCGAAAGGCAGCATGCGTGGCGCCAGCGCGCTGACGCCGACACCGGCCATCACCGCCGCCGCCACCGCTGCCACGCCGCCGCCGACAAACACTTCCGTCCAGGCGATGCCGGCTGTATCGAGAAGCTGGCCGGCCAGCGCGCGCACGCCGCAAGGCTCCGCCATGGTGGCGAGCGGCAAAGGTTCGCCGGCACGGTGCTGCCAGTGCGGCGCCGCGAACCAGCCGAATTTCTCCTCGGCGAGCAATTCGCCATCGCTGCGCCCGGCATGCAGGCGCACGATCACGGTGTCGAATTCGCGCCGGTCAAAACGCTGCAGCAGGTCACCCGATGAACCGATATGAATCTCGATCAGCAGGTCCGGGTCCTGGGCGTTCATGCGGGCGATCAGCGCCGGCAGTTCCGGCCCGGCAACATGGTCGCTGATGCCGATGGTCAGGCGCTGACGCGCCGCGACAAAGCCGGCCAGCGCGCGGTCATGCACCGCCAGCAATTCGCGGGCATGGTCAAGGAAGGAAGCGCCGCGCGGCGAAAGTTCCAGGTGGCGCGGGGTGCGTTCCAGCAGCCGGCAGCCGAGCCGCTTTTCCAGCCGCTGCAGCTTAAGGCTCACCGCGCCCTGGGTGGTCTGCAGGGCTTCCGCGGCGCGCGTGAAGCTGCCGAGTTCGGCGATGCGGATGAAAGCCCGCACGGCATCCAGATCGAGGGGATGTTCAGTCATTTGTATTCATAATAGCTGATATCATTATTAATTCGCTATAAAAATGACTGGCTGCAGCGGTAGGAGTTGTTAGGACAACAGAAAAAGGGGCGATCATGCCGCTGCTTCATATCTCTCTGCGCGAAGGCAAGCCGGAAGCCTACCGGCAGGCAATTTTCGATAGTCTCTATCTGGCGCTGCGCGACGCGCTGGCGGTGCCCGAGGATGATCAGTTCATGACCATCACCGAGCATGCTGCGGCGAATTTCCGTAAAGGGAATGCCTTCGGCGTCACGCGCAGCGATGATCTGGTCTATATCCAGATCACCGTGTTCAGCAGCCGCACGGCGGCGCAGAAGCAGGCTTTGTTCCGCTGCATTGTGGAGCGGCTTGGCGCCAGTCCGGGTATCCGGCCTGAGGATGTGTTCGTGACGGTATTGGATGCGCCGAAGGAAAACTGGTCCGTCGGCCACGGCCTGGCGCAATTCGCCTGACGGGTTTTAACCGCGTCACTCCGCCTTGGTTTCAGGCTTGCTGGCGTCGGGCAGCTTGGCTTGTTCGGCGGCCTGCTGCTCGGCGATCTTGCGCTCGAAGCTGGCCTTGCTGCGGCGGTGGGTGAAGAACAGGATCACACCAACCAGGGCGAACACGCCGAGCATGACTAAGCCGAAATCCTTGGCGACATCGCCAAGCACGGCTTCGAAAGTCTTGCCAAGCAGGTAGCCACCCCAGGCGAAGGCATTGGCCCACAGGCCGGCGGCGATGAAGTTCAGCGCAGCAAAGCGCGGCCAGCCAATCGGGCTCATGCCCATCGCCAGCGAAGAGAAGTTGCGCACACCGTAGATGAAGCGGAAGGAGAGGATGAAGCCGATGTGATACTTGTGCAGCATCCCGAGCGCGACATTGACACCGCCCTGCATGCGCGGGAAGCGCTTGAGCAGGCGGTGGCCGTATTTGCGGCCAATCCAGAAGTAGAGCTGGTCGCCGGAGAAGCTGCCGAGCCAGGCGGCGGCGATCAGGATATACTGGTTAAGCATCCCCTGACTGGCGGCGGCGCCGGCGAAGATCACGAAAGTCTCGCCTTCTAGGAAGGTCCAGATGAAGGTGATGACGTAGAAGAGGTCGCGGTACTCTTCGATCAGCTTATAGATATCGAGGTCCACTTTGGGGCCTTTGCGCTACGAGGGCAGATTGGGGCGCTACGGGTTTAGATCAGGCCCGCGAGCGGGGACGAAGGATCGGCATAGCGCTTTTTCGGCATGCGGCCGGCGCGATAGGCCAGCCTGCCGGCTTCCACCGCCATGCGCATGGCATGTGCCATGCGGATCGGGTCGCCGGCTTCGGCGATGGCGGTATTCATCAGCACGCCGTCGCAGCCCAGCTCCATGGCGATGGCGGCATCAGACGCCGTGCCAACGCCGGCATCCACCAGCACCGGCACGCGGGCGTTTTCCTTGATGATGCGGATCTGCACCGGATTCTGCACGCCGAGGCCGGAGCCGATCGGGGCGGCCAGCGGCATGATGGCGCAGGCGCCGAGGTCTTCCAGCTTCTTCGCCGCGATCGGATCGTCGGCGCAGTAGACCATGACGTCGAAGCCTTCCTTCACCAGGATCTTGGTGGCGGCGAGGGTCTGCTCCATGTCGGGGTACAGCGTCTTCTGGTCGCCCAGCACTTCCAGCTTCACCAGCTTCCAGCCGCCGGCCTCGCGCGCCAGGCGCAGGGTGCGCAGCGCGTCGTCGGCAGTGAAGCAGCCGGCGGTGTTGGGCAGGTAGGTGTATTTCTTCGGATCGACGTAATCCATCAGCATCGGCTGCTTGGGGTCGAGCACGTTCACCCGGCGCACCGCCACGGTCACGATCTCGGCGCCGGAAGCCTCGATGGCGGCCTTGGTTTCGGCCAGGTCCTTGTACTTGCCGGTGCCGACCAGCAGGCGGGACCGGAAACGGCGGCCGGCGACCTCGAAATAGTCGTCATCCGGGTGCTGCGCGGCATTGCCGCCGCCGATGAAATGCACGATTTCGACGGCATCGCCATCTTTCAGCGCCGTGGCGCCATAGGCCGAGCGCGGCACGATCTCGCGGTTCAGCTCAATCGCGATCTTGCGCGCATCGAGTTCCAGCGTGGCCAGCAATTCGGCAACATTGGCCGCTTGGCCCATTTCACGGGATTCACCGTTAATCGACAGCCGCATTTGTCCTGCTCTTCCTCTAACCCCTCCCGGTGCCGCCTTATCACATGGGGGCTGCCGGGCGTTCCGACAATAGAGCCCCGCCCAACCAGGGGCAACCGCTCCGTGGCCCTGGCTGTACTATCTCTTTGTTACGGCTCAACGCTGGGTTAGGATTGCGGCAAAACAGGAGGACGGCGTGAAGCTGTTTGGGTATTTCCGGTCGTCTGCGGCTTACCGCGTTCGAATCGCCCTGAACCTGAAGGGGCTGGATTACGAACTGGTGCCGCTGCATTTGCAGAAGAATGAGCATCTCTCGGCGGATTATGCCCGGCTTAACCCGCAGCAACTGCTGCCGTCCCTGGAAGTGGATGGCGCGGTGCTGACCCAGTCGCTGGCCATCATCGAATATCTCGACGAGGTGTATCCGAAACCGGCCTTGCTGCCCAAGGAACCAGTGCTGCGTGCCCAGGTGCGGGCCATGGCGCAGGCCATCGCTTGCGATATTCACCCGATCAACAACCTTCGCGTGCTGCGCTACCTGGTGCACGACATGGGGCTGTCGGACGAGAAGAAGAACCAATGGTACCGCCATTGGGTCGAAAGCGGTCTGGCCGCTGTGGAACAGATGCTGCGCCAGAGTTCACATAGCGGTGATTTCTGCTTTGGCGCGGCGCCCGGCCTGGCCGATGCCTGCCTGGTGCCGCAGGTGGCCAATGGCCGCCGGTTCAATTGCGACCTATCAGGCTGTCCCACGGTGGTGCGCATCGTCGATCACTGCAACACACTCGATGCCTTTCGTCGTGCCGCGCCCGACCAGCAGCCGGATGCCGAATAGCCGATGCGACGCCGCGACGCGCTGCTTGCTTTTGCCGCCACTGCCGCCGCCGGCCTTGTCTGGCCGGCCCGTGCCGATCACCAGGTTCGGCCAAGCGCCCAGGCAATGCCGGCTTTCTTCCGCATCGGCACCGGCGGCACCGCCGGGGTGTATTTTCCACTCGGCAGCCTGATCGCCCGCGTGGTGGCGGAAAGCCATGGCGCGCCCGATTGCGCGCCGCCATTGCCGCAGCCCTGCGGCGTGCCTGGCCTGCTGGCGGTGGCGCAAACCTCAAACGGCTCGGTGTCGAATGTCGATGGCATGCAGGCCGGCGCCATCGAGGCCGGGCTGGTGCAGTCCGATATCGCCCATGGCGCCTTCCATGCCAACGGCATCTTTGCCGGCAAGCCGGCGGCGACGCGGCTGCGCTTCGTGGCCCGGCTCTATCCGGAAGCGGTGCATGTGGTGGTGCGGCGCAATGCCGGAATCCAGACTATTGCCGATCTTGCCGGCAAGCGCGTCAGCCTGGACGAACCCGGCTCCGGCACGCTCGCCATGGCGCGCATGCTGCTGGCCGCCCATGGTCTCTCGGAAAGCCGGCTGCGCCCGGAATATGTGAAGCCCGATCTGGCCGCGCCGCGTCTGGCTGCTGGCCAGCTCGATGCCTTTTTCTTCGTCGGCGGCTGGCCGGTGCGCACGGTTGCCGATCTCGCCAGCGCCGGCCATGTCGATATCCTGCCGGTGCGGGGCGAAGCCGCCGCAGACCTCTTGCAACGCAATCCCTTCCTCAGCCGTGGCACCATTCCCGCCGGCATGTATGCCGGAGTCAACGCGGTGGAAACCGTCACCGTCTCGGCGCAGTTGCTGGTGCGCGCCGATCTTGACGATGCCCTGGTGGAAGGGGTGTTGCGGCAGATCTGGAGTGAGCGCGGGCAGAAGCTGATCCGCGCCGGCCACCCGCGCGGTGCCGACCTGGCCCTGGCCCAGGCGCTGGAAGCGCGTGGCATTCCGCTGCATCCTGGCGCCGCGCGCTTCTACCGCGCTGCCGGCCTTGATCCCGGCCCGGCCGCAGCGGCCCGCTGATGCGGCAGCCGCTCAGGCATTGGAGTTTCGGCCGGCGCCAGATCACCGCCGCGATCATCGCCGTGGTCGCAGCGGCCTTCGTGATCGGCGCCTATGTGCAGCAGAGCCTCAGTTCCATTGCCCGCGACCTGCCGGTGACCCTGCTGGACCAGGAGCGCGACGCCGAAACCCTGATCCGCGAGATGGCCAATCTGGCCTGGGCCATCGAGTTCTGGCGTGTGCAGCCCAGCGAAGCGACCCGCGAGCGGGTGCGCGAGCGGTTGCAGGTGGCCGTGCGGCGCACGGAATTGCTGCGCACCAACTACAATCTCGACAATCTGGTGGGGGCCGCCGGCATGTATGCCGTGGCGCGGCCGGCCTTGCAGGATATCGAACGCTGGTTCGCCGAGGGTGCCATGGGGCAGCCGGCCGGCTCGCCTTCCGCGATCTGGCTGATGCAGGCCCGCGCCCGTGATGCCGAGGCGCGGCTGATCGTGCTGCTGGGCGAGGGCCGGGACAGCGCGCGCGAATTGCTGCTGGCCCAGGAGGCGCGGCTCGACCGCTTCTCGCTCGGCGTTGCCATGCTCACCGCCTTTGCCGCCCTGCTGGTGCTGGGTCTGGTGTTGCTGCTCTACCGCCAGCGCGTGCTGCTGGAACTGCGCGAGGAAACCGAGGTTACGCTGCTGGCGGCGATGCGCTCGGCGGAGGAGGCCAACCGGGCGAAAAGCGATTTCCTCGCCAATATGAGCCATGAGCTGCGCACGCCGCTTAATGCCATCATTGGCTTCTCCACCATGATCAAGGACGAGATGCTGGGGCCGGTGGGCCAGAAACGCTATCGCGACTATGCCGCCGACATCCATGGCAGCGGCGAGCATCTGCTGGCAATTATTAGTGACATTCTCGATCTCTCCAAGGTCGAGGCCGGCAAGATGGAACTGGTGGATGCCGAATTCGATGCCGCCGAGGTGATGCGCGCCGCCATCCGGCTGGTACGCGAGAAAGCGGAAACCGATGGCTTGGCCTTGATTCTGCGGCCTTTGGAAAAGCCGGTGAAGCTGCATGCCGACCGCCGCGCGGTGCTGCAGATGCTGCTCAACCTGCTGAGCAATGCCGTGAAATTCACCGAGCGGGGCAGCGTGGAATTGGCCGCCAGTCTGACCCCGTCGGGTGGTTTGCGCTTCAGCGTGCGTGATACCGGCATCGGCATGACGGCGGCGCAACTCGCCAAGGTGCTGGAGCCATTCTACCAGGTGCAGAATGCCCTGACCCGCGACCAGCCCGGCACAGGCCTGGGCCTGCCGCTGGTCGATCGCCTGATCCGCCTGCAGGGCGGCCGGCTGGAGATCGAGAGTCAGCCCGGCATCGGCACCACGGCCAGCATCGAACTGCCGCCGAACCGTGTGCTGACTTAGGCGGTTTGCAGCGAATCCAGCACGGCGCGCAGATCGTCGAAATGATGGATCAGCCGGTCGGCGCCAAGTTCGGCGGCGGGGATGCGGGTATAGCCGAAACTCACCGCCACGTTTGGTAGCTTCGCGGCTTTGGCGGCATCGATGTCGTTCGAGGAATCGCCAACCATTGCCGCCCAGCTGATTTCGCCGCCGATGCGCGCCAGGGTGCCAGTGATATGGCCGGGATCGGGCTTCTTCACCGGGAAGGTATCGCCGCCGACGATGGCGTCGAAGAACGGCGTCAGTTGCAGTTGATCGAGCAGCGGGAAGGTGAAGGCCTCCGCCTTGTTGGTGCAGACCGCGAGCTTGTAGCCATCGCGGCGCAAAGCCTCCAGGCAGGCGACCACGCCGGGGAAGGGCTGGCTGGTGGCGACCAGATTGGCGGCGTAATAGACGAAGAAGGCGTCCACGGCAGCCTTGAACTGCTGCTCGGAAACGATGCCGCCGGTGGCGATCAGCCCACGCTGCACCAGCGCCACCGCGCCATCGCCCACCATGCTGCGCACCGCGTCCAGGCCGACAGTGGGCCGGCCCTGGCTGGTCAGGGCATGGTCGAGCGCGGCAGCCAGGTCCGGCGCGGTGTCGACGAGGGTTCCGTCAAGGTCGAACAGGATCGCTTTCATGGCCATTGAAACACTCGGAAAAACCTTGAAACACTCGGAAAAACCTTTTGATTTCCGATGTTGCCCAAGGATATGAGACAAACACCGCCAGCCCCCGAGGCTGGCGATTCACCTTGTTTGGTTGTAGACGGCATTCGGTCATGGCGAAACACTCACTAGCAGTAATTGTGCTGGCGGCAGGGCAGGGCACGCGGATGCGGTCCGGCCTGCCCAAAGTGCTGCATCCGGTGGCCGGCCTGCCGATGCTGCGGCATGTGCTGAACGCGGCTGCCGCGCTGAAACCCGAACGCAATGTGCTGGTGCTCGGCCGTGGCATGGAGGCCGTGGCCAAGGCGTTTGCGCCGATTGCCGTGGCGGTGCAGGACCCGCCGCTCGGCACCGGCCATGCGGTGCAGGCGGCGATGCCGGCGCTCAAGGGCTTCAAGGGCGACGTGCTGGTGCTCTATGGCGACACGCCGTTGCTCACCGCCGACACGCTAAAAAAACTGGTCGCCGCGCGCCGCTCCAAGACGGACCCAGCCGTGGTGGTCTCCGGTTTCCGCCCGGCCGATCCTGCTGCCTATGGCCGCCTGATCCAGGATGCCAAGGGCAATCTCGACGCCATTGTCGAATTCAAGGACTGCACGCCCGAGCAGCGCGCCATCGGCTTCTGCAATGGCGGCATGATGCTGCTGGATGGCGCCCGCCTGCCGGCTTTGCTCAAGAAGCTGGATAACAACAACGCCAAGGGCGAATACTACCTCACCGATCTGGTGCATCTGGCGCGCGCCAAGGGCTGGGCCTGCCGTGCCGTCGAGGTTTCCGAGATCGATGTGATGGGCGTGAACAACCGCGCCGAACTCAGCATCGCCGAAGGCCATATGCAGGCCCGCCTGCGGCTGGCGGCACTGGAAAGCGGCGTCACCATGACGGCGCCGGAAACGGTGTATCTGCGTGCTGATACGAAGCTCGGCCGCGATGTCACCATCGAGCCACATGTGGTGTTCGGTCCCGGCGTCGAGATCGCCGACAACGTGATCATCCGTGCCTTCAGCCATATCGAAGGCGCGCGCGTCGCTTCCGGCGCCACTATCGGACCTTACGCGCGGCTGCGGCCAGGCGCCGAGATCGGCGCGGAAGCGCATATCGGCAATTTTGTCGAGGTGAAGCAGGCGCGCATCGAGCAGGGCGCCAAGGTGAACCACCTGACCTACATTGGTGATGCCCGGGTCGGCGCCAAGGCCAATATCGGCGCTGGCACCATCACCTGCAATTACGATGGCTACAACAAGCACCATACCGATATTGGCGCCAATGCCTTCATCGGCTCGAATTCGGCGCTGGTGGCGCCGGTGAAAATTGGCGATGGCGCGCTGATCGCCGCTGGCAGCACCATCACCCAGGATGTGCCGGCAGATGCGCTGGCGCTGGGCCGCGGCCGGCAGGAAACCAAGCCGGGCCTTGCTGCCCGTCTGCGTGCCCAGCTTGCCGCCCAGAAGCTGAAAGCCAAATCGAAGAAGTAGCCTCCCGTCCAGTTTCCAGGAGTTAGCCTATGTGTGGAATTGTCGGCGTAATCGGTACCCGCGATGTGGTGCCGCTGCTGGTCGATGGCCTGAAGCGGCTGGAATATCGCGGCTATGATTCCGCCGGCGTTGCCACACTGATGAGCGATGGCACCATCGAGCGCCGCCGCGCCGAGGGCAAGCTGGTGAACCTGGAGGCACGGCTGGAGGAACAGCCGCTGCAAGGCCTGATCGGCATTGCCCATACCCGCTGGGCCACCCATGGTGTGCCGAACGAGGTCAACGCGCATCCCCATGCCACCGAGCGCGTCGCCATGGTGCATAACGGCATCATCGAGAATTACCGCGAACTGGCGGATGAACTGATCGCCAAGGGGCATCGCTTCCAGAGCCAGACCGATACCGAAGTGGCGTTGCGCCTGATCGACCAGTATCTGCTGGAAGGCCAGAAGCCGGAGGAGGCGGTGAAGACCGCGCTTGGCCGTCTGCGCGGCGCCTTCGCGTTGGCGATCATGTTCCACGGCGAGGATGACCTGCTGATCGGCGCACGGCGCAATGTGCCGCTGGCGGTCGGCTTCGGCAATGGCGAGATGTATCTCGGTTCCGATGCGCTGTCGCTGGCGGCGCTCACCGACAAGATCGCCTATCTGGAAGAAGGCGACTGGGTGGTGCTGACGCGCGGCACGGCGCGCTTCTTCGATGCCGCCAACCAGTTGGTCGAGCGCGAAATCCGGCCCACCGCGATCAGCGGCGCGATGATCGGCAAGGGCAATTACCGCCACTACATGCTGAAGGAAATCTACGAGCAGCCGGCGGTGATGGGCGATACCATCAACACCGTGCTGAGCCCGACCGACCGCTGGGTGCATCTGCCCGATCTTGGCATTGATCTGGCCAAGTTCAGCCGCATCACCATCGTCGCCTGCGGCACGTCGTATTACTCGGGCCTGGTGGCGAAATACTGGCTGGAGCGCTATGCGCGGATCAATGTGGAGGTGGATGTAGCCTCTGAATTCCGCTATCGCGAGGCGCCGGTCGATCCCAACAGTCTTTCGATCTTCATCTCGCAATCGGGCGAGACCGCCGACACCCTGGCGGCGATGCGTTATGTGAAGCAGGAAGGTGGCCGCACACTGGCCATCGTCAACGTGCCGGAAAGCAGCATGGCGCGCGAGGCCGATGGCATGCTGCCGACCAAAGCCGGGCCGGAAATCGGCGTTGCCTCGACCAAGGCTTTCACCTGCCAGCTTGTCACGCTCGCCGCTTTCAGCCTGGCTGTGGCGCGGGCGCGCAAGGCGCTGAGCGAGGAAGAAAGCGCCCGCCTGATGGCGGCGCTGATCGAGGTGCCGGCCCAGGCGGCGGAAGTGCTGAACCATGACGACGAGCTCAAGGCGCTGGCCGAGAAGATCATGGATGCCCGCGACGTGCTCTATATCGGCCGCGGTCCCTGCTTCCCGCTTGCCCTGGAAGGCGCGCTGAAGCTGAAGGAAATCTCCTACATTCATGCCGAGGGCTATGCCGCCGGCGAACTGAAGCACGGCCCCATCGCGCTGATCGATGAACAGGTGCCGGTGATCGTGATTGCGCCGACCGATGCGTTGTTCGAGAAGACCATCTCGAACATGCAGGAAGTGATGGCGCGCGGCGGCAAGGTGATCTTCATGTCCGACAAGCCGGGCCTGGCGCATGTCGATGACCGCACCTTCGCCACCGTGGTGCTGCCGCAGGTCGAGCCCTTCGTGGCGCCGATCCTCTATGCCATCCCGGTGCAGCTTCTAGCCTACCATGTCGCGGTGCTGAAGGGCACCGATGTCGACCAGCCGCGCAACCTCGCAAAGTCGGTGACGGTTGAATGATGAGGAATGGGGAATGAGCGCCGTAGCCCTGGGCCTGCTGCCCTTTGAAGTGAGCGTCTGCGGTGTCAGCGAGCTGCCCGGCTTCGCCGGCCGCGAGGTCTCGCACCTGATCGGCATTCTCGATCCGGGCACGCGGCGGCCCGAGGCCTATCAGGATGTTTCGCCCCGCCACATGGCCGAATTCCGCTTCCACGATATCGTGCTGCCGGACTCGCTGCGCCTGGCCCCGAGTGCTGCCGACATGGCGGCGATCATTGCGGCCTGCGAGCGGGTGCTGGATGACCAGCCGCAGCATGTGCTGGTGCATTGCTGGGCCGGCATCTCGCGCTCCACCGCCACCGCCACCATCCTGATGGCGCTGCGCAACAAGGGCCGCGAGGCCGAGGTATTCCAGGCGCTGGCGAAAATCCGCCCGCGCTCCTGGCCGAACAGCTTGATGATCCGCCAGGCCGACCGCATGCTGGGCCATGGCGGCGCCCTTGTCGCGGCCATGGAAGCGCACCATCTTGCCGTGGCGCGGCAACATGCCGATATGTGCGATCTGATGCATTCGGTCGGACGCGGACACGAAGTGCCCGCCGGCCCCTGAAGGACGGGCGAGGCGTTATGACCCAGTATGATTTCGACCTCTTCGTGATCGGCGGTGGCTCGGGCGGCGTGCGCGCCGGTCGTATTGCCGCCGGCCACGGCGCCCGCGTCGCGGTGGCGGAGGAATACCGCTATGGCGGCACCTGCGTGATCCGGGGCTGCGTGCCGAAGAAGCTGCTGGTCTATGCGTCGGAATATGCCCATGGCTTCGAGGATGCCGCCGGCTTCGGCTGGAGCGTCGGCGAGCCCCGCTTCGACTGGCCGACCCTGATCGCCAACAAGGACAAGGAAATCGGCCGGCTAGAGCGCATCTATCGTGGCCTGTTCGAGAATGCCGGGGCTAAGACCTTCGATGGCCGCGCCACCCTGGTCGATGCCCATACCATCGAGGTGGCCGGCCAGCGCGTCACTGCCGGCACGATCCTGATCGCCACGGGTGCCGCCGCCGTGAAGCCGGGCGTGCCCGGCGCCGAGCATATGATCACCTCGAACGAGGCTTTTCATCTGCCCAGCCAGCCGAAGCGCGTCGTGGTGCTGGGCGGCGGCTATATCGCGCTGGAATTCGCCGGCATCTTCAATGGCCTCGGTTCCAGAACCACGGTGCTCTATCGCGGCGAGCAGATCCTGCGCGGCTTCGATGATGATGTGCGCAACCACCTGGCCAATGAACTGGTGAAAAGCGGCATCGAACTGCGGGTCAAGACCGATGTCACTCGCCTCGACAAGCAGGCCGATGGCACGCTGCGCCTGACGCTCACCGATGGCAGCCAGATCGAGGCCGACGCGGTGATGGCGGCGACCGGCCGCAAGCCGAACACTCAAGGGCTTGGCCTCGAGGTGCTGGGCGTGGCGCTGGACGGGCAGGGGGCGGTGAAGGTGGATGGCTTCTCGCGCTCCAGCGTGGCGCATATCTATGCCGTCGGCGATGTCACCAATCGGATCAACCTGACACCGGTGGCGATCCGCGAGGGCCATGCCTTCGCCGACACGGTGTTCGGCAACAAGCCGCGCCAGGCGGATCATGCCGACGTGCCGTCTGCGGTGTTCAGCCAGCCACCGGTTGGCAGTGTCGGCCTGACCGAAGCGCAGGCGCGCGAGAAATACGGCCAGGTGGATATCTATCGCACCAGCTTCAAGCCGATGCGCCACACGCTTTCGGGCCGCGACGAGCGCGTGCTGATGAAGCTGATCGTCGATGCTGCCACCGACCGCGTGGTCGGCGCCCATATGGTCGGCCCGGAAGCTGGCGAGATCATCCAGGGTATCGCGATCGCCGTGAAGGCCAAGGCGACCAAGGCGGATTTCGACGCCACCGTGGGCATCCACCCAACGGCGGCGGAGGAATTTGTCACCCTGCGGGAGAAGGTGAAGGCCTAGGGCCTTCGCGCAAGCCTTCACCAATTTATCCACAGACTGTCACGCCACCGTCACCGAACTGCGATGCAATCATCGCGTGTTGCATTGAGGGTGAACGGTCGTCATGCGGATCTTGATTATATCGGATGCTTGGCATCCCCAGGTGAACGGCGTGGTGCGCACGCTGACCAAAACGGTGGAGGTGCTGAAACAGCGCGGCCTTACCGTGGAAGTGGTCGGCCCGAGCGAATTCCGCCGCGTGCCGTGCCCGACCTATCCCGAGATCGAACTGGCGATCCTGCCTTATCGTGCGCTGGTGCGGCGGATCGAGGCCTTCCAGCCAGATGCCATCCATATTGCCACGGAAGGGCCGCTGGGTCTGGCGGCGCGGCGCTATTGCCAGCGCCATGGACTGGCCTTCACCACTGCCTACCACACCAAATTTCCCGAATATGTCGAGGAGCGCGCCAAGCTGCCGCTATCCTGGTCCTATGCCTTCATGCGCTGGTTCCATGGCGGCTCGTCGGCGGTGATGGTGGCGACCAAGAGTCTGGCCGAGAGCCTGGAGGCGCGCGGCTTCCGCAACATGCGCACCTGGTCGCGTGGCGTCGATACCGAGCGCTTCCGGCCGCGCGACAAGAGCCTGCTCGATCTGCCGCGTCCGATCCATCTCTATGCCGGCCGCGTCGTGGTCGACAAGAATATCGAAGCCTTTCTCAAGCTCGACCTGCCGGGCACCAAGCTGGTGGTCGGTATCGGGCCGCAGCTTGAGGAATACCGCGCCAAGTATCCTGAAGCGGTATTCGCCGGCTATCTGGAGAATGGCGCGCTGGCGAGTTACTTCGCGGCTTCCGATGTTTTCGTGTTCCCGAGTCTTACCGATACATTCGGCCTGGTGCTGCTGGAGGCGCTGGCGTCGGGCATTCCGGTTGCCGCCTATCCGGTCACCGGGCCGCTTGACGTGATCGGGCCCAATCCGGAAGTCGGCTGCCTGCATGAGGATCTCGGCGAAGCGATCAAGGGCGCGCTCGGCAAGTCGCCGGAAGCCTGCCGCGCTCTTGCGCTGCAATATTCCTGGGATGCCTGCACCGATCAGTTCCTGGCCAATCTCAACCCGTTCCGGGAGCCGGCTGCCCGTGCTGCTTGAAGCCCGTGCTGCCTGAAGCCCATGCTGCTTGAAGCCTAAGCGGCTTGAACCGGCAGCGAACCACCACTAGGCTTTCTCTGGTTGCGTATCAGATGCCAGAGGGTGGAAATGCCGATTGAGATTTTGCAGGCCGGGCCGTTGCTGCCGAGCGTCGAACAGGCGCTTAACGCTGCCTATACCGTGCATCGTTTGTGGCAGGCCGAGGACCGCAAGGCGCTGCTGGCGGAAATCGCGCCGCGTGTACGCGCCATCGCCACGTCCGGCAATGTCGGCGCCAAGGCGGAATTGATCGACGCGCTGCCCAAGCTTGAAATCATTTCCTGTTTCGGCGTCGGCGTCGATGCCATCGATACCGGCTATTGCGAGAAGAAGGGCGTGATCGTCACCAACACGCCCGATGTGCTCACCGATGAGGTTGCCGACCTCGCCATCGGCCTGACGCTGGCGACGCTGCGGCGAATTCCCCAGGGCGATGCCTTCGTGCGCGCCGGGCAATGGCCTGGGGGCAAATTCCCGCTCACCGACAAGCTCGGCGGCAAGACCATGGGCATTCTCGGCTTCGGCCGCATTGGTCAGGCTATCGGCCAGCGCGCCGAGGCATTCGGCGTCACCGTGGTGCATAGCGGCCCGCGCGACAAAGGCACCGGGCATCGCTACTACGCCGACCTGGCTGAGATGGCGGCGGCAGTCGATATCCTGATGATCGCCTGCCCCGGCGGGCCGGAAACCGAGAAGCTGGTGGATGCCAGGGTGATCGCCGCGCTGGGGCCGAAGGGCTATGTCATCAACATCGCGCGCGGCAGCGTGGTGGATGAACCGGCCCTGGTCGAAGCCCTGGTGCAGGGCAAGCTGAAGGGCGCCGGCCTGGATGTCTTTGTCAACGAGCCACAGGTGCCGGAAGCCCTGTTCACGCTCGAGAATGTGGTGCTGCAGCCCCATGTCGGCAGCGCCACGCACCAGACCCGTGCTGCCATGGGCGACCTGGTGGTGCGGAATCTGGCGGCGCATTTCAGCAACCAGCCGCTGCCCAGCCGCTATTGCTGAAGGTCTAACGCCGCGCCACTGCCTTCAGCGCCAGCTTGGCGATCTGATCAGGGTAGAGGAACTGGTAGGCGATCTCGGTCAGCGGTGCGCCGCCGATGGTGATGCGCCGCCGAGATGCCGGCATGCCGCCGAGGATTTCGTAGAAATCGCGGGCGCGAGTATTGTCGGCCAGCACCCAGAGGAAGAAGGGCGTCAGGCGCCGGCCGCTCAGCCAGTTGGCGGCATGCACCAGCAGGCGGCGGCCATGGCCACGGCCCTGCAGGCTCGGCAGGATATTCATGGCATGCACTTCGCCGCGATAGACCGCGGCGCCGCCGGGCGGCAGGTCCACCGGCCTGCCGGCGGAGAGGAAACCGCCGAGCGTGCCGTTCTCGGCTTCCAGCAGCAGGACCAGCCGGTCCGGGTCGGGCTCGGCCAGCAGGTGAGTCCAGAATTGCGTGCGCTGTTCCAGGGACAGGGCATCAAGGTAGGAATCCGGCATGATGCCGCGATAGGCGCTCTGCCATACCGCCACATGCAGCGCCGCCAGGGCAGGGGCGTCCTGCGCCGTGGCCGGGCGGATGCTCAGATGGGTCAATCGGGCATTGCTCATGGCCTGCCGCTTCCTCCGTGGAGCGAGTGTAGTGGCCCGGCCTTACTCATTCGTTAGCGGGACCATCGCGCTCCTTTACGGCGAATAGTCTGCCCGCCAATTCAGGCAGCATTGCGGCCCAATTGTGCCGTTTCCTGGTCCAGGGCCGCCCGCATCGCCTCCAGCAGCGCCTCCACCGCCGCGCCGCGCGCAGTGCGGGCGCGATGCAGCACCAGCTCGGCCTCTGGCAGCGGCGGCAGGCCGCTTTCCGGCCCCAGCACACAATGGTCGGGCCGGAGCGCGGTAGTGCCCAGCGGGCCGATGCCGATGCCGCTGGCAATCGCCGCCTGCAGCCCGGCCAGACTGGGGCTGGTATAGGCCAGCCGCCAGGCCCGGCCGGCTTTCTCCAGGGCATGAATGGCGCGGTTGCGGTAGATGCAGCCTTGCGGGTAGACCGCGAGCGGCAGGGGGGCCTGGTCCAGTGGTGCCGCCTCGCGGGCTGCCACCCAATGCACCGGATCGCGCCAGGTGGCGATGCCGCCGCGCTCGCCCGGCTCCTGCTTCACCAGGATCACATCCAGTTCGCCGCGCTCGATCTCGCCGCGCAGCACCACGCTGAGGTCGCAGCGCACATCCAGGCGGGCGCCGCCGCGCTCGCGGGCGAAGCGGGCCAGTACCTCGGTGAGATGCCGGCTGGCGAAATCCTCGGTGATGCCGAGCCGCAGCAGCGGCTGGCCGGGCGTGGCGCCGACAAGGGCGCGGGCTTCGTCGTGCAGCGACAGGATACGGCGGGCATAGGCGAGCAGCCGTTCGCCCTCGTCGGTCGGGCTGACCTTGCGACCTTCGCGCAGCAGCAGCGGTTTGCCCACCGCCGCTTCCAGGCGCTGGATCTGCTGGCTGACGGTGGATTGGGTGCGGTGGACCCGCTCGCCGGCGCGGGTGAAGCCACCAGCATCCACCACCGCCACCAGGCAGCGCAGCAGGTCGATATCGAGGTCTGGGATCATATCATTCACAAATCCAATCAAATGAATTCTATCATTTAATTTCCAAATGTCAGGCGGTTTCCATAAGGTCGCGGCCGGTTTAAGGAGAAAGCCATGTCCACCGCCGTTCCTATCCCTGAAGCCGCTCAGCCGGGTCGCAGCGGGCTTCTGGCCCTGGCGTTGCTGTTCTGCCTGATCTGGGCCTCGGCCTTCACGGTGGCGAAGATCGGCCTGGCCGATGCGCCGCCGAAGCTGTTCCTGGGGGTGCGCTTCCTGCTGGCCGGGCTGCTGCTGCTCGGCCTGGCGGCCTGGCGTGAGGGACGGGCGCTACTCACCTGGCGGGCGCTTGGCATCGCCGTGCTGCTCGGGCTGCTTAACAACGCCATCTATCTCGGCTTCAGCCACCATGCCATGGCGCGGATTTCCTCCGGCCTGGCCAGCGTGATCATCTCCACCAACCCGATCCTGACCGGTTTCCTGGCCGCCCTGCTGCTGCGCGAGCGGCTGGGACTGGCGCGGCTGGCCGGCCTTGCCCTGGGGCTGTTCGGGGTCTGGTGGATCCTGCGTCACCGGGTGGTGATGGGGGATGATCCGCTGGGCCTGGCCTATGCCGTGGCCGCCGTCCTCTCCATGGTGCTCGGGACGGTGCTGTTCAAGCGCCTGGGGGGCGGGCTTGGCCTGGTCTGGAGCACCGGCCTGCAATGCCTCAGCGCCGGCCTGGCCTTGTTGCCGCTCGGGCTCTGGCTGGAAGGCTGGGAGAGTCTGCATTGGACGCCGCGCTTTATCGGCAGCCTGGCCTACCAGGTGCTGGCGGTATCCATCGGCGGCTACCTGCTCTGGCTGCACCTGCTGCGGCAATACAGCGCCACCGCCGCCAGCAGCTACCACTTCCTGATTCCGCCGCTCGGCCTCGGCCTCGGCTGGCTGGTACTGGGCGAGGCGGTCGACCCGGCCGACCTGATCGGCTGCCTGCCGATCGTGCTCGGCATCTACCTTGTGAACCGTCCAGCCCGACCGTAAGGTCCGGGAATGGAAATGCGCCGCTACCTGATCGCCGGCAAAGTGCAAGGCGTCGGCTTCCGCTTCTGGACCGTCGGGCGGGCCCGGCTGCTCGGCCTGGCCGGCTGGGTGAAGAACCGTGCCGATGGCGGGGTCGAGGTCGTCGCGCGCGGTCAGCCCTACAACCTGGACATGCTGGCCGGCCAGCTCTGGGATGGCCCGGCCATGGCCCGCGTCGAGCGCGTCGAACTGGCGCCGCTGGCCGAGGAGGGCAAGGCCGCCCTGCTTGCCACCCACAGCTTCGACCAGACGCAGTAATCTCTCGTGAAATCGGCTTAAGAATATGGAAAAGAAGAAAAATCCAGTTAAACTGACATGGCAGCAATGGATCACCTGCTATGTGGCTTCAATGGCCGGTGGCGGCCTGACCTGGTATCTGAGCGGCAATGTCTGGCTTGGCGGCGGCGTTCTTGCTGTTATTACAGCAATTTACGTCTTCTATCTGTCAGGCAGGGCGATCCGGGCGCAAAAGCTGCAGGAAGTCGATCCGGCAACCATGACACGGCAGCAGCGCCGCGCCATGGAAAGAAAGAAAAATAAGTAAATATAGTTATTTATAATATTATTATGATCTAATTTTTTAGATTAACCGCAGCGTGATGCGGTCAGCCGGGCGAACAGGCTGCCATCGATGCTGGCGCGGAGCTGGCTGTCGACATCCGCCAGGCTGACCGGCAAGCCCAGATCGACCAGGGAGGTAACGCCGAAGGGTGTCGCTTCCTGGTTGTGAATGCCGCACGGCACGATGCCGCCGTAATGGCTCAGCTCGGGCTCCACATTCAGGCTCAGGCCATGGAAGCTGACCCAGTGGCGGACGCGGACGCCGATGGCTGCGATCTTGTCCTCGCGGCCTTCCGGGGCCTGATCCGGGCGCGGCACCCAGACCCCGACCCGGCCTTCCCGGCGCTCGGCGCGGATATTATATCGCCCGAGTGTGTGAATAACCCAGTCTTCCAGTCCGCAGACGTAATTCCGCAGGTCGCGGCCGCGCCGGCCGAGATCGAGCATCACATAGACAATGCGCTGGCCGGGGCCATGGTAAGTGTATTGCCCGCCGCGCCCGGTGGCGAAGACCGGGAAGCGCGAATCCAGCAGGTCGCCGGGCTTGGCCGAGGTGCCGGCCGTGTAGAGCGGCGGGTGCTCCAGCAGCCAGATCATCTCATTGGCCTGGCCGGCATGGATCGCGGCGACCCGGGCCTCCATGGCCGCCACGGCTTCCAGGTAAGGCACCGGGGCGTCGCTGACGGCCCAGTCAATGGCGCCGGCCTCGGTTTCCAGGCGGTCGGAAGCAGGGGGTATCACTTGCATGGATTTACCATATACTAACCAGACAGCGGCTATGTAGCAGGGGCTATGTAGCGGCGCCGGCTGCCGAAGGAAAGGCCGGGGAAAGGTTTGCCATGCCCGCCAATAATGCCGTCAACGATGTGACGGTCGAGATTTCGGTCGTGCTCGGCAAGGCCACCATGCCGATCCACCAAGTGCTGAAAGTGGGCCGTGGCGCCGTCATCGAACTGGATGCCAGCGTCGACGACCATGCCTGGATTTTCGCCAACAACAAGCTGATTGCCCGGGGCGAAATCGTGATTTCCGGCGAGAAGGTGGCGGTCTCGATCACCGACACCATGTCGGATGACTGACGCGAATGGGTCGGATGACTAATTTGCCCAAATCGGTCCGCCAGGGTCCTTGAAGGCGGGGTGAGGATTTGCTACACCCCCGCGTCGCCCGGTTTGCGGTCGTGGCGGAATTGGTAGACGCGCAGCGTTGAGGTCGCTGTGGCCGAAAGGCCGTGAAAGTTCGAGTCTTTTCGACCGCACCATTATTTGCCCCCGCAGCGGGTAGACCGCCGGGGCCTTCCCGGAAGCACCAGACACATGACAGACGAGCTTGATCGCGCAGCCCTCGAATATCACCGGCTGCCGCGGCCGGGTAAACTTGAGATCGCGGCCACCAAGCCGCTGGCTACCCAGCGCGATCTTGCACTCGCCTACAGCCCCGGTGTCGCCGCCGCCTGCCGCGCCATTGCCGACGATCCGGCCCAGGCCGCCGAGCTGACCGCGCGCGGCAATCTGGTTGCCGTGATCTCCAATGGCACCGCCGTCCTCGGCCTTGGCAATATTGGCCCGCTTGCCTCCAAGCCCGTGATGGAAGGCAAGGCGGTGCTGTTCAAGAAATTCGCCGGCATAGATGTGTTCGACATCGAGGTGAACCAGACCGACCCGGAAAAGCTGGTCGAGATCGTCGCTGCCCTGGAACCGACCTTCGGCGGCATCAACCTGGAAGACATCAAGGCGCCGGAATGCTTCGTGGTGGAGCGCGCCTTGCGCGCCCGCATGAACATCCCGGTATTCCATGACGATCAGCACGGCACCGCGATCACGGTCGCCGCCGCGATCCTCAACGGCCTGCGCGTGGTCGGCAAGACCATGGAAGACGTGCGCCTGGTCGCCTCCGGTGCCGGTGCCGCGGCGCTGGCCTGCCTCGACCTGCTGGTCGAACTCGGCATGAAGCGCGAGAACATCGTCGTCACCGATATCGTCGGCGTGGTCTATGAAGGCCGCACCGAGCAGATGGACGAATTCAAGGCGCGCTATGCCCGCCCGACCAACCACCGCACGCTCGGCGACGCCATTGCCGGCGCCGATGTGTTCTTAGGCCTTTCCGCCGGCGGCGTGCTGAAGCCGGAGATGGTGGCCAAGATGGGGCCGAAGCCGCTGATCCTGGCACTGGCCAACCCGACGCCGGAAATCCTGCCCGAAATCGCCAAGGCGGCGCGGCCGGACGTGATCATGGCCACCGGGCGTTCGGACTATCCGAACCAGGTCAACAACGTGCTGTGTTTCCCGTTCCTGTTCCGTGGTGCGCTCGATGTCGGCGCCACCACCATCAACACCCAGATGGAAATGGCCGCCGTGCGTGCCATCGCCGATCTGGCGATGGCCGAGATTTCCGATGTGGTGGCCCGCGCCTATGGCCCGGACCAGGATATCAGCTTCGGCCCGGACTACTTCATCCCGAAACCGTTCGACCCGCGCCTGATCCTGGAGATCGCGCCGGCGGTGGCCAAGGCGGCAATGGAAAGCGGCGTGGCGACGCGCCCGATCGCCGATCTTGAAGCCTACCGCCAGAGCCTGGAGCGCTTCGTCTACCGCACCGGCTTCATCATGCGCCCGATCTTCGAGCGCGCGAAAAGCCGTGCCATGCGTCTGATCTATGCCGAGGGCGAGGACGAGCGCGTGCTGCGCGCGGCCCAGATCGTGGCCGACGACAAGCTGGCGCTGCCGATCCTGATCGGCCGCCGCAGCGTGGTGGAGCGCCGCATCGAGAAGCTCGGCCTGCGCCTCAAGCTCGGCGAGAATGTCGAACTGGTCGATCCCGAGCGCGACGACCGCTACAACGAATACTGGACCGGTTACTTCAACCTGATGGCCCGCCGTGGCGTGGCGCCCGACGATGCCCGCACCATTATCCGCACCAATACCACAGTGATCGCCGCCATGGCGGTGCATCGCGGCGATGCCGATGCGATGATCTGCGGCGCCGTTGGCCAGTATGACCACCATCTGCCGCATCTGCTCGATGTGCTGGGCCTGCGTACCGGCGTGTCGCGTCCGGCCGCGATGCAGCTGCTGGTGCTGCCGCAGGGTGTGATCTTCATCGCCGACAGCAATGTCGCGGCCGATCCGACGGTGCCGGAAGTGGTGCAGATCACCCGTCTGGCGGCGGAAGAGGCTTTGCGCTTTGGCGTTACGCCGAAGATCGCGCTGCTGTCCAATTCAAATTTCGGCTCATCCAATTCCGTCGCCGCGCGCAAGATGCGCGATGCGGTGCGCCTGCTGCAGGCGGAATTCCCCGATCTGGAGATTGAGGGCGAGATGAAGGCGGATGCCGCGCTGTCCGCCGCGATCCGCGAAAAGACGATGCCGAACAACAAGCTCAGCGGCGCCGCCAATATCCTGATCATGCCGAACTTGGAAGCGGCCAATATCGCCGCCAACCTGGTGCGCCAGCTTGAGCAGGGCTTCTATGTCGGCCCGATCCTGATGGGCATGGCGCGCTCGGCGCATATCGTGTCGCGCAATGTCACTGTGCGTGGCCTGGTCAACATGAGCGCCGTCGCTGTGGTCGATGCGCAGGACCATGCCGATGGCCTGATGGGCAAGAGCCTGCGGTCGCTGCACCAGGGCTAGCGGCGGCTCAATGCCCGATCGGCGTCTCGGCCATGCTCCAGGTATGGCCGGCGGCATAGGCGGTGAGCAGGCTGAGTGCCGGGCCGGGTTCGCCCTGCCACAGCAGCCCGATGCGGTGATACAGCTTCAGTTCCGGTAAGCTCAGGCTGGCCACCGCTTCGGAATGGCTGAGCCAATGCGGCACAATGGCGATGCCTAAGCCGGCTTCCACCAGCGCCAGCAGGGCGGCATCGCTTTCCGCCTTGCCGACAATGCGCGGGCGGGCATTATGCTGGGCGAAAAGCTGTTCGCTCATCGGCATCACCGCCGCATCGGGGTGAATCACGAAAGCCTGGTCATGCAGTTCAGCGATGCGCACGCTGGCACGGTGCGCCAGCGGATGCCTTGCCGGCACCACCAGGCGATAACGCTGGCGGAACATCGGTAAGGCCGTGTCGCCGGCATTCTCGGTGAGCAGCAGCAGGGCGGCATCCAGGCGGCCAAGCTCCAGCCGCCGCTTGAGCGTGGCCGGCGGCGCCTCCAGGGTTTCCAGGGCTACGTCCGGCTGCGCTGCGGCGAAACCGCCGAGCAGGCTGGAGAGGCCACGCAGCGGCAGACCGGGCATATGGCCAAGCCGCAGCCGTTGCCGCGCCGGCCTGGTCTGGCGCAATTCACGCCGCGCGGCGGTCCATTCCTGCAGCATCACCCGGGCGCGCGGCAGGAAGCGGGCGCCGGCCGGTGTCAGCGCCGCGCCCCGGCCGCGCTCGAACAGGGCGGCGCCGAGGTCTTCCTCCAGGCGCTTGATGCCGGCGGAAAGTGTCGGCTGGGTGATGTTGGCACGCTCGGCCGCCTTGGTGAAATTGCCGGTTTCCACCACGGCCATGAAATAGCGGATCTGGCTGATGTTCATGCGGCATAGAGAAAGCCTATTCCCCAGATAAAAACAATCGATTTCCTCTATTCCTGCTGCCTGGCTAGCATTGCGGGCGAGGAAACCGATCCCGGAGGCCGCCATGACGGACCGTTACGTCGAAACCCTGCGCCTGATGGCCCAGGCCTGGCATTGCGATCATCTCGGGCATGTCAATGTCAGTCACTATATGGGCTGGCTTGGCGATGCCGCTTTTGCCTTCCTGGCCATGCATGGCCTCGACCGTGCCCGGTCGGCCGAGGAGAATCTGGGCGTTGCCGCGGTGCGGGCGGAGATCGACTACCAGGCCGAATTGCGCGGCGGCGATCTGGTGCGGATGGAAACCGGGGTGGAAACCATCGCCGAGCGCAAGATCGTGTTCCGCCACCGGCTGGTGCGCGTGGGCGATGACAGGATAGCGATGGCGGCGCGGCTGACTGGTGTCTGCCTCGACCTGAACAGCCGCCGCGCCCGGGCGTTTCCGGCTGCATTTGCCGCCGGCGTGGCCTCGGCCTTTGGCCTGCCAACGCCAGGACAGAATCTGGCCCAGGGAGCCGCCGCATGACGGCGTTTATTCCCAAAGACCCGGATTTTGCCGCCCGCTGCCGCGACAGCTTCAACCGCCAGCCGGCGATGCATCTGATCGGCGCCACCATGAGCCGGATCGAGCCCGGCTTCTGCGAGGTGGAACTGCTGCGGCGCCATGAGGTGACGCAGCAGCATGGCTTCGTGCATGGCGGCATGGTCGGCATGATTGCCGACAGCGCCGCAGGTTATGCCGCCTATAGCCTGTTTCCCACTGACGCCACGGTGCTGACCGTGGAATACAAGCTGAACCTGCTGGCGCCGGCCGATGCCGACCGCCTGCTGGCGCGCAGCCAGGTGAGCAAACATGGCCGCACCCTGACCATCTGCACCATGGACGTGGTGGGCATCCAAGGGGGCCGTGAGGTCGCCTGCGCCACCGGCCTGGCCACCATGATGTGCCTGCTTGGGCGCCCAGATGCCCCGCCTAAAAAGTGATACCCGCCAGGAAATGACAGTCACTTGGTGGCAGGCTAAAGTCCCGCCCGCTTTGAAGAGTCTTGAGGAAACCCCGCCATGATCTCCAACAGCTATCCCACCCTGGATTTCGACCTCGGTGAAACCGCCGACATGCTGCGCCAGTCGACCCGCGCCTTTGTCGATGCGGAACTCGCGCCGCGCGCCGACGAAATCGACCGTACCGACGAGTTCCCGCGCGACCTGTGGCCGAAGATGGGTGAACTCGGCCTGCACGGCATCACGGCGGAGGAGGAATATGGCGGCTCCGGCCTCGGCTATCTCGAACACGTCATCGCCATGGAGGAGGTGAGCCGTGGCTCGGCCTCCGTCGGCCTGTCCTATGGCGCTCATTCCAATCTCTGCGTCAACCAGATCAGCCGCAACGGCTCGCCCGAGCAGAAGCGGCGTTACTTGCCGAAACTGATCTCTGGCGCGCATCTCGGCGCCCTGGCGATGAGCGAGCCGAATGCCGGCTCCGACGTGGTGTCGATGAAGCTGCGCGCCGACAAGAAGGGCGACCGCTACATCCTCAACGGCTCGAAGATGTGGATCACCAACGGCCCCAGCGCCGATGTGCTGGTGGTCTATGCCAAGACCGATCCGGCCGCCGGCCCGCGCGGCATCACCGCCTTCCTGATCGAGAAGGGCTTCAAGGGCTTCTCCATCGCGCAGAAGCTGGACAAGCTCGGCATGCGCGGCTCGGAAACCGGCGAGCTGGTGTTCCAGGATTGCGAAGTGCCGGAGGAGAATGTGCTCGGCACGGTCGGTCGTGGCGTCAACGTGCTGATGAGCGGCCTGGATTACGAGCGCGCCGTGCTCGCCGCCGGTCCCATCGGCATCATGCAGGCGGCGTTCGATATCGTGGTGCCCTATGTGCATGACCGCAAACAGTTCGGCGAGCCGATCGGCACCTTCCAGCTTATCCAGGCCAAGCTGGCCGACATGTATACCGAGATGAACGCGACCCGCGCTTACGTGTATGCCGTGGCGAAAGCCTGCGACAAGGGCAAGACCACGCGCAAGGATGCTGCCGGCGCCATTCTCTTTGCCGCCGAGAAGGCGACCAAGGCGGCGCTGGATGCGATCCAGATTCTCGGCGGCAACGGCTATATCAACGACAATGCCACCGGCCGCCTGCTGCGCGATGCCAAGCTCTACGAGATCGGCGCCGGCACGTCTGAAATCCGCCGCATGTTGATCGGCCGTGAAATCTTCCAGGAGACCGCGTGACCCGCGCCTGGCTTGTTCTCGGCTGCCTGATCGCCACGCTGCTGGCAACTGCTCTGCACGCAGATGAGCGCTGGCAGGTGCTGCGCGGTGCCGAGGCGCGGCTGCATTGGCGCGCGCCCGGCCTGCAGGCGCATCCTGAAAAGGCGGAGGCGATGGCCAGCTCGATTGGCTACCGCGTCGAGCGCTATTTCTGGAAGGCACAGGAAACCGGTGGCGCCTTCGCCCTGGCCGGCCTGCGCGATTTCACCGACAGCGAGCATTACATCGGTGGCCGCGTCGATCTGCAAAAGAGCGCGGCCACGCTGCTGAAGGGCCTGGAAACGCCGCCGCTGAAACCGCTCGATCAGGCCGACCGGGTGTTGTTCACCGGCTTGGGGCTGGCGACGGCCCGGCGCTTTTCGCTTGGCGTACGCGAATGCCTGAGCCTCGGGCTCTACGCCCCGAGTGCCGAGCCAGCCGAGCCACCGAACGGCAAGGCCAAGGCTGAACCGATGACCGAGGGCAACCTGCGCCTCGATGCGCTCTATTGCGCCAAGGCCGGCAAGCCGCTGGCGGTGGAAGACCTGCCCGATCTGGCGAAAAGCCTGGGCGTGAAGCAAACGGGAGAGAACTAACCATGCTGAGCCAGGACCAGAGCATGATCCGCGACATGGCGCGCGATTTCGCCCGCGACCGCCTGGCGCCGGGGGCGCAGGAACGTGACCGCAGCGCCAAGCCGCCGCTGGAACTGCTGCGCGAGATGGGCGGGCTTGGCCTGCTCGGCATGGGCGTGCCGGAGGAATGGGGCGGGGCGGGAGCCGATTT